>NZ_JBEPNO010000071.1:0-1083 GCF_040546275.1 Nakamurella sp. UYEF19 | reverse complement strand
GCCAGGATCTGGTCCGTGGTGGCCGTCCAGGTGAACTTTATCCCTTTGCTGTTGTGGGCAGCCAGATACTCTTCGATCTTTTCGATTAGGTCCGGCACCGACCGGAAGACCCCGCGGCGCAGCGCCTTGTCGGTGAGCTCCCGAAACCACCGCTCCACCAGGTTCAGCCACGACGAGGAGGTGGGAATGAAATGCAGATGAAACCGGGGATGCTTGAGAAGCCACGCCTTCACGTTGGCGTGCTTGTGGGTGGCGTAGTTGTCCAGGATCAGATGCACCGCAAGCCCTTTCGGAACTTGCGCGTCGATGGTCTTGAGGAACTTGAGGAACTCCACGTGCCGGTGCTGATCCATGCACGACCCGATGACCTTCCCGGTCAGCACATCCAATGCCGCGAACAAAGTGGTCGTCCCGTGCCGCTTGTAGTCGTGGGTCATCGTCTCCGCCCGGCCCGGGATCATCGGCAACGAGGGTTGGGTCCGGTCCAACGCCTGCACCGAGGACTTCTCATCCATGCACAGCACCACAGCACGCTCGGGAGGGTCCAGGTACAACCCGACGACGTCGATCAACTTCTCCTCAAAGTGCGGGTCGTTGGACAGTTTGAACGTGCGCACCAGATGCGGCTTCAAACCCCGCGCCGACCACACCCGCTGCACGGTGTCCTTGGACACCCCGACCTTGGCTGCCATCGTGCGACACGACCAGTGGGTCTCCCCATCCGGCTTGGAATTCATTGTCAGATCCAAGATCTCATCGATCACCGACTGCGGGATCGTTGACTTCACCCCCCGCCCCGGCCGCACCTTCCCGAACTTGGCCAGCCCTTCCTCGGCGAACCGCAACCGCCACGCCGTCACCGTCCCAGGCCCCACCCCGATCTTCTGCGCGATCCGGGTCGTCGCCATACCCTCGCCGGCCAACAGCAGCGCCCTCGCCCGGAGCACATCGCGGTGCGCGGCCGTCTGCGACCGGGACAACACCTCCAGCATCTGACGCTGACCGTCGGACATCTCCAAAGCGGGAGTGGGTGCTCGCATAACTCAGTCTACCAAGCAATCACTTGTTATTTTGGAGACACAC
>NZ_JBEPNO010000070.1:0-1085 GCF_040546275.1 Nakamurella sp. UYEF19 | reverse complement strand
GGCAACGTAAATGGGTGGGTGCCTCACTCCGGGTAAGATGATCTTGATCGGAGGAGTGAGTTTCGTGCGTGGTGTGGAGTTGACATTTGTTGATCGGGAGGAGATTTCCCGTGGGATCGAGGCCGGTGATTCCGGTCGGGTGATCGCGGCCCGGTTGGGTCGGGATGACACGGTCGTCAATCGGGAGATCAAGCGGCACGGTGGACGCCAGGTGTATCGGGCGGTCGCGGCGCAGCGCTCGGCCGATCGGGACCGCCTGCGGGTGAAGGCCCGTCGGGTGGAATCGGACCCGCGGGTGCTGGCGGCGGTGAACCTGGGGTTGAGTCAAGCCTGGTCGCCGCGGCAGATCGCGGCCAGACTGGTGCTGGATCATCCACAGGATCAGGAGCTGCGGTTGTCGCACGAGGCGATCTATCAGGCGTTGTACTGCCAGGCCCGCGGACAGCTGAAGGTCGAACTGGTAGGCGCGTTGCGTCGCGGCGGCACCAAGCGGGTGTCCCGCGCCGAGCGGCGGGCCGTCTTGGCGTCGAAAGCGCCGATCAAGGACATGGTGATGATCACCGACCGGCCCGCCGAGGCCGACGACCGGGCGGTGCCAGGTCACTGGGAGGGTGACCTGATCATGGGCGCCGGCAACGCCTCCGCGGTGATCACCCTGGTCGAGCGGACCACCCGGTTCGTCATCTTGCAACGCTGCCCGTACGACCACACCGCCGATCGGGTCGCGGTGCTGCTCAGCACCGCGATGGGCCGGCTGCCGCAACTGCTCAAGCGTTCCCTGGCCTGGGACCAGGGCCGGGAGATGGCCGCTCACGCGAAGTTCACCATCGCCACCGACATCCCCGTCTTCTTCTGCGACCCGCACTCACCGTGGCAGCGGGGCAGCAACGAGAACACCAACGGGCTTCTTCGCCAATTCATGCCGAAAGGCACCGACCTTTCCGTTCATTCACAGCTTGACCTGAACAACATCGCGTACCTGCTGAACAACCGGCCCCGTCAAACCCTCGAATGGCTCAAACCGAAAGAGAAACTCGATATGCTATTGTTGGAGTCAGGTGAGGCACTCGCTGGTTGAAATCGCC
>NZ_JBEPNO010000069.1:0-1259 GCF_040546275.1 Nakamurella sp. UYEF19 | reverse complement strand
CGGCGTTTTGCCAGGTCAGAGCCCCGCGAGCACGCGTTGGCGTATGTGCAGGGGTTGCTGTCAGCGGAGGAACGGAAGAACTCCTGGACACTTTCGGAGCACGCTGGGGATGCCACCCCGGACGGGATGCAACGGCTGCTTTCGACCACTGACTGGGACCCCGATCTGGTCCGTGACGATCTGCAGACCTACGTGGTGTCGCAGTTGGGCGACCCGGGCGGTGTGCTGATCATCGACGAGACCGGATTTTTGAAAAAGGGCACCCGCTCCGCCGGTGTGTCCCGGCAGTATTCCGGCACCGCGGGGCGGATCGAGAACTGTCAGATCGGGGTGTTTCTGACCTACGCGACCCCGGCCGGGCGGACGTTCCTGGATCGAGAGTTGTACCTACCCAAAGCATGGACGGAGGACCAGGCCCGCTGCGCCGCCGCCGGAATCGGCGCCGACGTCACCTTCGCCACCAAACCCGAGCAGGCGATGGTGATGCTGGAGCGGGCCGTGGCCAATGGTGTGCCGGCCCGCTGGGTGACCGCGGATGAGGTCTACGGGCAGCACTTCAAGCTCCGCGGGAAGATCGAAGAGCTCGGCCTGTCCTACGTTCTGGCCGTTCCGGTCAACCAGCACGTCATCGCCGCCGGCCCCCGGGAAGGCCGAGAATACCGGGCTGATGAATTGATCGGCGCCTTGCCCGCGCAGGCCTGGCGGCGACGGTCAGCGGGCAAAGGAGCCAAAGGTGACCGATTGCATGACTGGGCCAGAACACCGATCCACGGCATCAACTTCCCCGACTCCAACTATTGGCTGCTGGCCCGCCGCAGCATCACCGACCCCACCGACCTGGCCTACTATCTGTGCCACGCACCTGCCCGCACCGGCCTGGCAGAACTGGTCAAAGTCGCCGGAACCCGTTGGGCCATCGAAGAAACCTTCCAAACCTCCAAAGGCCAGACCGGTCTGGACCACTACCAGGTCCGGCAATACACCGGCTGGTACCGACACATCACACTCTCGATGCTGGCCCACGCATTCTTGACCGTCACCCGGTCAAAAAAGGGGGCCCACAATCGGGAAACGACACCCTCATCGCCCTGACCGTCCCGGAAATCCGGCGACTGCTGATCCACTTGATCTGGACCGACCCACCGGACCAGCGCAACACTCTCACCCGATCAAACTGGCGACGACGGCATCAACAACGAGCCCGGCACTGCCACTATCGGGCCCGAGGACACCAACCTTAAGTGCGACTGTAGTACTAG
>NZ_JBEPNO010000068.1:0-1432 GCF_040546275.1 Nakamurella sp. UYEF19 | reverse complement strand
GAGATATTGTCAATACCTGTGGATCAAGATCATTTAGGCGACCTCCTGAACATCGGTGTCGCGATCTGATCGTTCGACGAGTTTGCCGTGGTGGAACGTCGCGCCGGCGCGGACCAAGGCGACCAGCTGGGGTGCGTTGACCGCCCGCCACCGCAACTCGGCCGCTTCGATGAGTTTGAACGCCATGGCCAGGCCGGCCTTGCGGGAGCCGGGTCCCTTGGTGACCTTGGTGCGGTGCCGGACGGTGGCGAAGGTCGACTCGATCGGGTTGGTGGTGCGCAGGTGCACCCAGTGTTCGGCCGGGTAGTTGTAGAACTCGAGTAGGACATCCAGCTCGTCGATGATCTTGGCGACGGCCTTGGGGAACTTGGTGCCGTAGTCGATGGCGAACGCCTTCGCCGCCACCCGGGCCAGGTCCCCGTTCTCGGCGTTGTAGATCTGCTGCATCGCCGTGATCGCCCCGGGGTGAGCCGACTTCGGCAGCGCGGCAAGCACATTTGCCGACTTGTGGAACCAGCACCGCTGCTCCCGAGCCTGCGGGAACACATCCCGCAACGCGGCCCAGAACCCCAACGCGCCATCACCCATCGCCAGCACCGGTGCCCGCATCCCACGGCGTTTCGCGTCCCGGAGCAGACCCGCCCAGCTCTCGGTGGACTCCCGGTAGCCGTCGGTCAACGCGACCAGTTCCTTCTTGCCGTCGGCGCGCACCCCGATCATCACCAACAGGCACAGTTTCTCCTGCTCCAACCGGACCTTGAGGTGGATGCCGTCGACCCACAGATACACGAAGTCCACCTGCGACAAGTCACGAGCCGCAAACGCTTTCGCCTCGTCCTGCCACTGCGTGGTCAGCCGGGTCACCGTCGGCGCGGACAGACCCTGACCGGAGCCCAGGAACTGCTCCAACGCCGGCGCGAAGTCCAACGAGGACAGCCCGTGCAGATACAGCAACGGCAACACCTCGGCGACCTTCGGCGACTTACGCGACCACGCCGGCAGGATCTGCGAGGAGAACCGTTGCCGCTCACCGGTTTCCGGATCGACCCGCTTGTCGTTGACCCGCGGCGCGGCCACCGTCACCGCGCCCGCACCGGTCGCGATGTCACGTTCCTGATGTGAGCCGTTGCGGACCACCAACCGGTGCCCCTCCTGATCGACCACATCGGCGAACTGGTCGATGTACGCGGCGACTTCCGCCTGCAACGCCGCCGCCAACATCTGCCGGGCGCCGTCACGGATCAACTCGTCCAACAACGACCCAGCCGCGGCCGACTGGTGCACCTTTTCTGGGTGCTCGGGACCGACTACCTTCAACATCGGACGTGCCTTCCCAACCAGCGCCTGCCAGCGCGGGTCTTGTTTGTCGAAATGTCAGGACCACCGGGGAGGTACGTCCTCCACGCTCGTCCACAGGTTTCAATTATTGCTC
>NZ_JBEPNO010000067.1:0-1476 GCF_040546275.1 Nakamurella sp. UYEF19 | reverse complement strand
GGGCTGTGATGCCGTTTTTGGCGCATGTTTGTAGGTAGGAGCGCAGATCGGCGAAGTGTTGGGCTCCTTTCTGGGTGCGCATGGTGCCCGATATTTTTTGCCGGATCTTGGCCATCCGGATTTCTTGTTCGGCGGCGTTGTTGGAGAACGGGATGGCGGGGTCATGCGCGAATTTGAGGTAGTCGACTTCCCGTTTGCCGATGCGGCGGGCCAGTGCTCGGTGTTTGCGTCCCAGGGCGCCGGCGGGGTGGGTGGCGGCGAGCAGGGCGTGGCGGATTTCGGTGGTGTGCCTGTTGCTGATCGCGGCGGGTACCGGTTGGTCGTTGCTGGCGGCGGCGGCGTGGTGCAGGCCCAGGATGGCGTCGGTGATCTGCTGCGCCCAGCACCAGGTGTCGGCTTGGTCGGTGGTGGCGTGGTGGTCGGTGACGGCCTGCAGTTCACGCAGCAGGTGGCTGTTGCACAGGGCATGCTGCGCGGCGGTGTAGGTGTCATACGGTGCCCAGGCGTCGTGGACGGCGGTGCCGGTGTAGCCGGGCAGGATCCCCATCTGATCCATCGCTTCGGTGCCCCGTTTGCGGTGGAAGAACAGTCGGCTGTACTGCGGGGTGGACGCGGAGTGCAGCCAGTGGTTGCGACCTTCGCAGCGCAGCCCGGTCTCGTCGAAGTGCACCACCGGCGAGGCTGTGATGCGGGCGTTGACCTGGTCCAGGAACTGCGTGAGATCACCGGCCGCTCTGCTGGTCACGGCGGCGACGGTGCCGTCGGAGATCGGGATGGTGAACAGTTCGCTGATGGCCTGGGCGGTACGTTTTTTGGACAAGAATTGACCCATGAACAGGTAGATGATGACTGCGCACATGGTCGGTCCGTACGACGCCGGGGCGGCGGCCTGGGCCGGTAGGTCGCCGGTGGTGGTCTTCCCGCAGGGGCAGCGGCGGGTAATGATCTGGTGCTCGGTGACGTGCACCTTGATCGGCGGGATGTCGAACACCTGCCGGCGGGAACAGTTGACTTCCGCAGCACCGGTGAGGTCGGCTCCGCATCCATGGCAACCGTAGGGTTCGTGCCGGATCACCACGTCGGGGTCAGCCACCTGGGCCAGGGTCTGTCCGCGGTGCCCGTCCTGCCCTCCGGGCTTGCGCTTGGAGGCCTTCCGCAACGAACGGGTCGCGGGTTGGCGGGGCCATCGGTCGAGGGTGGCTTGGAGGAGTTGCGCGAGTTGGTCCGCAGTTGCGCTTCCAGGTCGGCGACCCGCACCTTCAGGGCGGCGTTCTCCGCTCGCAGGGCATTGAGTTCGGTGCGCATTTCGACGATGAGTTCCACCAGTTCGGTGTACGTCGGCTGCATCATTCCACAATTATCGCATTCATCTCAACCATTGTTTCGTGGCGCGCCGACACTCCGTGGAACTTCAGAAACAAATGTCGATCACGAGGTAGGTCGGAGCCGATCCGAGGCCTCAGACCTGACCAGTTA
>NZ_JBEPNO010000066.1:0-1690 GCF_040546275.1 Nakamurella sp. UYEF19 | reverse complement strand
TAGCCTCGCGCTTTCATGCGGGTGCTGAGGTCGGCGTTTCGAAGTAGGCGAAAGGTGCTCTCACCTGCGATAATGATGGCCTCTAAGGTCAACATTCTCAGCAAACAGGAGCACCTTTCTGATGTCGCAGCCTACCGGTTTCTACCCGCCGTTGACAGTGGACACGACCGCGAAGCGGGTGGTGTCGAACGCCGGTGCGGTGCTGCTGGTCGCCGCCGCCGGGAAGATCGGTTTGGACCGGGAACTGTCAACCGCCCTGGCGCCGTGGCGCAAGCAGTGGGCGATGCTGGATCCGGGGAAGATTCTGCTGGACTTGGCGATCAGCGTCGCTGTCGGCGGGGACTGCCTGGCCGACATTGCGGCGCTGCGCAGCGAACCCGCGGTGTTCGGCCGGGTCGCCTCCGACCCGACGGTGTCCCGGTTGATCAACTCGCTGGCCTCCACCCCGCAGGCAGCGTTGGCGGCGATCCATCAAGCCAGAAGTGTTGTCCGTAATCGGGTGTGGAAAATGGCCGGGAAGGATGCACCCGACTACCAGATCAGCGCCGAGCGTCCGTTGGTGATCGACCTGGACGCCACGTTGATCACCTCCCACTCAGAAAAGGAACTCGCGTCGCCGACCTACAAGCGCGGCTTCGGCTTCCATCCGCTCGGGTCGTGGGTGGATCACGGCCCCGATGGCACCGGTGAGCCGCTGTCGATGATGCTCCGCGAAGGTAGGGCCGGGTCCAACACCGCCGCAGATCACATCGCAGTGACCAAGGATGCGTTGCGGCAGTTGCCGTTCGGTTGCCGCGGCGGCCGGGTCGGGCGGAAGGTGTTGATCCGCGCAGACGGGGGCGGCGGCACCCACGGGTTCCTGTCCTGGCTGCATGCGCAGGGGTTGTCGTACTCGGTGGGGTTCGGGTTGTCACAGGACATCGTGGACAAGATCAACCAGATCCCCGAAGCTGGTTGGACACCGGCCTACGACGCCGACGGGAAGGTTCGCGACGGGGCGTGGGTCACCGAACTCACCGGCATGCTCGACCTGGGCACCTGGCCGGCAGGGATGCGGGTCATCGTCCGCGCTGAACGGCCGCACCCCGGCGCCCAGTTGCGGTTCACCGACGTCGATGGGAACCGGCTCACCGCGTTTGTCACCAACACCGTCCGCGGGCAACTGGCGGATCTGGAGCTGCGGCACCGGCACCGGGCCCGTTGCGAGGACCGGATCCGCAATGCGAAGGACACCGGGCTGCGGAACCTGCCGCTCACCGCGTTCGCGCAAAACCAGATCTGGGTCGCTATCGTGCAGTTGGCGACCGAGCTGACCGCCTGGTTGCAGATGCTCGCCTTGACCGGCGCCGGAGCCCGCCGGTGGGAGCCGAAACGGCTGCGGTTGCTGCTGTTCTCAGTCGCCGGGACCATCGCCCGCCGATCCCGCCGCACCTACCTACGACTATCCGGACACGCAACGCACGGGCACCTGTTCACCACCGGCCTGACCCGACTGCACGCCATCCCACAGCCAACTTGACCCAAGCCACGCCACCCCGACCAGCACCAAGAAAACCCACCGGAACGTGGAATCCGGCACCGCCCAGGTGACCACCGGGCGCTTTGACGAACCCGCGTTGGGGCTCAACCCCGCGACACCACCAGATCTATCGCGCAGAGGGAAGGGCCAGCATCTCAAGAAAGATCGAGG
>NZ_JBEPNO010000065.1:0-1808 GCF_040546275.1 Nakamurella sp. UYEF19 | reverse complement strand
CCTAGGAGACTCCTGAACAACCCGGGTTTGGGGGTGACGTCGCCGGCGGCGTGTCGGGCTCGGACTGTGAGCAGGCCGGTGTGCGGTGGTGGCGCCGATTGCGTAGTCGGATTGCCGAATCCGGAGGTGGGGGTCATGGTGGGCAGCAGGACCGTCCATGAGGTCCTATTCGGACCCGTTTTGGGCTCTCAGGCGGTGGCCAGGGCCCAGTTTCCGTTGGTGCGGGTCAGTCCAAGGGCCAGGAGCCGCCGTAGGTTCAGCCCGGCCACGCGTAGGTGCAGCCAGTGGTCGTTTTTGCCGGTGCCGCGGTAACGGACTTTCCGGTTGCCGCGGACCAGCCACGCGATGGACCGTTCGACCATCGGCCGGTGCCGCCGGTAAACCGTTTGGAACTCGGGTGTTTCGGCCTGCCGACGGGCCGCGCGGAGCAGCTTCTCCTGCGGGTGCAGGCCCAGCTTCCGCCCACGCGGACTGGTGGTGCACTGCGCCCGCAGCGGGCACCCGTCGCAGGCCCGACCAAAATTGACCGTCCGGGTAGCCGACACCGGCCGGCTGATCCCATTCGGGCAGGTCACCGCAGTTTCGTCCGGGTTGATGGTGAAGTCGTCCAGGGTGAAACCGCCCGGCACCGCCGGGCGCAACGGGATCGGTTTGATGACCGCCTCATGCCCGGCGGCGGCCAGGTCGGCCCTGGCCTGCCCGGATCCGTACGCCGAATCGGCCAACGCCTGCACCGCAGACTCTTCGCCCTCCAGTAGAGCGGGTCCGACCTGCGCGTCGCTGCTGCGTGCCCCGGATGCTTTGGTCAGTTCACAATCGGTGATGATCCCAGTGTCCGGTTCGATCGCGATGTGCGCTTTGAACCCGTCCTGCCGGCGGTGCACCGTTTTGTGGGCGTGCCGGGCATCGGGATCTACCACCGAGATCACCCGGTCCGGGGCAACCTTCCGGGCGATCTGCCACCGCCCGTCGGTGCCGTCGCTGCCTTCGACCGGTTCAACGTCCTGACCGGCGATCAACGCCAACAACGCAACCGCCTCAGCACCTTTCGGGCCCAACTCCTGATCCGGGAGATACCCCAACAGCCGGTGCGCATCGCCGACCAGATCATCGATCAACCGGGCCCGCGCATCGGCGTCGTTCCAGGCGATCGCCGGTTTCCCCGGGTCGTCGTAGTCATGGGCGAGGCAGTGCTGCGCGATGACCTCCCCGGCGCCGGGGACGTCACGACGGACCCGGCGGATCGCGGCGATCAGCTGGATCACGGTGTCCTGGGTCGCCACCGCATCATCCAAAATCGTCGAATCAAGAGCCCGCCGAGTCTTGCCCTTCAAAGCCCCCGTTTCGGCGACCACCGCCTTCACCGCCTCGAAGATCCGGTTCGGGGACGTCGAGGCGGCAAGTCGGCGCCGCCAGTACGTCAACGTCGTCGGATGAAACGCAGCCGCGGTCACCGCCAGGCCGCACGCCGCCTTCCACCGCAGGTCAAACGTCACCGCATCGACGGTCTCACTGTCGGAAAAACCATGCAGCGCCTGCAACGTCAGTACCGCGGCCATCACATCCACCGGCACCGACGGCCGCCCAGACCCGGACGGGAACAGGTCCGCGAACATCGCATCCGGGAACAACTCCCGACGATGCTCGGCCAGAAACGCGAAGACGCTGCCCGGCTTCAACAAATGCCCGGCCACCGACTCCACATCCAACAGATCCCGCTGATCACCCGCTCGACCCTGCATCCACCCATCGTCCCAAACCCGCGAATCAGGTGGGCGGACCGACACAGTTATTCAGGAGTCTCCTAG
>NZ_JBEPNO010000064.1:0-1975 GCF_040546275.1 Nakamurella sp. UYEF19 | reverse complement strand
GAACGTTTGTTCGGATTATATGGTATGATCTGTGCATGTGGACAACGGGGGTGGCATTCGGGCAGCACGTCGTCATGCTCATCCCCGGCGCCGCACCGACGGCCCCACCCACCCTGCTGCTACCCGGCGAAGGCGCCTCGACGCGGGCCCGCGCCCGCAGCGCCGCCCTCCGACCCGCCGCCGCAGCCACCACCGGACCCGGGCGGGGCCGAGCCGTGCGGCGCACCGCCGGCCGCACCCTGCTCACCCCGCCCGGCGCCGGCCGGGAGTTGCTGCTGCCCGGACAGCCGGACCGGGCCGCCCGGATCCGCCGGGAATGGCTGCACGGCGACCCCGACCACACCGACATCGCCACCGGACGGCGCCTGGGCCTGTTCGGGACCGGCCCCGGCCGCGGCCCCGACGGCTCCACCCGGGCCCGCGAAATGCTCGGCGACCTGGGCTACTGGCAATCCCGGATCACCGCCTGCACCGCCGCCACCCCCACCTCCGAACTGGCTGCGCTGCTGGAAGAACGACCCGACACCGACCAACCCACCGGCCCCGGCATCGCCACCGGACTGGGCTCGCTCCGCGCCCACGTCCTGCTGGACTCCCTCGCCGCCCGCCAACAACTGATCAACGCCCTGCAAGGCGATCAGTACGCCGACGCCGCCGCGCTGGCCCACGCCTACCCCGCCAACCAGGAATTCCTCGCCGCCGAACTGGCCGTCGCGTTGACCAGCACCCAAACCGTCGCCGCCGCCCTGCTGGGCACCGGATTCGCGCTGACCACCCGGCTGCGCGGCACCCTCGCCGCGCTGCAGGCCGGCACCATCAGCAAAGACATCGCCGACGTCATCGTCGGCGCCTCCACCCCCCTCACCGACCCCGAACTGACCGGCCAACTGGAAACGGCGGTGCTGCCGAAAGTCGCCGGCCGCAGCCGCGAATGGGTCCGCCGGGAAGTGAACCGCCACGTCATCCGCCTCGACCCCGCCGGCGCCGACGAACGCCACGACCACGCGAAGAAGCAGCGTCGGGTCAGCAAATGGGCGGACCTGGACGGCATGGGACACCTCACACTGACCGCCCCGCTGCAGGACATCGCCGCCATCTGGGAAACCCTGACCGGCCTCGCCGACGCCGCCCGACACCCCGACGACCCCCGCAACCTCGACCAACGCCGCGCCGACGTGTTCATCGACATCTTCCACACCATCCTGCGCCGCGGCGGCCTGGGCGACACCCCGCTGCCCACCCAACACGGCAGACGCCCCCAGATCGGCGTCCTCATCCCCTACGACCTGCTGCACGCCGCCGCCACCCGCGCCGACCACGGCCACTGCCCCACCTGCGGACACCGCCCCACCCACCCAGACCCGACGACCAGGACCGCCGCCCCAGCCGAGGAAAACACCGACACCGCCAGCAGCGCAACCAATCCTGCACAACCCAACGTCAGCGAAATCATCGGCTACGGCCCGATCAGCAACAACCAAGCCCTCACCATCGCCGCCGACGGCACCTGGCGACGCCTCGTCTGCGACCCACTCACCGGACTGCTCCTTGACTACGGCACCACCCGCTACGAACC
Source organism: Nakamurella sp. UYEF19 (assembly GCF_040546275.1). Classification (NCBI taxonomy): domain Bacteria; kingdom Bacillati; phylum Actinomycetota; class Actinomycetes; order Nakamurellales; family Nakamurellaceae; genus Nakamurella; species Nakamurella sp. UYEF19. Next base: position 399 of record NZ_JBEPNO010000064.1, on the reverse strand, counting down.
CCCCGAAGCGTTGAAACAATTCATCATCATGCGCGACCAAACCTGCACCGGCTTCGGCTGCAACCAACCCGGCGGCCGCTGCGAAATCGACCACGCCACCGCCTACTCCACAGGCGGACCCACCAACCACCGCAACCTCTCACCCCAATGCAAACACGACCACCGATCCAAAGACGGCGGCGGATTCCACCTCACCATCCACCCCGACAACTCCACCACCTGGACCACACCACTCGGCCGCAGCATCACCACCCCACCCCACCAACTCATCCAACCCACCCCACCCATCAAACCCACCCCACCGCCCACCCCGGCACCCCACCCGGCACCCGACCCAGCGCCGGATCCGGATCCAGCGCCGGAAACAGCACCGACCTACGACCCGCCGCCCTTCTGACG
>NZ_JBEPNO010000063.1:0-1977 GCF_040546275.1 Nakamurella sp. UYEF19 | reverse complement strand
GAACCCGGAAGCTAAGCCTTTCAGCGCCGATGGTACTGCACCCGCCAGGGTGTGGGAGAGTAGGTCGCCGCCGGAACACCATTCCCACGAGGGGATCATCACGAGAAATCGTCGATGGTCCCCTATGTGGCGTTCTGGGTGCTTGCGCTTGTGGTCGCGATCGACTAGACCATCGAAGTCGGCCAAATCGGCGATCCCGCAGTACTTCCCTGGAGGTGCCCACCGCTCGCAGCCCGGGAGGTGGCGCGCCAGGCCTCGAGCCACGGCACCTCACATCGGCCTGCAGGATGGTCCGTGCTCGCTCGAGTACGTTCGCGTGCGGCTTGATGTAGATCAGGCGCATCGGGCAGCGTGACCTGCTCCGGGTCCAGTCGATGGAATGCGACCAGCTCGAAGCGGGCCGCGGCCAGTCGATGTCGTCCATCGGATTGGGAGCCACCTTGCTCGGGTCCTATCCGCGATCGGAGACGGTCACCCTGCTGATCAACCCGTCGAATCCGTATCGCACGTTCTGCCCAGCGCATCTACCGGCCGAAGCGGGACGTCAGGAGGGCGTCGGTCGCCCGTGTCATCTCGACGTCGGCCTTCTCGTGAACACGCTCCCAGGGGTCAGGCCGGTCTGCGATCGCACGGTTGATCAACCACGTCCACGTCGGATCGAGTTCTTAAGTGCCCAGTGCCCAATGCCCAGCGCCTAGTCGCCTGCGGCCAGGTTCGTCGTCACTGATGTGGTCGCGACGTGAATCGGGCTGGGCAGTAGGTGAGCACTGCGTGCTGTTGGAGCTACGCCCTGCCCAGCGACCTGGGATCCGATTCGTCCAGCCGGCGCCAACTTTTGATGCTGCGTTCTCTTCCGCTTGAAGTGCCACGGCCGGGATGTCGTCGATTGTCGCTTGCCAGCGTGATGGGACCACCGCGTTGCCACTTGGATGGGACCACCGTGGGGTGTGGTTGAGCATGCCGGTCACCGCCCGGCCGGGTCAACGACGACACGCTGTTGGCGTTGTCGGTGGGATGGTCCTTCGATGATCAGCGTGTGCGCGGCGGCGGTCAGCCGGTCGACGGCCGATTGGGCCAGCAGCGGGTCGGTGGTCATCGTGGTCCAGTCCGCCGGTTCCCGGTTGGACGTGAAGATGGTGCTCGTGCGGGCGTCGTGCCGTCCGACGCAGAGCTCGTAGAAGTCGGTCGTGGTGGTGGCATCCAACGTTCGCAACGCGAAGTCATCGACGATCAACAAATCCAGGCGGGTGAGGCGGCGGAACTCCGCCTCGAGGGTGTTGTCCAGTCGGGCGGCGCGGAGCCGGGTGAACATTTTGTCGGCGCGGATCATCTGCACGCTGGCGCGTCGGCGGACGGCGATGTGCCCGAGTGCGGTGGCCAGGTGGGTTTTGCCGACGCCGACCGGCCCGAGGATCAGCACGTTGCTGCCGGCCTCTACGAAGCGCAGAGATGTCAGGTCCGACAGCAGTTGTCGGTCGTAGGTGAGGTCGGCGAGTTCGTTCCAGGTGTCCAGCCGCATCAGCGGCATCAGTCCGGCGTTCTGCGCCCGCAACGTCGCCGACCGGGCGTCGCGGCGGGACACCTCGTCGGACAGCAGCAGTTCCAGGAACGCCGCATGCCCCAGTTGCCGGGTGCGGGCCAGGGACAGCCGTTCCGGGAGGGTGTCTTTCATGCCGGACAGCTTCAACGCCCGGAGCAGCCCGGTGAGGTCCGACCCGATCGGGTCGGCCGGCCCCGTCGGCGGGCCGGCCATGGTCGGCGGGGTGGCGGTCGTTGCGGCGGAGATGGTCGGTGGGGTGGCGGTCGTTGGGGCGGCAGTGGTGGTGGTCATGAGTTGTCCTCCGGCTGGGTCTGTGTCTGGTTCTGGGCGTGGACGAGGGTCAGAGTCGCTGCGGGACTGCGGAATTCGCCTGGGTCTCGGCCGAACCGGCCGGCCGGGTGCCCGGCCGCGGCGGGCAGTGCGGGGGCGGCACGTTC
>NZ_JBEPNO010000062.1:0-2008 GCF_040546275.1 Nakamurella sp. UYEF19 | reverse complement strand
GTCAGCAGCCGCCAGGTCAGCACTCCCACACCTGTCGCATCCACATCAGCACTGTATGGGCATCTACATCCTCCACCGGCCCGGTCAACGATCGCCCTGCGGCACAGCAAGTATGTCCCTGCCGCTATTAGGCTGCCTTGATGTCCGGGACCGATCTGTCGTTGATGTTGTGGGTGGTTGGCCACCGGACTGTATGGGCGACGCAGATTTCGCGGGCGGTGATGGCCGTCGGCACCCACCTTGCGGTACTCGGTGCGCTGGCATTGGCGGTGCTGGGCTATCTGCTGATGCGGCGCCGCTGGGCTGTCATCGTGACCGTCGCCGGCGGGGCGGCTATTTCGTTGGTGGGCGCCGGTGTGCTCAAGGCGGTGGTGGGGAGGCCGCGGCCGCCGGCGGAACTGGCCCTGGTGCATGCCGGCGGGTACTCGATGCCCTCCACCGACGGCGCGGTGACCGCCGCTGTCGGGGTTGCTCTGTTCCTCGCCTCGCTCTGGTCGACGCGGCCGGGTCGAGCGATCTTCGGCGCCCTGCTGGTGCTAGCGGTATTGGGCGTCGGCGTTGCCCTGGTCTATCTGGGTGCTCACTGGCCCAGCGACGTGCTGGCCGGTTGGCTGCTCGGCGCCATGATCGCCTGGGCGTGGCATCTAGCAGTCAGACGTTGGACCACGCGAAGCGGCGGCCCCGGAGTCCCGGCCTAACCCAACTGTCGGTTGCATGGCGGTTAGCCGGCGGCGGTGGTTGATCGACGGCCGCGTCGTGGGCCGGTGAGGTGCGCAATGAGGACAATCAGCAGCGCCGCGGCGATCAGTGCGCCCCCAATGAGCAGCCCAGTGTTCGAGGGCACGCCGCCTGGACCGTCGCCACCGCCGGTCGCAGTCGCGTCGGCGTATAGGCCAGCGGCGACCTCAGCCTGCAACGCGTGGACGATCACCACCACGACGATCACCAGCCCGGACGCGGCCAGGAGGGCTGTGCCGCTCAGCCACATCAGTCGTTTCCGACGTTCAGGAATCATTGCCCCAGGACGCCCCCAGCCGGGTCCGGTTCCCTCTGTCGGGTGGTGTTTCCGTCGCAGCTGTCCGACGGTGCGAGCGAATAAGGTTATTGGAAGAACCGGGAACGCGCTCTGAATCTCTGAGTCCGGACGTACCACCTCAGTGAGTCATCGTTCACCGGCGGCCACCATCATCCTCGACCGGTCCCATTGCGGATCGCTGACCGGTGGGCGTTCGTCTATCGGGTAGGCGTCGAGCCCGCTCAAGGGCCAGGCTGAGAGGATTGGCCAGTGGCAGGGGCTCTGTATCTCGGATGTGGAAGCGCGGCCGATGAAACTCATCCGAGATCACACCTGTGCGCGCCATAAAACGATCATCGATGCTGACAGGCCAGCGGATTAGTAGACACGCTCTAGTCGACTCCCACCTCACGAGCTCACTCTGCGCCACTCAACTGTCCGGAATGAAAAGCACCCCCGGAGCGGGTCACGGACGAGGAGAACAATTGCTAGCACGATCACTCCACGCTCCGAATGGGGGCCACAGCTGAACTAGAAGGGAGGGGGAATCTTTCCGTTCCCGGCTTCCGATCCAAGAACTGCACCGGAACTCGAATCGTACAGAATGACGCCCCAGTCGAAGGTTCGACCCCGTGCAAACTGCGGCTTGAAGATTCCTTGGACTGCGACAGCCCATATCGGTGTATCAGGATTGAACCCGGTGGGAATAGACTCCAGATTACTTGCGAGAGCACCTGGTCTGGTTATCTCACTGAAAGTAGTTAGCTTGGCAGCTATGGTCTTTTGATTCACGATTTCAGCAGTGTCGGACTCCGTTAAGGCGATTGCCTGATTGGAATCACTTATTGGGGCAGCTTTCGAAGGATTGAGGTTCACTGAGACTGGTACCGTCGGTACCGAGGGTTATTCATAACGCCGTTGTGACGAATTGCGACCTGAATCCGGCGTGGGCCCGAGCAACCGATCCTGGCCGGAATAACCCAACTGAAAAGC
>NZ_JBEPNO010000061.1:0-2488 GCF_040546275.1 Nakamurella sp. UYEF19 | reverse complement strand
ACGAGCTAGCACAGTGACACCCCAAAAGGCGCCACCACAAACAATCTCGTAATGCACCAAATGATGTCCTACCCCCGCGAAGTGGGTAGCAGGACGATAAATCAGTTGGCACTGACTTTCGGTACGCTGTTGAGTTCTCAAAGATCAAACGCGCACCCAGCAAAAGGCCTCTCAACCTTGCTCGGGGCAACCTATTCAACGCTACCCGGTCCGATGCGCGGTGTCAAACCACTCGTCCCGGTCCTCCTGGAGCCCGCCCTGAGGCGAGCTCCGCCCGAACCTGTTACCAGGCTCTAGGTGAAGGGTGTGGCTGCCTTGGCCTCTAGGGCTCAACTGGCAACTCCGACGACATTACGTGAGGTCGGTGGAGAGGTCAAATCGCGGCATCGGCCCGCGGCCTGACCCTCAGGTCAGCGACAAACGTGAACGTCGGCCGGGCGGGAAACCGGCTGCCGGACCTGGGTGGATGGGGTCTGCCGCCCGTGTCGGCATAGCGCAGACAGAGGGCCGATCTACGGCACAGCCGGTCCCGCCAGGACCAATCCGGGGAGGGTGCAGCATCGTGTGGGCCGTCACCCCGTCTCGATCCGGGGGACGCGCGACTGTATGTTGCCGGCGCGTTCACGAGGACGCGCATCACCCAGCTCCATAGCGGGCGCAGGCGAGCCTCTTCGGAAAGGGCGCCCGCGCAAGGATGTCGGCGTTCGTCACACGCCCATCGACCGCGAACTTCAGGCGCCAGCCGGCAGAAAGGTGTCGCCCAACCACGGCAACCCTGGGCAGATCGCCGAACGGGTTCGTTCCGGAATCCATCGCATAGCCGGCGACACGGGGGAGGTCGAGATGCAGACGGGTGACCTCGAACTTGATCCCGTGCGTGCCACCGACCGCGTCCATGCTCCAGCCGGCATGGTCGTGGCACAGCACCATGGCCATCTCTGCGGTGCGTGAATCGCCGAGCGTCATGGCCCAGAGATCGGCGTCGGTCACCGCGGCGATGGCATCCGTGGTCCCCTGGCTCGCGTGATCCAACAGCACTCCCACCAGGTAGCGAACCACCCCGCTGGGAACGATGTTCGCCGTCGAGAAATGCGGACGCGCTTCGCCGGCGAATCAGCCCGCACAAGTAGCCGGCGGTAACGCCATCGGTACTGACGGCGCCATTGACAACGGTCAAAGCGGCCAACGTCCGGCCCGCAGGCGCACTGGTCCGGCCGTGCGCCCGGCCGGACCGCCCGAAGGAGTCCACGTGGTCGAGCCTCAACCCGCCGGGGGGACTACTCATGACGGACGGCCGTCGGCCATCAACCGTGGCCAGGACGTCAGCGACAAGAACGCCGTGCCGGTCCAGCAGCGGCGTCAACTCGAGGATCCGGGCTGCGACGCCCTCGTGATCATCTAAACCCGCGACGCCCTCGACGGTGTGACTCGTCGGGAGATGTCCGACGTCGTGGAGCAGCGCGGCGCACGTGTCGTCACATCGGCCGCATCGAAGTGCGACACCAGCGCAACTACGCCAAGTGAGTGCCCGAGCCGACTGCAGGTCTGGCCTGTGGTCAGAGCCGCCCCCATGCCCGCATGTGCCACGAACGCCAGTCGGCGCACCCACCACGACCGGAGCAGGTCGTCTTCACCGTCTCGCGCGCCTCGATACCCCATCCGCGCCGGCCACCCGCGGCATCCTGGGAAGGATTGCGGCGCGCCGCCGATGGACTCGCCGACCGCCCACACGTCCGGTGCACTCAGATCGCCGAGAACCCCGCAGTACGAGAGGTTGTCGCGCGCGTCTGCGGGAAGCGTCGGCGACCTCGAACGAGTCTCGTGGCGCATCCGCCCGCCGCGATGCAGGCCAGCGCTCCTGCTGCCGAGTTCCTCAACTCCAAACCCGGTTGCGGAGGGCGGCAGCAGGAGCGCGTTCGATCATCGGCGTGATGGACCTCGACGGGGTGGACCTGGACCGGCTGAGCGCCGAGTCCCGAGTGAAGCTACGCCGGGTGCTGCAACTGTTGACCGTCTCCGCACAACAGGCTCTTCAGGAGAACATCCCTACCTAGTCGGTTCTTCCGCCATGGACGGCGGTGATCGACAGAGCGACGTCGACTTCCTGGCGGTCACCGCAGACCCGGTGGCAGCCGACGAGCTGCGCGAACTTCGCGAGTTGCACCGTCGGCTAGCCACCGGGGCCGGCCATTGGAACCGTCACCTCGAAGGCAGCTACGTCACGATCGCGCAGTTGCCTGATGCACCGGGTTCGCCTCCCTGGTGGTACGCCATGGCCATCCGACGCTCGGCCCGCCCCCGATCGCGTTCATCGACTGTCGCTCGCCATCGTGATGGGACCACGTTGGACGGTTTTCTGCCACGGGGATGGGACCGCCGTTCTGCCAGTTGTGGGACCACCCGGCGTGTCCTGACGCCGGACGTCGCGGGGTGCTTGTTCGATCTCCTTGTCCTGTTTGCAGACGTGGAGGTCGCTGACGATGGCGTT
>NZ_JBEPNO010000060.1:0-2740 GCF_040546275.1 Nakamurella sp. UYEF19 | reverse complement strand
GGACACGCCGGGTGGTCCTACAACTGGCAGAACGGCGGTCCCATGCCGTTGGCAGAAAATCGCCGCAGGTGGTCCCTTCACGATGGCAGGCGACAACAGGCCGCCCAGCGAAAGTCGGACGACGCCACCGCCAAAGCGCAGCGGGCCCTGATCGCATTGCACACCAAGGGTCGACCCATCAACTTCAACACCGTCGCGGCGGAAGCTTCGGTCTCCAAGGACTTCCTCTACGCAAACAGCGACATCCGCCGCCAGATCATCCAGCACCGCAAAACCGCTGCCCCGGAGAGCCGGCGACCCGCCACCACCCCGTCAGGCCGGTCTGACGCATCCTCGGTGGTCAAGTTGGCTGTGGCCAGCACGGCGCTGCGACGGCTACGGACCGAAAACGAGATCCTCCGATCAGAGAATGCCCGCCTGCTGGGCGATCTCACTGCCCTGCGACGAGGTTGATCATGCGGAAACACTGACTCCTGCGGCAATCTTCGGAGCTTCGGACCACCGGGTTGTGGCCTGAGTCGAAGGTCCAAGAAACTGGCCGGCCATCACCGGACGGAAAGTTCACGGCTGCCGTTGGTATTGGTGGCGTAGGTTAGCAGGCCGCAAGTACCTGCTGGTATCGAATGCTAAGCCAAAATGCCCGTTCACCAATCGCTACTGTCACGAAAAGTCTTCGGCGGACTTCGGTGCGAGCCAAAACCCAGCCAGCGCGGACACGGCGACTAGGACCAGGCAAGTTGCGAGCAGGAAAAACAATGGTGACAAAAGTATTTGGATTTCCGCCGAACTTGCAAGGGGCCAAGCCACTAAGAGCATGGCCACGATTCCGCACACAACACCTAGGGAGGCCGCAAACGCACCTGTCATGCCACCGATTCTCCGTCGCAGGATGACCGGGCCGCCCATCCGCGCAAGAACCGCCAATTCACCGGCGATCTCGACACGATTAATACTGGCCAATAGGACGATGATCGAGACCGCCAACAACAACATTACTAGAAGCGCTCCCGCGTAGATATACCTTATGGCCTGGGCTGCGGGTGCACCTTTGTCCTCAAAGAGCTGAGCGTCACTCCCGGTCATCGCCTCAACTACCCCAAGCGCTCGCGCGAACTGCTGCTCCGTAGGAAGCAAACCTGCTGCCGATGAATAGATGACGATTCTTGTTGATGAATCGACGACCTTACCTTTGAAATCCTGAGAAAACAAGACGTTCGGAATCTCGGAGCCGGTGAACGAACCTATCGTGGCGGTTGTCACTACAGGAAAGACTGCAGTACTCTCACCGCTCTCAGCATCGATCGCATTCATTCTGCCGGTGACCCCTCCCACAGACGCGAGAACGATGGCGCCCCCTGCAGCCCAGGTTGCCGTCTCGTTCTTTGTAAGCTGCCGGCCAAGGAGCATCTGGAGATCCGCCTGACAAGTTCTCCCAGCAACTTGTATCTCGCTTCTGACATGGCCCAGGGGAACGCAGTCTCCACCATTCGGATCCGGTAAACACGTCAGGTCGGCCACTGATGGCAGCACAGGGCTTCCGCCGACCCACTGCGCGTAACTGATGGTCAAACTCGGCCGGTCAAGCTCCTGTCCGATGCGTTCCACCAAAGCTGGAGTGTAGCTCTCAGAAACTGTCAACGAAACGTCGCCAGCGGGAAGAATTGCGCCCCTGTTGTCCACCATTTTCTGCGTCAACCCGCCGAACAGTACGCACACCATCCCCGCTATAAGAACAACGGAACCGACGATCGTTACCTGAGAAGTGATGCGCGTTGGCGCAATCAGCATCGAACGCCAAGCGAGGCGGGCGGTGACGCTCTTGTTGCCGATTTTAGAGGCCATCCAAGGAAGGGTAGCGCGAACCGCGGCCGTCATCGCCACGATCAACAGCAGGGCCGACCACGGTATCAGGAATGTCGCCTTGGTCGAATATAGAGCAAATAGAGTGACCAGTGCTATCGAAAGACTCAAGACTAGCCAGCTCCGTGCGGACCTGGATTGGTCGGTAACGAGGTGGAGGGGCGCCGCGCGGTAGAGGGCGAGCGGCTCGCCACGGAGCGCATGGCGTCCGGACAGCAACGATGCTAGAACTCCCGCAAGAATTGCAAGCAGCAAGCCCGCGGCCAGAAGGCCAGGGCTCAGAGAGAACCCTGGCCAGATCTGACCAAACCATCCTGCCACTGGAGACGTCGCCAACCAGCCCAATCCAATGCCAAGGACGACGCCGAGCGCGCCCGCACCAAGGCCCACTAAGGCACCGTTGAACACGAGGAGCCAAGCGGAGATGGCCGCACCCGCGCCAAGTGTGCGCAAAAGTCCGATCTCCCGGCGCACCGACGTTGCCATCATGGAGAACCCGGCGCCGGCGACAATAGCCGAAAATGCTAGTGCCAGGGTGAGCGCTGGCAGCAGCAGGTTGAAGACAGTGTCACGAACACGATCAGGTGCTGCCGAAGCCTGATATCGATCTAGCATCGACCACCCACGAGCAGTTGCCGCGTCCAGTACTCTTCTGTACACGCCGGAATCACCACTTATGTACCAGCTGAGGCCAAAACTTGAGACCGCGACCGTGGAAGCGCTCGGGCCGGCGTCGCCTACGACTAATGGATCCGCAATAAGGAGTGCTCCGCGAGTATCACTAGCCTCGATCTTTCTTGAGATGCTGGCCCTTCCCTCTGCGCGATAGATCTGGTGGTGTCGCGGGGTTGAGCCCCAACGCGGGTTCGTCAAAGCGCCC
>NZ_JBEPNO010000059.1:0-2746 GCF_040546275.1 Nakamurella sp. UYEF19 | reverse complement strand
CGTCGCCGGGACGCAGTATCAGCGGGGCAGCTCTGGACATACCCCATTTTCTCAAACATCCACAGTAAAGTCACTTGCAACACGCGACACTAGCGTAGTCTGGCAGACTCTTTTCGTCCTTGCGTCCTTGCGAGTCTCCATCGAGGAATACTATACACGGGATGTCAGCAGCTTCCGCATACTTGATTGGTGGTTTTGCGTTCGTCATACCATTAGGGTCTACGACGCATATGCCCGCTGAACCGGCACCGAAGGCATGACTCAGCAAATACGGAATGAACGCCCGCTCGCTTGCCCCATCGCCGATGACAATTCCGTGAGCAAAAAGGATCTCGCCAAAAGGTCGCTCAACGAGACGTTTGATTTTCTCCCACTCGACAACCGATACATCCAGCCTCAATGCGGTAGGGGTCCCCGCGGCGGCTTGGACGGGATTGAGGTCTCGCACGACGGTTCTCCCGTTAACTTGACGAACCAGGCGTAAGGAGCTCGTTGCGACGGTGCTGACTAGATGAGGGGAGTGCGTACTAGCGACCATTTGGCCGGGAATCGACAAGAGCAGCGCTCCAAGCTCGAGACAGGCCTGCGGGTGCAGATGAGACTCGGGCTCCTCTAAGAGCGTCAGCGCATGGGTTGGAACAGCCCCGCCGTCCTTACCTATACGGCGATCGTACAGCACGCTCTGGATCTGGAGAGAGCTAAGACTACGTGCACCCGAACCGTGCAGACGCATAGGTAGGCCACCATTGCCAGTATCAAGACCGATCTCTACAAGTCGGACCAACTCTTCCAACCGTCCGGGAAGTGCGTGTACGTCTGGACTACCAATACTGCCGACCGTCTGCTGCAGCTGTTGGAGGCGAGTCCGCACAGCGTCCAAGGTGTTGCTCTGATCGACAATGCGACTGCCGAGGTCCTTCAGTGCGTCCTCCAGCGGTTGGCGCTGCTGCTGAGGGACGTCGAGATCTGACAGCACCCGCCTCACTGCCGAGCCAGGACGGGAGAGCTCAGCGGCCAAGTCCCTTCCTGTTTCAACGAGATCGGCGACCACGATGTTCCGCTGTATGCGGTCGGGAGCGGCGGCATGTTCGGGCAGGCGCCAAGAGGTGGTCGGAACGTCCCAGCGCAGAAATCGGGTGTCGATCCGCCCACCCCAGCCTTCAGCGGATCGGCGGACGGTTGTGCGCCAAGCGATGCGTTCGGCTCCGTCTGCAGACGTCAGCTGTACATGCTGACCAAAGATCGATGAGACGCGGCTGTCGAACTCCTGAGCGCCCTTGGATGCCGGTGCTAGTACAACGTCCACCGTCGGCTCGGCTTCGGAACCGACAGTGAAGTCGTCGGCACTGGCCGTCGTGCCGAATGAGAGCGCCAAAGCCCGCAGTATGCGTGACTTACCCGAGCTGTTCCGGCCGATCAACAGTGTTAAGCCCGGTTCGAGAGCGACCGTGCAGTCGGTCAGTCCTCGAAGGTTTGCGATTCGAGCTGATTCGACTCGCACCAGGCCAGTCCCAGGCGCGACTGGTGCCTCCGTGTCGTGGACGGTGGATGCGTCGCCGGACATGCGGATGAACCTACACCGGGTAGGTTTTTGGTGGCGTGTCGGTGAACGTTGATTGATCTGAAACACGCCGGGCTTCGCCCAGTGTCGGATTTACCCGCAGGCGGCAGTTGCGCGTGTAGTGGGTGAAGTAGCGCACCGGGGATCTCTATAGAAGTCCAATCCACTGCCTTTCGAGGGCATTCCAGCACCACGACCCGCCGTAAACCTCACATCACGGCGCATCCGGGCTTGACCATGGGCCGACTAGGACCACGCGGGCTTCACCAGATTGGCCGAGTTCGCGGCCAGCGGAACCCGCTGCCCGATCGTCGGAATCTGGGAACGCTGACCACCCAGCAAAGTCCCTGACGACACCCGCCGCCCGGTCCTCACTATCGAAGGCCACCCCACGGCTGAGCTGACTGTCATCACTGGCGAACCACATACCCGGCATGATGCCCGTACCACCGGCAGCGGAACCCCAGCTGGGGGTCAACGACCTAGATGAAGAGAGCCGAGCATGCCCGAAGTGAAATTCGCTTCCTACCGTCAGTACCTAGAACAGCGTCAAACGGTCAACAGCGCGGTCATGGCTCTGCTCGCAGGATCACAACTCGCGAGTCACACGTTGCAACTGACCGCCGGTTCCGACCGCACCATCAGTGAGATATTTCCCCTGGTCAAACACATTCCCCGGTTCTCGCTCAAGACCGACAGGGCCCAGGAGTTGCTTTCAGACGCCGAAGCCCACCTCAGCGCCATGGCCATCCCCTACATCATCTCCATCCACGAGTCTCTGTTCGACACCTTCGAGGACATGCTCATAGCCAGCGGGGCTCTCCCCCCACGGGACAAGCGATTCGGGTCCCCCGTCTGGGTCGTCAAGAAGCACTGGGAGAATCTCCCGCAGCCCAACACCCCGACGCTCGATCAACCGTCTTGGCAGGTTTTCACACTGCTGAACGAACTCCGACATGACCTCATTCACCGCGCCGGCGTGATCGGCCAGAAGACTGTCGAGGCTGACCAGAACCTCTCTCCCGACGCACGCACCCTCTGGGAACGCATGGCCGGCACACCTCTCCCCGTACTCGTATTCGGGGGCACCGAGATATTGTCAATACCTGTGGATCAAGATCATTTAGGCGACCTCCTGAACATCGGTGTCGCGATCTGATCGTTCGACGAGTTTGCCGTGGTGGA
>NZ_JBEPNO010000058.1:0-3349 GCF_040546275.1 Nakamurella sp. UYEF19 | reverse complement strand
TGACCCGGACGTTGGTGCTGATCGGCGTGCCCGGTGCGGTGGTCCCGCTGTCCGGGTTCGCCACCACCGTGTTCGCCCCCACCGTGACGGAGACGCGGGCGTTGGAGCACACCGGGGTCGGGGTCGGGGCGAGCGGCGCGACGGGGTATGTCACGGAGGAGTCGCAGACCCGGTAGACGTAGGAATCGGCCCCGCTGAACCCGTTGACCGGGACGTAGGTGATGGTGCCGTCCGGATTGATCGTGGTGGCACCGTGCGCGGCCGTCGTAGTGATCGTCATCGAGGCCGGGTTGAGCGGAGAACCGTTGGCGGACACCGTGTCGTTGGCCAACACGGTGGTGGTGACGGTGGTGTTCTGCGGGGTGGTGACGGTGTCGGCGTTGGCCTTCACGACGTTGGGCACGGTGATCGTGACCGTCGCCGAAGCACAGACCGGCGTCGGGTTCGATGTGTCGCAGACCTTGTAGACGTAGGTGTCGACGCCGGAGAAGCCGATGGCCGGCGAGTAGGTGATGTTGCCGGTCGTGGCGTCGACGGCCGTGGTGCCGTGGCCCGGGGCGGTGGTCACGATCGGGTTCGCCAGGGGCTGGCCGGTGGAGCTCGAGTCGTTGGCGCGGACGTTGGTCGTCACCGGCGTGCCGGGCTGCGTCGAGTCGGTGTCGTCCGTCGCAATGACCACGTTGCCGCCGATGGTGACGGTGACCGTCGCGACCGCACACTTCGGCGTCGGGGTCGGGGCGAGCGGAGCGACCGGGTATGTCACGGAGGTATCGCACACCTGGTAGGTGAAGGTGTCCGTCCCGGTGTAGCCGGCGGTCGGTGTGTAGAGCACAGCACCGGTGGTGGGGTTGACCGTGGCGGTGCCATGGGTCGGGCCGGTCTGCACGGCGACCGACGCCGGGTTCAGCGGGGCGCCACCGGTGGTGATGGTGTCGTTTGCAAGGACGTTGATGGTGGTCGCGGCGTTCTGCGCGGTCGCGGCCGAGTCGTTGACGGCGGTGACCGTGTTGTTGACCGTCACGGTGACCGTCGCGGTGGAACACAGGGGCGTCGGGTTGGAGGTGTCGCAGACCTTGTACTGGTAGGTGTCGACCCCGGAGAAGCCCGTCGCCGGCGTGTAGGTGATGCCGCCGGTGCCCGGGTTCACCGAGGTGGTGCCATGTCCGGCCGCGGTCACCACGACGACAGAGGCCGGGTCAAGGGGGGCGCCGCCTGCGCTGACCGTGTCGTTGGCCAGCACGTTGGTGGTGATCGGCTGGGTCGGTGTGGTGGTGCGGGCGTCGTTCACGGCGGTCACCACGTTCGCACCGACGGTGACGGTCACGGTCGCCGTCGAGCAGGCCCTGGTCGGCGTCGAGGAGTCGCAGACCGAGTAGGTGAACGAGTCGGTGCCGGTGTAGCCGGCGCCGGGGCTGTAGGTGATCTGGCCGGCGGCGTTGACCGTAGTGGTGCCGTGGGTCGGCACCGTGACGATGGTGACGCTCGCCGGGTTCAGCGGTGAGCCACCGGTGGTGGCGGTGTCGTTGGCCAGCACGGTGACCACCACTGGAGCGTTCTGCGGTGTCGTCGCGGTGTCGTTGTTCGCCTTCACAGTGTTCGGAACGGTGATGGTGACCAGGGCCGAGGCGCACAACGGGGTCGGGGTCGACCGGTCGCAGACCTGGTAGCGGTAGGTGTCGACTCCGGAGAATCCGTTCGCCGGCGTGTAGGTGATCGCTCCGGTCGTGGTGCTCACCGACGTGCTGCCGTGACCGGCCGCGGTGGTGACCGCGACGGTGGCCGGGTTCAGCGGGGCGCCCCCGGCGGTGATGGTGTCGTTGGCCAGCACGGTGGTGGTGATCGGGGTGACCGGCGGGGTGGTGCCGGCGTCGTTGACGGCGGTGACGGTGTTGGCCGGGACGGTGATCGTCACGGCGGCGGTGCTGCAGACCGGTGTCGGGGTGGAGGAGTCGCAGACCTGGTAGCTGTAGGTGTCCGTGCCGGCGAAGTTCGCGGCCGGGGTGTAGGTGATGGCCCCGTTGGCGGTGTTCACCGCGGTGGTGCCGTGACCGGCCGGGGTGGTGACGGCGACGGAGGCCGGGTTCAGCGGCGAGCCGCCGGTGGTGATGGTGTCGTTGGTCAGCACCGTCGTGGTGATGGCGGTGTTCTGCGGCGTCGTGCCGCTGTCGTTGATCGCCTGGACCGCGTTGGGCACGGTGATCGTCACGGTCGCGGTCGCACAGACCGGCAAGGCCGAGGTGTCGCAGACCTGGTACGTGTAGGTGTCGACCCCGGAGAAGCCGGTGTTCGGTATGTAGGTGATGACGCCCGTGCCCGCGTTCACGCTGGTGGCGCCGTGGCCGGCAGGCGTGGTGACGGTCGGGTTCGCCAATGGCTGGCCCGTCCCACTGGTGTCGTTGATCCGGACGTTGTTGGCGACGGGGGTGGCCGGCGGCGTCGAGTAGTTGTCGTTGACGGCGGTGACGACGTTGTTCGGCACCGTGATGGTGTCGACCGCGGTCGCGCACACCCGGGTCGGGGTGGAGCTGTCGCAGATCCGGTACGTGTACGTGTCCGTGCCGGAGAACCCGGGCGCCGGTGTGTAGGTGATCGCGCCGGTGGTCGTGTTGATGGCAGTGGTGCCGTGCAGGGCCGCCACGGTGATGGAGACCGATGTCTTGTCCAGCGGAGAGCCGTTGACCGAGACGGTGTCGTTGGCCGGGGCGTTCAGTACCACGGCGGTGTTCTGCGGCGTGGTCGCGTTGTCGGCGACGGCGGTCACCACGTTCGGGACGGCGACGGTGACCGTGGTGCTCGCGCAGACCGGCGTCGGCGTGGAGAGGTCGCAGACCCGGTAGGTGTAGACGTCCGTCCCGGAGAATCCGACCGCCGGCGTGTAGAGAACAGCGCCGGTGGTGGTGTTCACCGACGTGGTGCCATGTCCTGGGGCGACGGTCACGACGACCGACGCCGGGTCGAGGGCGGCGCCGTTGGCGGCCTTGGTGTCGTTGGCCAGGACGTTCGTGCTGACGGCGATCCCCGGGGTGGTGCTCGAGTTGTCCGGATTCGCGACGACGGTGTTGGAGCCGACGGTCACGCTGACCGTCGCGATGGCGCAGACCGGGGTCGGGGTCGACTTGTCGCAGACGCGGTAGCTGTAGACGTCGGTCCCGCTGTAGCCGGCGGCCGGCGTGTACGTGACGGCGCCGGTGCTGGCGTTCACCGTCGTGCTGCCATGGGTCGGAGCCACCGTCACCGTCACGCTCGTCGGATCGAGGGCGGCGCCGTTGGTGGTGTGGGTGTCATTCGCCAGGACGTCGGTGACGACCGGGGTGTTCTGTCCGGTGGTGGCGGTGTCGTTCACCGGGGT
>NZ_JBEPNO010000057.1:0-3555 GCF_040546275.1 Nakamurella sp. UYEF19 | reverse complement strand
CGGTCAGCAGCCGCCAGGTCAGCACTCCCACACCTGTCGCATCCACATCAGCACTGTATGGGCATCTACATCCTCCACCGGCCCGGTCAACGATCGCTGATCGGTCCGCTGGCGGATCGGTGACCCGGTCGGCGATTCGAGCTCGGGTCTCAACCGTCGTCCGCACGCCAAGAACGCGAGATGACCAAATGGTTGCCGCTGTTGTCATGCTTCGCTGACGCCCCCGGTCGTGCAAGGGCCCGCCGTCGGCTATCTGCAACGTTTTTCGGCGGCGCTGTAACAATCGGCGTTGGTCGGCCACTACTGAGCAACGATGCGAGGAGGTGTTGATGCCAGTGGCCGCCGGGCAGGTCCAAACGTTCGAGCGGTTGTTCCATGACCACCACCACGCGGTGCTGGGTTACGCCCTTCGCCGGGTCGATGTCACCGCCGCGCAGGACATCGCCGCCGAAACGTTCTTGATCGCCTGGCGTCGGCGGCTGGACATACCCGCAGCCGCGGAACTGCCATGGCTGCTGGGCGTGACCCGGAATCTGACACGTCAGCATCACCGCGGCGGGTCCCGCGACGACGCGTTGGCCGCCGAACTGACCCGCCTGCAGACGTTCGGTCAGGCAGGCCCCGGCGACCCCGGCCGCGAAGTCAGTGAGCGACTCACCGTGTTGCAAGCACTGGCCGACCTGTCCGACACGGACCGGGAGGTATTGATCCTGACCGCATGGGACCACCTGAGCAACAGGGACGCCGCGAAGGTGCTGGGCTGCTCCGGGGCGACGTTCCGGGTGCGGCTTCATCGCGCCCGCGTCCGCCTCGAGAACGCCCTTCGAGACCTGGATGGCGCTGACCGGCACCTGACCGCGTCGATCGCGCAGCAGCCAGTGCCGCCGTTACAAGCCGCTCCTACCGCACCACTCCGCCGCGACAGTCACCAGCCTGGAAAGAAAGGACCAGCATGAGCGCCCATACTCGCGTGGCCATCAGGAGGCTGGAAGCGCAGGAGCTGCCGACGCCCGCCGTGTGGCAGGCAGCAACGGCACAACAGGACTTGCAGCAAGTCATCGCCGACATCATCAGCAGTGTCGCCGACGACGACCACGAGCGGCTCGCTTCCCCGGTGAGCCCGCCGCCGATCAGGACCGGATCGGGCCGCCGCCGGATCCCGGTGTTGGTCGGCGCTGCGGTGATCGCGGCCGTCACGGTGCTTTCCGTCCTCATTGTTCCGAGCCTTATCAGCGGAGGCACAGCCAGCGCGGTCACCCCGACGCCGCTGTCCTACACAGCTTCCACAGCTATCGGCGACTCCGCGACGTTGCTCACCAAACTGGCCGCCGCCGCCGCCATGCAGCCCCCCGAACCCGGCTCGGGCCCGGATACCTACACAAAGATTCAAAGCTGGGACTTCACAACCAACCAGGATGTCAACGGCAACGTGATCAGCTCCGCCGTGGTGCCGACCGTTCGGGAAACGTGGGCCGCGCCGGACGGATCGGGCCGCGAGATCCGCTCCAACCCCGAACGGACCGGAACAACCAGCCAAGACAATCCGGCGGGTACGCCCGCGCTGTATCAAAATCTACCCGCCGATCCGGCAGCGTTGAAGCAGGTACTGGGCCAAGCGCACCCGGACAGGGATACCTCCGAATGGTTCGTCGCGGTCACCGACGTCTGGGGCGTCGGCCGGCCCGTCCCCGCCGCCACCCAAAGTGGGCTGCTGAAACTTCTAGCCGCTGAACCCGACATCACCGTGCTCGGCACGACGGTCGACCGCGCCGGCCG
This sequence comes from Nakamurella sp. UYEF19, assembly GCF_040546275.1. Taxonomy (NCBI): domain Bacteria; kingdom Bacillati; phylum Actinomycetota; class Actinomycetes; order Nakamurellales; family Nakamurellaceae; genus Nakamurella; species Nakamurella sp. UYEF19. Next base: position 1,779 of record NZ_JBEPNO010000057.1, on the reverse strand, counting down.
GACCGGCGTCGCCATCAGCACCGACACCAACGCCGGGTTCCTGCTGCGAAGAATCCTGGTGCTCGACCGGTCCACCGGCAGACTGCTCAGCGCCGAAGAGGTCGCGTTGACCAACAGCTCCCAATTCCCCGTCACAGCACCAGCCACCATCGGCTACACCATGTGGCTTGCTGCGGCGAAGGTACCGACCACAGGATCACGGCCGACCTTGAAGTGACCTCAGTGACGTGTAGACGCTCAATCGAGGCCGTACCCAACCCCGCCATCAGCGGCCCTGATTGGTGACTTCACGCTCGGCGCCGTTCGGCGATCGGTGCGGTGACAGTCGCCTGATGGTCACCCGTCCCGCTCAGCGTTCGACTATCGAAACGGTTGGTGGTTTGCTCATCGCGCTGGTCAGCCCACCACGCGCACGGCTTGAAGCGCGCTACCTGAGTCACGTTCCTCCTGTGCGTTCAACCGTCCGGTCGGTCGTCGGCGTGCTTCAAGGGGTCGTGTTCAACCTTCTGCGGCTCGACGGCCAGCAAGGTTTCAAAGCACTTGGGCATACCCTCGCCCCGCCGACGGCATCAACGGTGTCAGCACAGTTGCGCGAGTGTGAGATTGTCAAGATCGTTCCGGGTTCCGGGGATTGTGGGAGACGTCGCGTGCATCGATTGAGGCGGGTCGGAGAGACCAGCGATGCTGCAGCAGATGTCCTGGATCCGTCGCTGGCCACTGTCCGAGAGGCTGTAGAGCGTTTACCTCCTCGGGGCGAGATGGTGCTGGATGACCCCTCAAACCCGGGCGCGAGGTTCTTTCAGGTGCGGCGCTCTCCGCAAGATGCTGAGTACTGGCAGGTGGAGGTGCGGCTTCCCGGGGATGGTGGACACTTCGTCACCCGTGTGACCTCTACCGATCAGGTGTGCATGGTCTTCGCAGCGTGGGGTGTCAACTCGGCTCGGCTACCTCTGGGCCCGCGATGGGTGCCGTTTGACGGCTCGTCCGTGTACGCGCAGCGGCCGTATGACCTCACAGTTTATCTGGCCGGTCTGAGCGTCACCCCGTTGTGGGATCGGCAGCAGTGGAACCGGTTGGTCCCGCTGCTCGCCCCGGTGTTCGCGGCGTCCGACCGCGGTCGCACCGTGGTCCAGTCCCTGCAGGACGATCTGTCTGCGCAAGCGCATCGTGCGCCGCTGGTCAAGTTTGGGGCCTTGTCCTTCAATGATCGGTCGCACCGAAAGTGGACCCACGAGGTGGCAACAAACCGCAAATTCCGATCTTTGGAGGTGTCGGCGCCTGGAAGCCGAGCCAGTTACCGTCAGGGGACACCGCCGGACGCATTTTTTCGCCGTCCATGCTGCAGATGGCAGTGCCGCGGGTGGTTACCAATTCTGGGTGATGCTCGCGCTGGCCGCGGACCGGCCGCAACCTGGCGCTACGGCTCTGGATCAAGGCCTGACCGCTCTGCTTGACCCGTTGATCGTCGCCCGTAAGCGACGTTCTTGGGGGTTGAGCACGAGGGAAGGCTCGTTCGGAAGCCCGATCGACAGTCTGGTCCCGGTGCGCAACTCGCCGGGACGCTCCGGTGGAGATTTGATCGTAGAAGACCAGCCGATTCTTGGCGTCCGACTTGAGCATTGGCGGGTCGACGGTCAAGGACCGCTGGGCACCCGCAATTTGTCACGCTGACTGTCCGGTCAGGGATGGCCTACCGGAACGGTTTGTGTTGCAGCGCGTCAGCCGTGCTCGGTCGAGCAGGTGCGAGTCTCAGGGCCGGTCGACGCGGTAGATGTAGTG
>NZ_JBEPNO010000056.1:0-3679 GCF_040546275.1 Nakamurella sp. UYEF19 | reverse complement strand
TTCAGGCCCTACCGGTTCAGGCCCTACCGGTTCAGGCCCTACCGGTTCAGGCCCTACCGGTTCAGGCCCTACCGGTTCAGGCCCTACCGGTTCAGCCCCTAACGAATAGGCCGCCGCCGGTTCAGCCGGCGGCGGAACCGACAGCGAGGGAAGCGGGGTGACCGACAGCGACAGAACGGTCGGCGCCGCGGGCGGGGAGAGCGGTTCGGCCGTCCATCGGTTCAGCGGGCGAATCGTCGGGAGCGGTCGGAGGGTCGGGAGCGGAGGGAGGTCCGGTCCCGGATCGAACGCGGTCGGATCGAACCGTCCTGGTTCGTAGGAAGACCACCCGTTGTCGGAGTGGTCGGAGCCGTTCGTCGATGTCATGTGTGCGCCGTTGCTGCCGTCGTCGCGGATGGAGGTGAGGTTCTCGTCCTGCGCGCCGTTGCGCCGTATTGCGGGCTGCTGGGGTACCGACGGTGCTGCTGGTGGCTGCGTTGTCGCCTGCGATGGTGCCTGACTGGAATGTGGGGACCCCGGAAATGTTGAAGAGGCCGGGAGGTGGGAACCCTGCGGAGGGACGGTCGAAGCGGGCGCTTCCGGTGTGTCATGACCGGCGACACGGGTAGTCGACTCGGCGCTCAGCCACACGTCGTCGATCGGCAAAATCATCATCCTCGGGGTATGCCGGCGATTGACCGAGCTCGGTTCGTGAGCGTGCTGATCTGGATTGCGCCTGTATGCGTTCGAGTGATTACAGAGGGCAATGACGGTGCGGACGCAGAGAATCTGTGGTCACCGCCACCCAGCAGAGTACTGGGGACGGGTTCGAAGTCGCCAGCTACCTCGTCACGCGGGCCAGGTCCGGTCATCTCGTGCGGTCGGTCGCGCGACTCGATTCCGATACGGTGGCGCTGTGTCCAAGAAGACCAAACTGCGAGCCAGGGCTGCTTCAGCCGAACCGTCGAACACCGCTGCGGAGGGGGTCGACAACCCCAGACGCCCGTGCCCCTGCGGTTCGGGACGACGGTTCAAGTCCTGTCACGGCGCGGCCGACGCCGCGGAGATGATCGTGGCCCGCCCGTTCGCCGGCATGGCGGCCGAGACCGAACTGATCGCACTCCGCGAGTTCGTGCCGTCGGCGACGGCCCAGCTGACTTTGAAGACTCCCTCTCCCGATGTGCCGTCCATCACGCTCGCCACGGTGCTGCCCGCGGCGGCGGCGGCTCTGACCCGGTCCGACCGGTCGATCCTGCTCGGTATGCAGGTCCAGACGCACTCCGGAGATCTGTCCCGCGATCTGGCGTCGGCGCTCGAATGGGCCCTCGCGGCCGAGCCGTCGAGCGTGTTGTCGGTCGTCGGGCGCGCCTCCATCGGGCCGAGTCTCGCCGACCTCATCGTCGACGAGCCGTTCGACGTCACCGTCCACGACTCGTTCGGCTGGTGGTTGGAGGAGGAACCCGAAGCAGGCAGCGAGGTCGCGTTGTCCCTCGAGCGGGCGAACACGGCGATCATGCCGACCGTGCGCGTCGCCGGACTCCCCGGCGCGTACTGGGTCGACGCCGGCGAGAAGGCTCACCTGCGCTGGGTCCGGCCCGAGGAGGAACAGCCTCTGATGGCTGCGCTCGCGCGCCTCGCGGTCGACGAGGAACTCGATCTCGGCGAGGGTTCGCGGTACGTCGGGTCGTTCCGGGCACACGGCCGATTGGTGCCGGTCTGGGATCTCGACCGTGATGCGCACGCTTCGGAATGGGACGAGCCGGTCAAGGAATTCGCGGTCAGGCTGGACAAGGCTCTGGCCGTGGACGAGCCCCTGACCTCGGCCCAGCGCCGCGCCCGCGACGGCATTCTCGGCCGCCAGTTCACCCTGCGCTGACCCTGGCCCCGCGCATACCGAACTGCCCGGCGCATACCGATCTGCCCTGTTCAGGCCCTTTTTGGCTCAAAACGGTCGTTCCTATATGCGCAGCCACGCCGCCGCAGCGCCGCCGCCAGGTACGCCGCCGCAGCGCCGCCGCCAGGTGCGTTGCCGCTGCGTGCGCTCGCGGAAGCAGGTGCGCCGGCGCTGTGTGCGTGGCCGCGAGCCCTACGGCAACCAGCTGACGTGGCCCTTGAGCAGTGGGTAGGCCACGAAGACGACGGTGTCGATGAGCGAGTGCGCGATGACCAGCGGCCAGATGCGGCGGTATTTGAGGAAGAACCAGCCGAAGATCAGCCCCATGATCGCGTTGCCGACGAATCCGCCGAAGCCCTGGTAGAGGTGGTACGACCCGCGTAGCACCGCGCTCGCCGCAAGCACGCCCCCGAGCGGCCAGCGCAGCTGCTGCAGCCTGGTGATCAGGTACCCGACGACCAGCACCTCTTCCAGGAACCCGTTCTGGAAAGCCAGCAGCACGGTGACCGGTAGTCGCCACCACGCGTCCGTCAGCGAGTTGGCCTGCACCGTGAGGTTGAACCCCAGGTGTTGGGCGAGCAGGTAGAGGCCGAGGCCCGGGATCCCGATGACGGCGGCCAGGACGAGACCGGTCCCGATGTCCCAACCCGGCATGCGGAGATTGAGGCCCAGTCGCTGCGAGATGCTGATGCCGGCCCGCCACAGGAGGTAGAGGCCGATCGCACCCCAGGCCAGGCCCTGTACGACCTGCAGCAGTTGTTTGACCAGGTCGATCATGCCGACGGTCGACTTCGGTGCCGTGACGGAAACGGCGAAACTGCTGATCGCCACCTTGGCCTGGGAGGCCTTGATCGAGGTCTCGATGAGGCTGACCAACGAAGTCAGACCGCTCATCCCGAGGGTGATCAGGAACACGATCGTGATCTCGACACCGATCGACCGGGGGGAGTCACGGCGATCGGTGATCTGGAAGTCGTCAACAGGCTGGACGGCGAACCAGTTCTTGCGCCTGGTCGGCGGAGCTGCGTGCGGAACCGGCGAAGTTGTCATGGCGTCGTCCAGGGTAGGTCGCGCCGGATGGGGGCGTGGTGTGGGCCGTACGTCGGCGGTCTGTGAACTCCGGCAGGTCAGGGGGAAATTTGCCCTGCGAAATAAGCCTCCGATCGCTGGTGATGACCGGTTCGGCGATCTTCACCACGATTCGACGGTGGTCGCGGGATAGTGGCACAGGGAACCTATGGTCGGCACATACGTCTTTCCGATGTTTTCAAGGGTGAGCCGTTGATGGTGGGCCCGAAGCGTGAAGGCGGAAGCTGTTGAGGAGGCCATGGTGACGCAGGGCGTAGGGAGCGGGCGACGTCGCTCGGGAGCTGGTCGGCGCCGAATGATGGGTCTGTCGATCGTGGTCGTCGGAGCGCTGTTGTTCAGCGCCTGCACCGGCGGCAGCAATGCGGTGGTCACCGTGACGAACGACGTCACGCCGCCGGGGCGCGCGACGTCCGGATCCAGCTCGTCGCTTTCGTCGAACGGATCGACAGCGACGACCGCCGGCGGGACCACGACCGCCGGCAGGGCCGCGGGTCACACCACGTCAGGCCGTCCGACGACCGGTTCGCCCACCTCGGTGCCGGCCAACGACAACGGCGGGGTAAGGGCCGGTGGCACCGAGCCGGACGGTTTCAGGATCACCAAGCTGAAGCCGGGCGAGAAAGCGCCGCAGCTCGTCGTCTTCAGCTTCGACGGCACCGGGTGGGACGAGAAGTGGCAGTACTGGTTCGGGATCATGCAGAAGGTGCCGCTGCACTT
>NZ_JBEPNO010000055.1:0-2500 GCF_040546275.1 Nakamurella sp. UYEF19 | reverse complement strand
AGTTATGAAGAGCACACGGTGGATGCCTAGGCACCAGGAGCCGATGAAGGACGTAGGAGGCTGCGATAAGCCTCGGGGAGCTGTCAACCGAGCTGAGATCCGAGGATTTCCGAATGGGGAAACCCAGCACGAGTCATGTCGTGTTACCCATGCCTGAACACATAGGGCATGTGGAGGGAACGTGGGGAAGTGAAACATCTCAGTACCCACAGGAAGAGAAAGCAACCGCGATTCCGTTAGTAGTGGCGAGCGAAAGCGGATGAGGCTAAACCGATTGCGCGTGATAGCCGGCAGGCGTTGCGTGATCGGGGTCGTGGGACCATTCAGGTTTCTCTGCCGAGATTCCAGGGAGTAAGAAAAAGTCGTGTTAGTCGAATGGCATTGGAAAAACCAAGCGTAGAGGGTGAGACTCCCGTAGACGAAAACATGATTTCTCCCGAGTGGGATCCCAAGTAGCAGCGAGCCCGTGAAATTCGCTGTGAATCTGGCGGGACCACCCGCTAAGCCTAAATACTACCTGGTGACCGATAGCGGACTAGTACCGTGAGGGAAAGGTGAAAAGTACCCCGGGAGGGGAGTGAAATAGTACCTGAAACCGTGTGCTTACAATCCGTCGGAGCTGACCCCTTGTGGGAAGGTGACGGCGTGCCTTTTGAAGAATGAGCCTGCGAGTTAGTGGTATGTGGCAAGGTTAACCCGTGTGGGGAAGCCGTAGCGAAAGCGAGTCCGAATAGGGCGATTGAGTCGCATGCTCTAGACCCGAAGCGAAGTGATCTACCCATGGCCAGGATGAAGCGACGGTAAGACGTCGTGGAGGTCCGAACCCACCAGGGTTGAAAACCTGGGGGATGAGCTGTGGGTAGGGGTGAAAGGCCAATCAAACTTCGTGATAGCTGGTTCTCCCCGAAATGCATATAGGTGCAGCGTCGCGTGTTTCTTACCGGAGGTAGAGCACTGGATGGTCTAGGGGGCCCACAAGCTTACCGAAATCAACCAAACTCCGAATGCCGGTAAGTGAGAGCGCGGCAGTGAGACAGTGGGGGCTAAGCTTCATTGTCGAGAGGGAAACAGCCCAGATCGCCGGTTAAGGTCCCAAAGCGTGTGCTAAGTGGGAAAGGATGTGGAGTCGCCCAGACAACCAGGAGGTTGGCTTAGAAGCAGCCACCCTTTAAAGAGTGCGTAATAGCTCACTGGTCAAGTGGTTCCGCGCCGACAATGTAGCGGGGCTCAAGCACACCACCGAAACCGCGGCATTCACATATATATCTCGGCCCTTGTGGTCCAGGAGTGTGGATGGGTAGGGGAGCGTCGTGTGGCCAGTGAAGCGGCGGTGTAAACCAGCCGTGGAGGCTACACGAGTGAGAATGCAGGCATGAGTAGCGAATGAGGAGTGAGAAACTCCTCCACCGAATGACCAAGGGTTCCTGGGCCAGGTTAATCCGCCCAGGGTGAGTCGGGACCTAAGACGAGGCCGACAGGCGTAGCCGATGGACAACGGGTTGATATTCCCGTACCCGCGAAAGAGCGCCAATAGCGAGCGCGGTAATGCTAAACGCCCAATCCAATGCCGGCCTTCGGGCTGGCGGCGAGGAGCGCGTGACCCGAACCGTTAGTAGTTAAGCGATGGGGTGACACAGGAAGGTAGCTCCGCCAGTCAGTGGTAATACTGGTGTAAGGGTGTAGGTAGGTTCCGTAGGCAAATCCGCGGGATCGTTAATCTGAGACCTGACGCATAGCCGATTGAGGCGAAGTAGAGTGATCCTATGCTGTCGAGAAAAGCCTCTAGCGAGCTCTGAGCGGCCCGTACCCCAAACCGACACAGGTGGTCAGGTAGAGAATACCAAGGTGATCGAGCGAACTATGGTTAAGGAACTCGGCAAAATACCCCCGTAACTTCGGGAGAAGGGGGACCGAGGTGTGTGAAGCCCCTTGCGGGCTAGCATGTTTTGGTCGCAGAGACCAGGGAGAAGCGACTGTTTACTAAAAACACAGGTCCATGCTAAGTCGCAAGACGATGTATATGGACTGACGCCTGCCCGGTGCTGGAAGGTTAAGAGGACCGGTTAGCTTCACGGCGAAGCTGAGAATTTAAGCCCCAGTAAACGGCGGTGGTAACTATAACCATCCTAAGGTAGCGAAATTCCTTGTCGGGTAAGTTCCGACCTGCACGAATGGCGTAACGACTTCTCTACTGTCTCAACCATAGGCTCGGCGAAATTGCAGTACGAGTAAAGATGCTCGTTACGCGCGGCAGGACGGAAAGACCCCGGGACCTTTACTATAGTTTGGTATTGGTGTTCGGTTCGACTTGTGTAGGATAGGTGGGAGACTGTGAAGTGGTCACGCCAGTGGCTGTGGAGTCAACGTTGAAATACCACTCTGGTCGTACTGGATATCTAACTTAGGTCCATGATCTGGATCAGGGACAGTGCCTGATGGGTAGTTTAACTGGGGCGGTTGCCTCCTAAAGAGTAACGGAGGCGCCCAAAGGTTCCCTCAG
>NZ_JBEPNO010000054.1:0-6610 GCF_040546275.1 Nakamurella sp. UYEF19 | reverse complement strand
GGAGATCGAACAAGCACCCCGCGACGTCCGGCGTCAGGACACGCCGGGTGGTCCTACAACTGGCAGAACGGCGGTCCCATGCCGTTGGCAGAAAACCGCCACAGGTGGTCCCTTCACGATGGCAGGCGACAGACAGCCCTGGCTCAGGCCGGCCCAGGCGATCTCCGCTCGGCTTCCCACATCTGTGCCGGCCGCCGCGGTGAGGATGATCAGCTTTGAACGCATGTTGGCCCGGTCAAAGCCTCCGGCCTTCGAATCGCAACGACGGTCGACGATCTGCTGGAACGCTTGCCGAGCCAGCACAGCCGCGGCTCGCGGCGCGTGGCTGCCTGGGATCACCACCGCTCCGTCGAGCACGGATTCTGCCAGTTCGAGTAGGGATGAGTCCGTCATACCGACGCCCGGAGGTCCTTGATGGCCTTCTTGACGGCTCTGACCTGGTCCGCATGATGCCCGGTCGAGCCAGTGTGGACACCGGCGTTACACACGCTGAAAGCGTCCCGGCGAGGCCCGGTGCCGAGCCAGGTGTTGATCTCCTTCGACTTGTCCCCTGACAGAGCCAGCGCGAGTCGTTGGCGCAATGTTGTTGCTCCGCCCCAGCGCTCTTGAACGTCGGCGCTATCGCCGCCCTTCGCGATCAGACGTTCGTCGAAGACCTCGAACGCTGCCGACTCGAAGGCCATCCGGCACAGGCTGGGAATGATCCCGTCCTTGGCGTCGTCAGGAACGTTCTTGTCCAGAGCCAGTGCGATGCCATCCTCCAGATATCGCGAGGCCGGATGGGAGGACTCGCTCACGACGACCTTGGACCCGGCGATCCGAGCGACCTCGTAGATGCGGGCGCTGGCCTTCGCGCGGCGAACGGCAGCGGGCAGTCTGTCGTCGTGCGACAGGACGATCACCTGCCGTTCTGCTGCCAGCTCCTGAAGCACTTGGACAAAGCCCTGAACTTTCGCCGGGTCCATCGCCTGAATCGGGTCGTCGAGCACGATGAACCGGAAAGGACTGTCCGGAGCGGTGGCTCGCGGCAGGAAGAGCGACAGGGCCAAGGCATGAAGTTCGCCCTGGCTCATCACCCCGAGTGCGCCGGCGTCCACACCGTCGACCTCGGCTGACAGTTCGACCCTGCGCGACGTTGCCTGGCCCTCGAGGCGGATCGCACCCAGTTCGACATTGCTCTCCTGCCGCAGCCGGGCCCAGATGTCTCGAGCCCGTTCTGCGAGTGGGGTCAGCCGCTGATTGCGGAGGTTGCCGGCGCTGCGCTTCAGCCAGTCGGACGCGGCCTTTACATCCGTGACCATCGGTGCCGCTTCCTCCGCGGCCCGGGCGAGGCCGACCCAGGCGCCGAGCTTGAGCGCCAGGGGAGTCCAGAGATCTTCGCGAGCCGCGACCAACTCTTGGGCGTGTCGCTTGAGCGCATCGAAAGCCGTTGCCAGGATGGCGATGTTCTTGGTCAAGTGGTCAGCGAGCTTGAGGTCGGCTGCCGGGGGTGCTGACCAGGTCGCGTGAGCTTCGGTTGCGGCGACCAGGGTTGGGAGGGCGTCGTCCGCGATCTGGGGGAGAGGGCGGACACGGTCCACGTTTTGCTGCGCGGCGCTGCGAGCCGCGTCTAATCGTCGTTGCGCGGCGTTGAGTTGGGTGAGCTCGGTGAGCTCGGCAGCCAGGGACGCTGCGGTTGCCGCGGCCCAGGCGTCGTCGAGACGTCCGGTTCCGCAGACGGGGCAACCGACGTCGCCGTGCGTCTGGTGATACTCGAGCGCCTGGGTGAGTAGTCGCGATCTGCTGGCCAGCGCGTTGGCCGCAGACCCCGCCTGTTGGGCGAACGCTGCGACGGCAGAGCGAAGTTCGTCGGCCGCGGTTTGCACATCTGCCTCTCTGCTGGCCAGGTAAGGGCGGCGAGGGTCTTTAATCGGCTGAGCGTGGAGTCGACCTCCGCGGTGCTGCCAGTCGCCAGCTGCTCAACGGCGTCCTTGTTCGGAGTTCGTTTGCTTAGGAGCGCAAGAGCCTGGGTGGCGCGAGGATCTTCAGAATCGGCCAGCAGCGACTTCAACGCCAGCAACGCTGATTTGGCCTCGGCCGCCGCAATCTGCAGGGCCTTCAACGCGATGGTCAGCCGCTTCTGACCATCGGTGATCGGCTCAAGGCCGAGGAGGCTGTGCAGCTTGTCGTGCAGACCGCTGGGCGGACCCTCGAGAACCCCGCCGACCTCGTCGTAGGACAGGAGCGGCCGGTACAGGTCCAGGGCAGCGTCCCAGCCGAGACTCTCTCGGCCTGACTGACGCTTCTGGCCTTTGCGCTGCACCCAGCAGGCGCCGTCGTGCAGGCCCGCGTCGGAGGACCAGTCGACGCCGATGGTGGTGATTCCCGCGCCCTCCTCGGCCAACTCGACCCGGATCTCGGCGGGGGTGTCGGCGTGCAAATTGCGCCAGTTTGCCGTCCAGACCGCAGCAGACTGTCGGCGCCATCGGTAGCTCTGGCCCGTGAGGGCCATCTCCAGAGCCTCAGCGATGGAGGACTTACCGGACCCGTTGCGGCCGGCGATGATGGTCAAGCCGGGGCCGGTGTGCAGTTTGACGGTGAGTTGCTCGCCGATGCCCCGGAACCCCGCGACGCTCACGGATTTGAGATAGGCGCCGATCGGTATGGGTGCATCCTCCACCGCGGCAGCTGCTTCAGCCAGAGTCTGTCCGCCGCCCCCGAGTACGTCCTCGAGGGACTGATCGCTGTCCAGCGCGCCCAGGATGATCAGACGGGCGTTGTCGTTCAGGCTGTCGTCGCCGTCCGCGAGCGCCAGCACCGCCTAGATCAGATCGGTCTGTGCCATCTGAAGACTTCACGCTCCCCACCGAGCCTCGCTGCGCATCTAACGATCATGGGACACTATCGGACATTGCGAACGCTTTGCCTGCCACGTTCGGATGGTTGGGGGTCCGCGCCACATTGCAGGGCCTGTGCATCCGAGGGGCAGAGGGAGCGTATGACCGGCGAGGATCAACTGCGGATCGGCGGTCGGCATGTCGATCGCGCTACCGCTCGACGCGATGCGCGGACCTATCTGACGGCCCGTGACGGGTACGCCTACCCGTCTTACGACGGCTTCGATGCCGAGCATGCGATGGAGCCGCTTGTCGATGCTGACTTCTTGGCACCGCTGCTGCTGAACGTCAACTACCTCAAGATCACTACCTACGAGGCGCTGACCACGGTGCGTTCGCGCCTCCAGCCGTTGTTGCATCGGATTGATCCGACGTGGACCCTTGCCCGAGCAGAGCCGGTGCAACTGGAGATGTTGGCGGAGCTGTACGAGGTCATCGACGGCGGCGCCGTTTCCGGCGTAGAGGGGACCGTCCTGTCCAAGATCCTGCACCGCAAGCGCCCCGCCTTCATACCGCTCTACGACCGGCAGGTAGGGCATGTGTATCAAGACGGGCCTGAGGCGCCCGTTCCGAGGGTCAAGGGGCGTTCGTGGTCGCAGTTCATGTTGGCGTTCGCGGGCGCGGTCCAGGCCGACCTTCTGCGCGAGCCGGGGCTCTGGGAGGAAATTGCGCGGTTCGCCGAGAAGCCCTCGATCACACCGCTACGAGCCCTGGATATCGTTGCTTGGCAGGCTGGGCGGAACGACGACACGGCCGCACGGCAGATGGATCTCATGGCTGACGAGGATGAGGAGGCTTGATGGGCTTACGTAGCTGGTGGAAGGCGCGACGCCGGCAAGGTGTGGTTTCGAACTTGGGCCCAAACGTCTTGCCGGGGCCGGTCAGAGCCGCCGGTGCTCCGCGACCCATGGCCTCTGCGCGGCCGGCGGCTCCATTCCGCCCTCCAGTTCCGGCTCCTCAACCAATTGCGCAACGGGCTAAGGCCGTTCAGCCCGCCTGGTGCGAGCTGTGCGATCTCGATCGTCGATTCTGCATGCACGGCTCGGAGGATCGTCGAGCCGGTGATCACGTGTACGCGACCAGGCTCGGCACCAATTATCACCTCCGCCAGGACTGCAACGCACTTACGGTTCCACGGGCAATGTCGCTCGAGGCAGGCGGTGGCCGCTCACGCCTGTCCTCCCTGAGTCGAGGTTCGGCGAGACAGCGAGGCCTCGACCCTTGTCGTATCTGCGCTGGCGGAACTGCCTCGGGGCGCCGCTGATGGTCCTGCTTCGAGGTCGGACTAGCCTGGCTCACCAGAAGCTGCCCACGAGGTCCATCGATTTGATTGCCGGGTAGTGGGCCGCAGACAATCGTCGGATCTTGGGGGAACATGCCAACGCAGGCAGGGCAGCTCGACGGATTTACCGAGCCGCAGCCATTCACGCTTGCCGCTGCCCGCGCCGCTCCGGTTGCGCCCGGCGTTCATGTGGTTTTTCGAGACGATACCGCCGTCTATGTCGGCTCGACCAGTAAGCTGCGCGATCGGCTCCTGAAGCACCTGCACAACGGTCGGGACTCCTCGGTCCTACGTGAGCAAGTAGGGAGCGAGCTCGACAGGCCGGACCACTCAGCGACCGATGCAGAGATGTCGCATTGGTTGTCGGGATGCAACATCCGCTGGCGGCAGGCGACTGATCCTCAGGAGTTGAAGGCCCAACTGGTGACAAGCCTTCAACCTCGTTTTAATCGTCAGACTGAGCGGCCGACGACAGGTGTCTGGTGGGTGAACCAAGGGCGCACCTTCGAGGAAGAGCGAGATGCAGGGATCGTTTTCGCAGGAAGCGATGGACCTCAGTTTGGTCACCATCTCAACGTTGGTCGAATGCACCCAGGGGACGTCGTCCTGCACTATCGGCGCGGGGCTGTGGTCGCGCTCGGTGAGGTTGTGACGGAGGTCGTCACCGCCCGCAGGCCCTACGGACCTCTGGCGGAACGAGACCAAGGTCTACTGACCCGGGTGGAGTACTTTCCGCTCGGCTCGCCCATCTCTTTGACCAGTCTGCCGAAACCTGCAGGTACCGAAGGCCCCTTCGATTCTGTGGGGGGCGTCAAACAGGGTTATCTCTTCGCTCTGGATGTCGGGTTCGCTGACAGAGTCCGAGAACAGCACGCGGAGCGTTGGCCGGCTGGATCGCCGTGGTCAGACGGTCACCGAAAGTTTTGGGTCTTTCAGGCAAATCCGAAACAGTGGGACCTGATCGAAAATTTACCCTCGATGCCACCAGGCCACGTCGAAGACTGTCTCGTGACTCGTCATCGTACTGAGATGAAGGCCGGCGACGGTGTGGTGCTATGGCAGTCTGGTTTAGAGGCTGGTGTGTACGCGCTGGGCCGGCTTGCTGGCAGCCCGCGCGTAGCTCCGCCGCTGGAATTCCGACCGGTCCCGGCAGGCACCCAGGAGTACCGCGCGGGCGTCTTCATCGAGCGGCACGTGTTGCCTCCGATCACCCGTGCCGAAGTACAGGCGCATCCCGTCCTGTCCGAGTTGGACGTTCTCGCCCGTCCGTGGGGCGGCACGAATTCAGCGTCGACCCTGGAGCAGTGGCGCGCCATTCGCACGCTTGCGCCACTCGACGTCGCCAGTGCTGTCCAAGTACGCGACCTGAAAGGACAGACGTTGCCTGAGCTCGAAGCACTCGTAAGACAATTTCGCAACGAGGTCGGCTACCCGATCGACGGCAATCCAGAGCGGAACCAGCAGCGGGAGGAACTCTCCGCTGCACTCACACGTGACGGCCTGGCCGAGCCCAATATCCCGCTGTTGCGGCGTCTGGCTGGGCCTGCCTACGGCTCACCGGGCTCGCAGCCCGGCTTTAATCGTCTACTCCAAACAGATGTCGGCATCTCGCAGGTAGCTGAGACACTCCGGTTCCTGCTGTACGGCGGCGGCGACCTCATAGACCGCCTCGACACTTGCATTCGCGGGGAGCGGAAGCTGCCGGCTGTAGGCGAAGCCATGATGGTCAAAGCCCTCGCGGTTGTAGACCCACGAAGGTGGATTCCGTGCTACGTCACGTCGGGGCCGAACGGGAAGATGGCGATCGCGGACCTGCTCGGATTGGAGAAGCCGGATGGCCAGACCCCGGGTGCGAGGGCCGTAGCGTCGAACGACGCAATACGCGAGCTACTAGAGCCTTACCTGGCCGACGACCCATGGGGAATGCAAGAGTTCAATTGGTGGCTGCTCCACCGCGAGCATATGCCGGAAGCTTCTCTTACGGGGCTCGCTGATGAGCTGTATCTGAGTCAAGATTTCTTAGCGCGAATCATCAGGCTTCTCGATGACAAGAGGCAGGTCGTCTTCTACGGTCCGCCCGGCACCGGCAAGACCTTCGTCGCCCGGAAGCTGGCCGAGTACCTGGCGCGGGGTGGAGGGACGGTAGAGAAGGTTCAGTTCCATCCTTCGTACGCCTATGAGGACTTCGTGGAAGGTTATCGACCCAAATTAGTCGGCGGGAGGGTGACCTACGCGGTGGTCGATGGGCCGCTCAAGAGAATTGCAGTGGCGGCGCAAAAACGGCCAGAATTGATCCACGTCCTACTCATCGACGAACTCAACCGGGCGAATGTGGCGAAAGTCCTGGGGGAGTTGCTGGGCAACGTAAATGGGTGGGTGCCTCACTCCGGGTAAGATGATCTTGATCGGAGGAGTGAGTTTCGTGCGTGGTGTGGAGTTGACATTTGTTGAT
>NZ_JBEPNO010000053.1:0-7596 GCF_040546275.1 Nakamurella sp. UYEF19 | reverse complement strand
CCGGCCCCGTCAAACCCTCGAATGGCTCAAACCGAAAGAGAAACTCGATATGCTATTGTTGGAGTCAGGTGAGGCACTCGCTGGTTGAAATCGCCGATCCTCCCCAGTGTCCGCGACCATAAGAAAGCCAATCGCACTAGCTTTCGGATCGTCGACACATAAACTATTCAGACGGGGCTGCCAAGCTCCTAGATGATCCATCATCAGCCGCCCCCAGTCATCGATCAGCAACGCAGCAAAGCCGACCGAATCCAGTTCTAGGCGCAAAGCCGAACAGACCGCCTCTGGCGTTTGACCATCGCCCGGTCTTACCAATATCGGCTTCCGACCTGTTACGTCCTCATAGGACACCGCTACACTTGCGAGAAGAGTCGTTCGTCCAGCACCTCCCAGCGTACGGATTAGAATCTTTCGACCATATACCAAGTTCTGAACCAGCTCTTCAGTAAACAGCGAGAGATTGCCGGAGGCGTCCACAGTTACACAATCCCCCTAGTTAATGCGCGCATTCGCACCGATCCATCGGTTCGAAGAAGACCATACGCAGCCGCATGCTCGACACCCTTGATGTCCGCGACAAATCGTCCCTCCCTCGACAGCTTTATGCGCACGTCCAGCGCCTCGGCCTCATCGGGGTACCATTCCTCAAAACTACTCGGCATATCTAACGCGTGCTCAAGGGGCGTCCCCGGTCCTGTGGCCTCCAAGGCATTCATGACGTCTTGCAAATCGACTTGATACGGGACCTCACCTGCGGGCCTATGGCGGTGAATGAACGAGCATGCCTGCCGGGTTAACAGTGGATGGCCGCCATACTCGGCGAGCAGTTCGTCGATCAAGACGGAATCTCGGAATCTCATACCTGTTCGCTTCCCCAACGTCCGCACCATTGCCTGAAGCTCGTCCCGATCAAGTGGCTCGATGAATTCTACCGATGCGAATTGATATAGAGGATTCGCTAGCCCTCGAACTTTCGGCTTCTCGAAGAGGCTTGGATCAACGCCAGCGCACAGCATTACTGGAGCGAGCAACCCGCGCGCCTGCCTGCGCTGCACAAACGCCCTCAACTGTGAAAGTGCCCTCAACAGTCCTAAATCATCTTCATCTTCATCTAGAGCGAGCGTCCTCCCTGGCAGCGCAGTGTCGACCTCATCAATGACCAGTAAGGTTCCAGCAACACCGAGACTACCCAGATTATCTAGGACAGCCCCTAGATCTCTAAGCCAAAATTCGCGTACGGTGTCGCCTCTTGGAGCTGATACGCTGAGCAGACGGCCGGCATTTCCTCCCAATCGCGTGACCTCATCCGCGAGGGCCTTAACCACTTCCGAACGAAACCTTCCTGGGGTTCCGAAGTATTCATTCAGATCTAAGTTGCCCACTGCCCATCTACGGTCGATCTCGAGCCCTGATACGCGATTTAGCAGACTGCTTTTGCCTGCCTTGCGAAGCCCAAAGATCCCGGTGTGCTGACCCACATCAAGTCTTTGAAGGACTGAAGCAATATCCCGCTCGCGCCCGAAAAAAGCACTCGCTGCCGTGAGTGGAGTTGTTACGTTAAAATGATCCACCGTCGAGAGCAATGATGCAAGATTCTGTCTGAATGGTGGTAGTCCTGAAGGTAAAAGTTTTGCGTCCAAGACGAGAATAGATGTTTCTCCCGCACGCTGCCGCGCAAGCCGCTCAGCTTGTTCATCAACCGTGACGAGGACGGCCAGTTGCTCCTCCGTGGACGCATTCTCGCGGAGGAGCCTCTGCAGCTCGTTTAAGATTCGAGGTTCGACCTTCTCATAGTCAGTCGCGAGAAATAGCACTTCACGGTCGATATCGAAGATCTGCTGCGCGGTCTCAGGCAGTACACAGAAGACGGACCATCGTCCCTGCTTCCCACGCTCCACACGCACAACGCGCAGCTCGTCACGCTTAAGATAGGTCAAAAGCGCTTCAGCATGCGGGTAGGCGCGCCGAAACTCATTGATCTTTTTCTCAAGGAACTCCTGGTTCGAAGTCTGGTTTGTCAACAAGCTCTCCTCTTCACGGCCTTGAATCTCGCATGCGAAGCATGCCAGATCGGGGTTCATGTTCGCAGCTGGGGACCCGGCCCCCGCGGGACCCGGCAGAGATCGACAGGAGTCGCGTGCCCGGCGCTTGTGTTCCGGTCAATGAGCCCGACAGTCTGTTTTGCCTCGCGCGACTTCCCCGTGAGAACTTCCGTTGCCGCATAACGAAGCTCAGCATCCTCCTGCACGTCCTTGGGCTCCGCTTCTAGCTGCCTCGTCACGGCGTTGTCGCCAATGGTGCCAGCCGGCCGGGCACCGGCATCCACCGTCGCCCTCGCCATCTAGCGGTGCGGGCGAACCGGCCGGACTCCAAGGCCCGAAGACCTCGAGTAGAGGTCCAACGGTTGCTGTCAACAGCCGTAGTGACGTTTGACAAGGTCGCAACAGAGGCCAGTCACTGAACTCGCACCGCCTGCTCCCCATTTCGGATCGTGACGATGTCGATGGTCCGGATGTCCTCCGTGGACTACCTGACCAGCCACATCGCGGCCGGAGACGGATCGTCGCCGCGCGCTGGCTCGCCCATGACCCGGTACTACGCCGCCGACGGCTACCCACCCGGAACGTGGATTGGATCCGGCCTGACCGCGCTGGGCGACAACGGCCTAAAGCTCGGATCCGAGGTCACGGAGCAGCAGCTCCGAGCCTTGTTCGAGGCTGGCTGCGATCCGATCACCGGGAGCAAGATCGGTAGTGCCGCCTCGGCCTACCGAACGAGAGCCCAGCGAATCGAACGCCGCGTGGCCGCACTGCCGGAAACTTTGCCGGAGCTGGCCCACTCCGCGGCCATTCGCCAGATCGTGAAGGAGGAGCAAGACACCCCCACCAGGAAAGCCGTGGCTGGTTTCGACCTGACGTTCTCTGTTCCGAAGTCGATCTCGGCGCTGTGGGCTGTCGCGGACCATGGCCTGCAAATCAAGCTGTACGACGCACATCGGGCCGCCTTAGCCAACACGCTGGAGCTCATCGAGAACGAAGCTCTGTTCACCCGGACCGGCGCTCAAGGAGTGGCTCGCACAAGAACCACCGGCATGATCGCATCGGCATTCGACCATTGGGACTCCCGCAAGGGTGACCCGCAGCTCCACACGCACGTTACCGTCGCCAACCGCCTCCAGGGACCCGATGGCAAGTGGCGGACCATCGACTCCAAGTCGCTCTTCCGCGCTGCGGTGGCCTACAGCGAGACCTACAACCTCCTCCTGGCCGACGAGGTCACCCGCCGGGTCGGCATCAACTGGGAGGGGCGAGAGCGAGGCCGCGGCCGGCGCCGCGCTCGTGAGTTGGTCGGCGTCCCCGACGGCCTGCTCGCGATCTTTTCGCAGCGGTCAGCCGACATCGAGGCAGCGGTAGACATCGCCATCGATCAATACGTACTCGCGCACGGCCGCCGTCCTGACGCCCGGTCCCTCAACCGCATGCGCCAGCACTACACCTTGGACACTCGGGAGCAGAAGAAGTCGACGTCGTTGGCCGAGGCCGTCACGATGTGGGCCGCGCGCGCAGGGAAGGTGCTGGCTCAAGACCCGGTCGGCTGGGCATCGACCGTCGCTGACGCCGCGCTGACGCGACCGCCCGTCATGCTCCGCGCTGACGACGTTCCCGGCAGCGCGACCAGTTCGATGGCGGCGCAGGTGGTCGACGAGGTGGCGTCACGACGGTCGACCTGGACACGTTGGAACCTCACCGCCGAAGCAGTCCGTCACATGCAACAGGCAAATTGGCAGTTCACGAGCGCCGGTGACGCCGTCGCCGTCAGGGACCGCATCGTGACGGCCGCTGAGACGTTGTCCGTCATGCTGACCGCCGGGCAACTCACACCGACCCCCGACGCGTTCCGCGAGCGTGACGGGACCAGCCGATTCGGCCGGCCCCAGGTCTTCACCTCACGTCAGGTTCTCGACGCCGAAGACCGTCTCCTGACGGCCGCGAACAGTCACGGTGGTCCGGCAGTCAACGCCGACCGAGCCGCTGTCATGGCGCAGTCCGTCCTACCGGGCCGCAGCTACCGGCTCTCCATCGAAGACCAGGCACCGGCCGCCATCATCATCGCCAGCTCGGGCCGGATTGTGGATGTCCTGGTCGGTCCGGCCGGGACCGGCAAGACGACGTCTATGGCCGGCGTCCGGGCCATGTGGGAGTCCGAGTTCGGCGCAGGCAGCGTGGTGGGTCTCGCACCTTCGGCCAAGGCAGCAGAGGTACTGGCCTCGGATCTCGGCATCCTCACCGACAACACCGCCCAATGGCTCGCACAACAGGAGCTCCAGGGAAAACGGACCGAGCGGATCGCCCTCCTCGACCGCCGGCGGCATCAGCTGCGGGCCGACGGCGTGGATACGACCGCCATCGACGGCGCTCTCGCCGACGTACGAGCCGTGCACGCCCGCTGGAGCCTCCGCGCGGGGCAACTGTTGATCGTCGACGAAGCCGGCATGGCCGGCACCTTCGCGCTGGACCGTCTCGCCCAGCAAGCTATCGCAGCGGGAGCCAAGCTGTTGCTGGTCGGCGATCCCCATCAGCTTTCGCCGGTGGAGACCGGAGGAGCATTCGGTCTGATCGCTTCGGCAAGGACTGACGCTCCGACCCTGACGGTTGTTCGCCGCTTCACCGATGCAGATGGCACCAGGCGCAAGTGGGAGGAAAGGGCGGCAGCGGAGATCCGTCTGGGCGATGCCGATGCGATCGATGCGTACCTGGACCATGGGAGATTCCTCGGCGGAGCCGGCGAAGCGATGACGGACGCGGCCTACAACGGATGGCTCGCCGACACCCGCAGTGGCAGCAGATCGCTGCTGATCGCGGCTGATAACGACTCGGTCCACGAACTGAACCTGCGGGCTCGCGCCGACCTCGTCGCCGCCGGTCGGGTCAAGGACGACAGAACCGTGCGTCTGCACGACGGATCTCCGGCCGGCCGCGGCGACATCGTGGTCACGCGCGAGATCGACCGGTATCTGCCCGACGGAACCGGGGCTGGACCCGGCCCGCGAGCCGGTCGACGGTCGGAGGGGTTCGTCCGCAATGGCCAGCAGTGGTCCGTTGAACGAGCACGCACCGACGGCTCGTTGACCGTCCGTCTCCTCGGCGCCGACGGGCTGGCAGGTGCAGCCCAGATCACGCTGCCGGCCCACTACGTCGCTCACCACGTCGAGCTCGGGTACGCCACCACCGCGCACCGGGCGCAGGGCATGACAACAGACACTGCGCACGTTCTCGCTGGCGCGGCAATGGCCCGCGAGACGTTCTACGTCGCAATGACACGAGGCCGGCGGAGCAACCAGGCCTACCTGGTGACCGACCCACCGACCCCAGGTGGTTTATCCGAGGATGGGGACGTTCACATGCACGGTCCTGACGCCGAGCCGTGGACCCGGCGAGAGATAGTCCAAGCGATCTTGGCCAATTCCAGCGCGGCGCCCTCCGCGCACGAAATGATCCGCGATGAGCAGGAGGCGGCCGGGTCCATCAGGCAGCTCGCTGCTGAAGCGGAGACCATCGCCAGCTACGCCCACGACGTCGCTACCGTCGAGGCGGTCTATGCGGTGCTCGGCGACCATCCCGCCACTCAGTCGCTCATCGACGGGGCCGATTTTGATGAGCTGGTCAAGGCCAGCCGAACCGCTCGCACCTGGGGTCTTGACGTGCAGACGGGCATTCACCAAGTGGCCACGCGGAAGGCACCCGAGACGGCGGGCGAGCTGGCCGATCAGCTTCGTGCCTGGACGAACGCGGTCACCATCGACCAGATCCAGCCTCGTCGCCTGCTGGTGGCAGGCGTACTCCCCGACGCCACGGCCGGCCTGACCGACCAGGAAATGCTGACCGCCCTAAACAGCCGGTACCTGCTGATCGAGCACCGTGCGGATGCGGTCCTGGACCGCGCGACCTCCGAAGGCTCCCTATGGATCGCGGCCCTACCGGCGCCGTCCGCGCACCCGACCGAGCGCTGGAGGTCCGCAGCTCGAACGGTCGCTGCATATCGGGACCGGTGGTCCGTCACAGACGACCGTCCGCTGGGCTCGCCCCCGGAACACGGCTCATCGTTTTCCCAGCGAGCCGACTACCGCCTGGCCTCTCAGGCGTTGCGCGCTCTGGCGGAGTCGGTCGATCGGCCAATCGCTGCGAGCCCTGCCGGCCGTCGATTCGACGGTCGGGATATCTAGCTCCAATTCGCTGAACTGCAATCAGGGGTGACAAGGCCCGACCTCGAAGGAGATCTCATGACCGCCACGACAAGCTCCAAGCAGCGAGGACCGGACCCTCAGTCGACGCGCCTAGACCCGGCCGACCAAGCGGAGCGTCCTGGCACGATTCCGTGGGAGCTGCTGGGGGCGAGCGACTATCGGAATGAGTTAACAGACCTCGGCACCTGGCTGGAGTGGCTCGTGCCGACGTATCGCATCCCGCCCAGCGTCATACCGCCGTGCTGGTTCCTGCACCCCGGTCTTATCGAGGAACTTGGTCACCTATGGACCGGATGGCGGGTCACCCGCCATGCGGACTCCGGCGTGGGCATGGTCGGGCTCGACTGGGACGGCCACCGCGAGCGTGCCACCAGTCGACTGCGCGAACTCGTAGCAACCGCCGGGTGCAACGGCACGAACCACTCGCCGAAGCCAGGGCCGGCCCTGAACCGTGACGAAGAGCTTTGGGAAACGCACCTTAAAACCGATGCTGAGTCCCGCAAACGCAAATCCACTGAACGGGCCATCCGGAGTTCCGCCGAGGAGGTCCTTGTCAAAGCCGAGCAGCGCGACGAGTTGGCGGTGGACATCCTGGCCGATGTGGCCACAGACCCAGCTCATCCAACGGCAGCCGAGATCGATCAGGGCGCCATGGCACTCGAGAAGAGTTCGTGGGTAGCCGCAGCAGAGGCACAGCGGCGTGGTCGAGACACACGAACGCATATCGGCAACGCCGCTAGCGAATCACTCCTGACCACGGCATTAGTCACGGCCCGCGACGAGGTTCTGACCCGGATCGCGGCCGGCTGCGATCCGGCCGAACTTGAAGCAGCTATCAGACGATGGCAGGCTGCGGCGACAAGCGCAGTGCCGACCGACGACGCACTTCGTCGGGCGGCCGCCACAAATGTTGGCCGGTCAACAGCCGCCAACCACTTGGCCTCGGCCAGGTTCCGACACGACGTCGCAACCATGCTGAATCCCACTGCGACTACCTAGGCTCGGATCGAAATGGGCCGGCTAACCGGCCTGTCGGGGCTCGTGCGATGGTGTCATACGTGAAACTCACGCCAGCTCAGCTTGAAGCACTGACGTCGCGTTGCACCGACAAGCTCGGTGATCACGCAGCCATGCAGTTGCCTGCCGATTATGGCTACCCCGACAGCCTGGCCCTCTGCGTCATCGATGCAGTCCAGTCAACGGGCATCAAGTACGCCAACGTCTTGAAAGTGACGAAGAATTACCGAAACTACAGGTTGGAGTGTTCCCGATTTTGTGGACTCGAAGTTAAGCCGCAAGCTCGTTTAGATGTCTAAATCCTAACTCATATTCCACGGGTGTCAAGTAGCCAA
>NZ_JBEPNO010000052.1:0-8913 GCF_040546275.1 Nakamurella sp. UYEF19 | reverse complement strand
CGGACAACCCCGTGGACGATCCACTGCACTACATCTACCGCGTCGACCGGCCCTGAGACTCGCACCTGCTCGACCGAGCACGGCTGACGCGCTGCAACACAAACCGTTCCGGTAGGCCATCGGTGACCGGGCACCAATCGTTGACCGTCCAGACGTGCCGGGTCGTCGATCCTCCAAGGGCCACGCACGCCCGCACCCGCTGGATGTGCGCATCTCCGGTTGCCAGTCAGTAGAATTCGTTCCCATGAGCGCTGGCCCGGTTATGGACCGTGAGGCGATCGCCCGTGCCTGTCTCGCGCACGACGTGCGGCGCCTTCGCTTGTTCGGCTCTGCCGCCAGCGACAATTTCAGACCCGAGCACAGCGACGTGGACATCCTCGTCGACTTCACCCCAGGTACGGCAGATCCATTCGACGCCTACTTCGGTCTCAAAGAAGACCTCGAGCGGATCCTCGGTCGAAGAGTTGACCTCGTCATGGCCGACGCAGTGCGTAACCCCCACTTCGCTGCCTCGGCTCTAGCCGGCGCCGAGGAACTCTATGCTGCCTGAATCGGCAGCGTTCCTCTGGGACGTCCGAGCCGCGAGCGTCCGGATCACGACATTCACGGAAGGGCTGACCGCCGAGAGCTACGCCACCGACGAGCTGCGCAAGTCAGCAGTAGAGCGTCAGCTGGAGATCATCGGCGAGGCACTGAACAGGCTCCGCAAGGCGGACCCCGAAGTTGCACAGCGCATCCCCGACATCTCCCGGATCATCGGCCTGCGCAATATCCTCGCGCACGGTTACGCCGTCATTAACGACTCCGTCGTCTGGAGCGCAGTCGCTGAACGGATGCCCGCGTTATTGACGGTCGTCGAGAACCTGCTCAACGAGCTCCGCTGAGGCAACCAAATCCGTGCCCGGTCAGGGGGATCCGCTTGCGAGACCGGACCCCAATGGGGGCTCGGTCTGTTGACGGGTACGGCCGTACTCTCATACTGGTGACCGAGCCGACCGCCCCAGGTCCCTCGAGGGGCAGTCGCGGCGATGTGAACAGGCGCGGAACGGGCGCCGGTATCGCACTGATCTTCATGTCGCCCGTCGTCCTTCTATTCGGGGTGTTCATCGCCTATGCGGGTGCGGTGAAGTGTGGCAGCACCGCACCAAATCAGACGTGT
Organism: Nakamurella sp. UYEF19; assembly: GCF_040546275.1. NCBI lineage: Bacteria > Bacillati > Actinomycetota > Actinomycetes > Nakamurellales > Nakamurellaceae > Nakamurella > Nakamurella sp. UYEF19. Next base: position 7,754 of record NZ_JBEPNO010000052.1, on the reverse strand, counting down.
CAGGCCTACTCGGGCTGGGGATACGGGGCGGCCGTCGGGTTGCCGGCCGTTCTGGGGATCATCAGTTTGCTCGCGCGTCGTCGCTGGCCGGGCGCACCATTCGCCTGCTGGGTCATCGCTATCGTGACGGTCCCGCTGTTGATCTACAGCTACATCGGGTGAGATGGCCTGGACAAGTTCACTCCTGGTTGTTCGGGCGCCGAGCGGCGATGTTCTCGAAGCCATCCGCCAGGCAGAGGAACGTCGCATCCCATCCGACGAACTCCCGCCCGTCGGTCTCCTTGCATCTGTCCGCGGCCGACCGCTGTCACTCTGGCGCGTCATGACTGCCCCGGTCACCGATCGGTGACCGGGGTTCGAAGTGGACTGATCCAACGATCGACGCGGCTATAGGATCTCGCAAGTGTTGAATCTTGAAGTGTGGTCGCCGCTAGCGATCGCTGTTGAAATCGTGGCCAACCGCCCCGACGGGCCCAGCGGCCCGATGACCGGCGGATCCAGGGTTGCCCTGATCGTTCTTGGTGTGGTCATTGGACTGCTCGGTGTGCCGCTGTTGCGAGTGGTGTCCAATCGAAGAAGACGGGAGTCAGCTCGTCACGACTTCGAAGGGCAGACGATCAAGGGCGGGCCGGTCTACAGCACACCTGGCTGGGCGATCGGAGGCGTCGTCCTAATTCTGTGCGGCATTATGAGCACCGGTTTCGGTATCTGGGCGCCCTGAACCGGGAAGCCGCATCGCACGTACCGGCGCGCCGATCCGTGACCGGTCGCCGTTCGGTATGCGGTGCGATCGTGGTCAGCTACTCGAGGGTGCGGCGGCGACCGTCCGTCGCCCCTCTTGGCGTTTTAATCCCGTCTCGGCTATCTGATGGATGGGCCATGCGCAGGACATGGGTGGTGCAGCGTTCGATTGTTCTGATCACTGATCTTGCCCGGCCGGGCCCGGGTGGGTCTGCAAAAGCTCCTCACTCGGCAACCGGTTGGCCGGCAGTCCGTGGCTCTGGCTCTACCGACATGACTGCCTCCACAACGCTGGCGAAACCCGCCTCGGCCAAGGCCGGGTCGGGTGGGTACTGATCCATGACAAGTGAGGCACCGCCCGATATTTGGAGGCCATTGACGTAGCGGACCGCCTGCATGGCCGCCGGGTCTGCGAATAGGTGTCCAGCGTTGACGCCTGCGGCATCGTGCAGATCGACACGTTGCAGCAGTCGCACGAATTCGCTGACCAGGGGATCTTGCACGCTGACCTGATCGTCGGAGACCTGGCTTTGGGCGATCTCGATGGAGATGCTCACGTAGTGCAGTCTTCGACCATCACTTGGGTAGAACGACCACGCTTGGAATCGGCCCCGGGCCGACGAGGTGACGTGGAGGACCCGGTAACCGTCCGGTAGGCGGGTGAGCTGATGAACCGGGGGGAGCGACGTTGAGATGGCCTGCACCGTGTTTGCCTACCGAGAGGCGAATGCCTTCCGTGGCGAGTCGACTTCGAACAAGCTCCGCTCATGCACCCAGCTGTAGGTCGATACGCCCCGCATCCGTTCGTATCTCATCGTGCTCATTGTCGGGGCCAGGCCATCGTTGTCGTCTTCTGCGGTGGCCTCGTGCGGGTGGATGGTCAGGCTGACCCAGTCGTCTGAACTTTCGTTGTCAGTGAAGTACCACCGGGCCTCCAGCCTTTCCGGCTCGCCGTCTGGTCGCCATATGGCACTCCATGTGCTCGGCGGGTCCGAAGTCACACCGAAACTGACCGGCATCGTCGTCGGTATGGACCAGTCGGCGACGTCGAGTGGGGTAGGCCGGTCACTGTCGTCGACGTGCGCAACGGTCACCTGGCTGTCGGCTGTTTCGCGGTGATGGGACCTGCCGAAGGCACCCGTCCTGACCATTGCGTTAGGGGCAGGCGCCGCTGGCCACATGTCCAGGCGGCAGCGCGCCGGTCGGTCACCGTCGCCCGGATCGATGGAGTACCTCACCCGCAGATCAACGGCCTCCAGATCAGCCAGCTGCGCCACAAGCTGGCCATCCCAGGTCGTCACCCGTAATGGTTCGGACTGCGCGGGAAAGGACACTTCGACGACATCGAAAGCCTGTACATCAATCGTGGGCGGCACATCGCCGGCACCGTGTATAGCGACGCTCACCTCGTTGAGACCGTTCTCGGTACGCAAGCACAGATAGTTCCCTGTCGCGGCGCCGCACAGACCGTTTTCCTGCCCCTCGAACGCCTCGTCCCAGTCCTCGCCGGGCTCGCCGTCACCTAGCAGGAAGAACGTCTCATACAGGACCCACACCTGAAGTGTCACCCTGTCCACCACGATGGTCCTCCGACCCTTGACCGCTTGACTGAGCACATCCGTCCCGGTCTGCGGTCATGATCGTCGCAGGCTTCTGACTGTGCCCCAAGCACTTGGTGGTATTCCTGACCGGTCCGCTCGCGGATCCGCAACCGAACCGGTCAGCGGACCCCGTGCGGGTCTAGGTCGATCTCAGGCATGATCGGTAAGTGCGAGGCGCCGACTACGAGTCCGACCGGAATGTTGTGTGCTCGATGCTTGAGGCGGCGGGCGTGAGCAGCGAGGATTTCGGTCGGTTCGCCTCCGGGTATCCGGGCGTCATCGCGCCATCCCGCTTCGCCTTTATGTCCGCGACACCGATTCTGCTCGCTGCGCTTCCGCTGGTGACGGACCCTGCGGTGAAGGAACAAGTCGTGCGGTCCTTGAGCCATCGGGGGGGCAAGGCCCGTAGCGGCGCTGCCGCTGATCGAAGAGTTCAAGCGGCAGAGAGGGTCCGGCCCGGTCCACCTCGCGTGGGCGATCGGAAATGCCCTCGACACGGTCTCTGACGAGTCTGTTCAGGAGGATCTGATCGAGCTGGCCCGGGACCGGCGTTATGGCAAGGGCCGTCAGATGATTGTGATGCGGCTGGGGCGGTTTCGCCGGTCGGATCGTATGGTCGAACTCCTAGCCGAGCTCGCGCGCGATGATGATGTCCCTCTGCATGCCATGAGTGCGCTGCAGCGGATGGTCGGCGCTGATGAGGGAGAGCCATTGATCGCTTCGCTGCTCAACGATCAATCGCCTGCGGTGGTCCAGGCTGCGAAAATTCAAATCCGCAAGGTGCGAGTCGCTCAGAAGCGTCGGCGGGCTCGCCAGGAACAAGCCTTGTCCAAGTCGATGCACGACCCGGTCTGAAAGATCGAAAACCATCCCGCCGGCCTTCGAACCGACGGTGACAGCGTTGACGGGACGTCCGAAAGCCGATCGTCGACTGGACCAGGTTGGGCCCTGGTGTCTTCACGTGACCGCGTCGATGCGGGTGACACGCGGGCCGTAGTGCATCAGCACTGGGGCGATCCGTTGCCGATACTCGGCCATTCGGTGGCGGAGATGAACGGCAATGTCGGGTGACCGGCCGTACTTGACCAGTGAGGCGATGACGTAGTCATCGTCCGCGTCGATGTAGAGGACGCGGGAAACGTCAACCGCAGCGATCGACAAGAATCGATCCAATCGTGTCGCTTGCTCCAGGTCGAAGGGGTATCCGTCCATTACCCACCCGTTTGCTGCATCGGGCTCCGCGAGGCGGACCTCGATCATGTCTGCGACGTAGCTTGCGGGCGGGGTTTGTCCGGTCAGCGCGGCTTCGAGCAGATGCACGCCAGCGGTAGCCGCCGCACCAGAGCTTGCTCGGAGCGCGTCGCCGGAACTGACGAGAGGCAGCGCTTGTTCGGCTGCCACGGTCGCTGCACAGATCCCGCGTCCAACACCGGGTGGTCCCAGCACCAGCGTTCTCATCGGCGTTCCTCCGCGCATTCGTGATCAACAGACCGGGGCCAATTCGCTGCCCCGCCCCACATACCTGAGGGGGTAGCCGCTCTCAGCCTGGATTCACCGCGTAGATGGTCGATAAATGGTGTGGCGGATAGGGGCGGATGGCCCCTGATCTGGGAAAATGGTGTTTGTCTAAGTCGCCCATCGTCCTGAACAGAAAGCCATCCGCGAGATGCAACTATCCCAGATCCGGCAAGGTCGTCGCGACCTTCGATGACCCCAACCTGATCAGCTCCGCCGGGCTGGTCCCGGTGATGCGGTTGGCCCGCCGCGCGGGCTTGCCGCATCTGGTCACCGCCCTGGTGAAGATCCCCGGCGGAGCCGGCGCCGACCCGGCGGCGAAGGTCTCCTCTATCGTCGCGGGGATGCTCGCCGGCGCCGACAGCATCGATGACCTGGCGGTCCTGCGGGAGGGGGCGGTTTCCAAGGTGCTGCCGGGGGTGAAAGCACCCTCGACGTTGGGGACGTTCCTGCGCGCCTTCACCTTCGGGCATGTCCGGCAACTCGGGGCGGTTGCTGCCGTCCTGCTGGTGAAACTGGCCGCGCTGGCGGTGCTGCTCCCCGCCGCGGCGCCGGGTGACCGTGATGCGGTGACCTGGCTTGATGTCGACGACACGATGCGCGAAACCTACGGCTACGCCAAACAGGGCGTCGGGTTCGGATACAACAAGGTGAAGGGCCTCAACGCTTTACTGGCCATCGCCTCCACCTCCAGCAGGTCATGCGGGCCGATCATCGTCGGGCACCGCCTGCGCAAAGGGCCGGTGAATTCCGCCCGCGGCGCGGGGAAGTTCCTTGCCGATGCGATCGCCGCAACGCGCCGCGCCGGTGACGCGGCGGCGATGATCTGCGCCCGGTTGGATTCGGCGTTCTACAACCACAGCGTCGTCGCCGCGGTCCTGGCCGCCGGCGCCCGGTTTTCCATCACCGCCGCCGATGGACCCGGCGATCACCGCCGCGATCAGCGCGATCCCCGAGCAGGCCTGGGTGTCGATCAAATATCCGCAGGCGATCTTCGACGAAGAGCAGCAGCGGTGGATCTCCGACGCGCAGGTCGCCGAAACGACCTACACGGCGTTTACCTCCAAACCCAGAAAACACCAGGTCACCGCCCGGCTGATCGTCCGCCGGGTGAAACGCCTCAACCCCGGCGCCGCCCGGCAAGGCCAAGGCGAACTGTTCACCGTCTACCGGTTCCACGCAGTGTCCACCAACAGCTGCGAACCGACGCTGGTCGCCGAGGCTCACCACCGCGACCACGCCATCGTCGAACAGGTCATCGCCGACCTCAAAAGCTCAGCGCTGAAACATTTCCCGTCCGGGATGTTCAACGCCAACGCCGCGTGGCTGACCTGCGCGGTCATCGCCTACAACCTCACCCGCGCCGCCGCCGCGCTCACCAAAACTGGGTTGGGTAAGGCCCGCACCGCCACCATCCGCACCGCGTTGATCAACATTCCCGCCCGCATCGCCTACTCCGGGCGGGTCCACACGCTGCACCTGCCGGTCGGCAGCCGCCGAGAAACACTGTTCAACAGAATGTTCGACGCCATCATGGCGCCACCCCAAGTCGCCTGACCCTCTCCGTCCACCACGCCACCCCCGGCCCCAACCAGCACCACCCGGAGACCCCGACCACAGATCGGACGATCACCCATGCCCGCAGCAGGTCTCACGCTTACCAAGATCAACTACGCGATTTCAAGATCAACAAGACCCGCCGCGGTGGATCGAGGCTCAGGAAGGGTGTCTACGGGTTCAGACTGACCCACGTTCTGGTTCGAAGCGACCCGGCTCCCATCGGCCGGATCGATGGTATTGGGCGGCGTTCCATCCACCCTCAGAACTTTGACCTGGCGGTCCGGTGATGGATCCATGACCGGTCATGGGTTTGTCTCGCGGTAGGGATCTGGAAGAAACACCATGTTTTGCGTGGCGCAGAACTCAGCGGGTCTTGCACGGTGCAACGTTGCCGGGCTACCCAACCCACTTAGGCTGACCGGGTGCAAACCAGGGGGCTGCCTTCAGCGACGATGAGCGGGCTTGACCAAAGGCCGTCGGTCACCGGAGCGCCGGTCACCGGAGGTGGGCGTTCTCGGTGGTGGTCGCTGGGGGTGTTTCTGGTTGGTCTGACCTGCACGCTCATTCTGTATCGGGAAGTGTGGCGCGACCCGATACGCACCACATTGGGTTCGGTCGACCACACGAATGATCCGATGCAGATGATGTGGTTCCTCAAGTGGGTTCCCTGGGCATTGCTGCACGGGAACAATCCGTTTCACACCGACGCGCTGTTCTACCCGGATGGTGTATCCCTGGCGTGGAACACCGCAGTGCCCACTCTCGGTGTCCTGGCCGCGCCTTTGACCCTGACCGCGGGACCCGCGCTCAGCTTCGTCGTGCTGATCACACTGGGGCCGCCGTTGATGGCTCTGACCAGTTTCTGGTGGCTGCGTCGGCACGTTGCCAGGTCGTGGCCGGCGGCTTTCGGTGCCCTTTTGCTGGCGTTCAGCCCGTACATGAGCGGCCACATGCTGGGCCATCTCAATTTGGTGTTCACAGGCCTGCTCCCACTCCTACTGATCCTGACCGAAGATCTGCTGTGGCGACGGCCACGGACGCAGATGCGGACCGGTCTGTACCTCGGGCTGGTGACGGCGGCGCAGCTCGGGATCAGTGAGGAACTGCTGCTGATACTTCTCGTCTCGGTAGTTCTGGTGCTGCTGGGGAGCCTGTGCGTGCAGCCGGCGTTGGTGTGGTCAGCGATCGCCGATGCGTGGCGCGCCGCGGTGGTGGCGGTCGCGGTGACCATCGGTGTCGCTTCCCCGCTGCTGATCTCCCAGCTTGTCTTATCACGCGCCGTCGTCGTCGATACCTCCCAGTTCCAGGCGACATTGGAAGATTTCGTGCACGGGTCGGTCCGCCAGGTGTTCGGGTCATCAGCACACTCCAACCTCGGCGGCGCCGAGCACGGGGTGTACCTAGGTTGGCCGGTCCTGATCGTGCTCATTCTCGGTGTGGCGCTGACCTGGCGGGATCATGCCGTGCGGGTAGTCGCAAGCACCGGAGTTGCGCTCGTCGTGCTGTGTACGACGCCGATTTTCTCTGGTGTTCCGGCGCTGGAGTCTGTCCTGCCCTCCCGCTACTCCTTCGGGCTGTTCTTCGTCATCGCCTGGCTGTTCGCCCGGTGGCTGGACCAGCTCACCGGCCGGCTGCACCTGGCATCGACCCGCCCAGGCCAGTGGCTTTCAGCAGTGTCGATTGGGCTGGCGGGCATCGCCTTGATCAGTTTGGTTCCGAAGCCGGTCACGAGTTATCCATTGCCGGCGCAGGTCGAGTACTTCGGGTCGGCCTGGCAACGCAGTCATGTCCCGACAGGTTCGGCGATCCTTCTGTTGCCCGCTGGCGACGGCCGCGGGATGTTCTACCAACAGCAGGCCGATTTTGAGTTCAACCAGCCGGGCGGATACGCGATGAGACCACCTTCGACGAGTACCAGCTCCGCCGCCGGTGATCTGCTCGTTCGGCTAGGAAATGATGCCCGGAACGGTATCGCCATCAACGGTTCGGACTTGCAGGCTGGGCGTGCCGCGCTCTGCGAGTTGTCACTGCGCGCCATCGTCGTGGTGCGCAGTGTCGCCGAAGGTCCGCAGCTCATCGATCTGGCAACCGACCTCGCCGGTCGAGGACCAGATCACCTCGACGGTGGCGCCTCGGTGTGGCTCGTGCAATGTTCCTCACTCACGGTGAACAGACCCTGACGACCGTCCCGTAGACCGAACGTCTTACGGCGACGATCGACGCCAGCAATGGCATCCGCCCTCAATGATCTTCATACCCGTAGCAGTATCGGAATTCCGGCGACGGTCCACGTGCTCGGCCCGGTCGAGGTGGACCCGTTCGTGTGGGTGCGGTCAG
>NZ_JBEPNO010000051.1:0-11498 GCF_040546275.1 Nakamurella sp. UYEF19 | reverse complement strand
TTTCGTGGCGCGCCGACACTCCGTGGAACTTCAGAAACAAATGTCGATCACGAGGTAGGTCGGAGCCGATCCGAGGCCTCAGACCTGACCAGTTACCAATCATCTAGCCGATCAAGAGGGCGAGGTGTTGCTACATCTGTTGGTCGCCGACTTGCGACGAATGCTGCTGGATCGGTTTCAAGCCGACGACATGACCGCTGTCATCGCCGGACTGTCAGTTTTGGACCTTGCGCTCAGAGACGGCGATCGGCAGGTCCAGAACGCCGTTGCCGTGTCCTTTGTCGAAGACTCGCAGTGGTGGGATCCGCGAATGGCCTCGTTCATTGACATCTGGCCTTCAGGCTTGAGTGCAGAGGTCACACGACAGCGAGCAATCCTAGGACCGTCGGCATAGGTCCAGTCTCAGCTACCCGCACGGGGCGAGATCACTGACAGATGGGCGAGCACCAGCTGACCATTGCTCACCGGGCCGCCCGGTTACCGTTGCGGTGCGGGACGCCTGGAGGCATGTTCGTAAGGTGGCGAGGGGCGTAGATCCGGGGTCTGCGTGCGGTGCGCACCCCGCGGTCTGTTCCGGCAAACGCAATTGGTCGACCTTGACCTGGGGCGCTACGGGTTGCAGGCGGTGGTCGAGCTATCTGATTCCAGGGCGATGAGGCGCCGCTCAGCCAGCTGTGAGCTCACCTGAGTGGACTTCCGTTGGTGTTGGAGGCTGAGCTTTGACGGAGTCCATGACCAGGTTGGCGGTGCTTTTGGCGATGTTGGCCGCGTCCGGGTTTTTGTCCATCTGAGCGTTGGCTACTGCGCCGTCGTAAAGAATCACGAGCGTGTTGGCCAGCTCGGCTGGGTGAGGCGTTCGGGTGTCTGTTGCCAGTTGCAGGAACAGCTCGTGGATCCATCCGCGGAAGATCTTTGCGACTTGGACCTCCACGCTGCCCGGAACGGCCTCGGCGGTGGCGTTCATGAACGCGCAGCCGCGGTAGTCGGGTTCGGAGAACAGGGTGGCGAGCACATCGAAGACGGCCAAGATCCGCTCACGTGGGTCGTTGGTGTCGGAGATACCGGCGGAAACCCGTTCGACCCAGAGGCTGTGCCGACGCGTCAGGTAGGCCTGGACGAGTTCGTCCTTGCCCTTGAAGGAGTAGTAGAGCGACCCACGAGCGACACCGGCCCGCTCCAGGACCCGCTCGATGCCGACGGCGTGGATGCCCTCGGCGTAGAAGAGTTCATCGGCGGCCCGCAGGAGGCGTTCCTTCGCGGTGCGGCGGCGCTGAACAGGGGCTGCCATATCGCTCCTTAACTAGACCATGACTTCTAAACAGTGGTGGTCGGCATCTCGTTGTGTGTTTGAACCGTCCGGTCTAAGTTCGAGTCTAGTTGAACCAAGTGGTTCAAACAAGTAATCGAAGGAGCATCGCCAATGTCAACATCCACCACCGTTCAGCCGCTCGCCGGACGCACCGCACTGGTCACCGGAGCAACGTCCGGCATCGGCAAGGCCGTCGCGCTCCAATTGGCTGCTCACGGTGCGACCGTGCTGATCCACGGGCGTAACGCCAACCGCGGTGTGGCCGTGGTCGAACAGATCGAATTGGCCGGAGGCCACGCCCGATTCGTCGCGGCGGATCTCAGCGATCCGGAGGCCATCGCCGCGCTGGCCGCCGACCTCGGCCCGATCGACATCCTGGTCAACAACGCGGGGTCGGCCTGGTTCGGTGCGAGCAACTCACTGGACGTGCCCACCTATGACCGGCTTTTCGACGGCAACGTGCGCTCCGCCTACCTGCTGACCGCAGCCCTCGCGCCGACCATGGCCCACGGGTCGAGCATCATCAACCTGGGCAGCATGGCCGGAACGATCGGATTGGCCGGCGGCGCGGCCTACAGCGCGACGAAGGCAGCTCTGACGGCCATGACCCGGTCCTGGGCCGCGGAGTACGGCGCCGCCGGCATTCGCGTCAACGCCGTCGCTCCTGGCCCCGTCTTCACCGAAGGCGCCGATCAGGCCAACACCGTCGCCCTGGGCCAGACCACCCTGCTGGGTCGGGCCGCACAGCCGAGCGAAATCGCCAACGTCGTCGCATTTCTGTCCTCCGCCGATGCCGGCTACATCACCGGAGCGACCATCCCCGTCGACGGGGGACGCACCGCCGTCTGACCCACCCCAACAACCACCCCATCGACAATCTAAATCCTCCCAACGAAAGAAGAAATTTAATGACCAGCACACTTTTCGGTGCCGCATTCGATGCCAGGGACGCCGCAGCATCGGCTACATTCTGGGCGCACGTGCTGAACCGTCAGGTCCAGGACGGGGCAACCGCCGAGCATGCCGTGGTGGCCCCCGCCGAGGTTGCCCTGTCGGGACCACGGCTGGCGTTTCATCAGGTACCCGAGGCGAAAACGGTCAAGAACCGTTTCCATCTCGACCTGATCACTACAGACTTCCCAGCCGAAACCCGACGGCTGATCAGCCTCGGAGCATCAGCGCTCCAGCACCACGATGGTTGGACGACCTTTGCCGACCCCGAAGGCAACGAATTCGACCTGATCGCAGGATAACGATGCCCACCTCGAGCAAATGCGGACAGCAGCATCAACCGCAAACCCCACCGGCCTGCCGGGCCTCCAACTGCGTCTCGGCCAAACCCCTCATTCCGGTTCGACTCTCAACGGCTACGACCACCTGACCGCAGGCACGGTGACCGTCCCGCATACGGATCGGCTTCCGGAACGCTATGGCAGCGTGTGTATATTGTGTGTTGTGACTCGACTGAACGTCTACCTCCCGGACGAGCTCGCGGCAGAAGCCAAGAAGGCGGGTCTGAACCTTTCGGCGGTGACCCAAGAAGCCGTGAGGCGAACTCTCGCCGAGCGCACGACCGATGCCTGGCTTGCCACGGTGGCCACTACTTCCTCGACTGGACGAGTACCCCACGACCGCGCCCTCGATGCGCTTGACGCCGCGCGGGACGAGGCTCCGACGCGCCATGGCTGAGGTAGTCGTCGACGCATCCGCAATGGTCGATCTACTGCTTGACAACGAGTTGGGGAGCGCCGTTCGCCTGCGACTCGCGGGATACGCGCTGCACGCGCCGGCCCACCTCGACGCTGAGGTTCTCTCTGCACTAGGACGACTGCATCGGGCTGGCGACCTCGAGGCCGAAGACGTCGAATCCAAGCTGCGTGACCTCGTGGCAGCCCCGATCCAACGGCACGGTGTCGGTGAACTTGTCATTGGCGCCTGGTCGCGACGGCATCAGCTGCGGCTGGTCGATGCCTTGTACGTCCAACTGGCCATCGTGCGCGATCTTCGGCTGGTCACCACCGACCGCCGTCTTCGGGCCATGCCCTCTGCAGACGTCGTCACCACCTGATTCCTCGATCACCAGCGCCTGGCCTTGAACCCGTGCGGGCGATCCGTTCATGGATCGCTGACCGGTCGCCTGGCCCGCACTGGGACGGCCGCAGCACTCGGGTCGGTCCTGGGCCGGCGGGCGGCGTCGACATCTGTCAGTGGTTGCCGCGGTATGCGTCGCGACGATGTGCAACGTCGACGACGGTCACGGTTCGCTGGGTGTCATCGATCCGGTAGATGACGCGATAGGTCCCGCGCCGGGCGCTGTGACGGTCGTTCAAAGGTGGTCGGAGGCGTTTGCCGACGCGTTGCGGGTTGTCCAGAAGCGGCCCCACGATGAACTCGTACGCCGCGAACGCCGCCGACTCGGGCAGGCGATCGGCAAGCTGACGCCGAGCAGTGGGGGTGATGACGAGCGAATAGCGACCCGCAGCGTGTGTCACACGGAGCGCCTGCGCCGCTCCGCCATCGCCTGGGCGAGATCAGCCTCGGACTCGCCTTCGCCGCGTGCCAGCTCGGCATCAGAGGATGCCAGCCGCTGAATCGTGCCCGGATCGGAAAGGATTGCAATCGTCTCTTCGAGGGACTCGAGGTCGTCGGTGGCGATCAGGACTGCTGACGGCTCACCGTGCACGGTGACGGTGATCCGCTCGTGCTGTGTGTGCACGCGCGCGACCAGTTCTGACAGGTGGGCTTTTACGCTTGCAAGTGACATCACAGTCGTCATAGTCACAAGTATGACCACAAAAGGTGTCGATGTCGAGCCGCGCCGTTTCGTTGGTCCGCCAGTTCCGATTACCGATCGGCGACCGGAACGACTGGAAGTATCGCTGGCGGCGCCTGACGTTATACCGCGGCCTTCCCGGCCGCTATCGACGCCCGGGTTACTGCGCACGTGTACCGTCATCACTTGATGGTGTACACCGTGCCAGGAGGCCAAATGAGAACTACCCTCGCCTTGGACGACGACCTTGTCCGGGAAGCTCAGCGTCTGACCGGGACCAACGAGAAGGGCGCGCTGGTTCGGCAGGCGCTGGGTGCATTGATCGAGCGTGAGAGCGCTCGACGGCTGGCGCGGCTTGCAGGAAGTGAGCCGGAGGCGGCGCCCGTACCGCGCCGTCAGACGACTGCGTGATCCTTGTCGACACGTCGGTCTGGATCGACCATCTCCGCCGCGGTGACGCAGAGCTCGCCTCGCTACTCCAGGATGGCCGGGTTCTGGCCCACCCCTGGGTGACAGGTGAAATTGCGCTCGGCCATCTGTCGCAGCGCACCGAGATCCTCGGCCTGCTCAATAATCTCCCGCAAGCGACGTCCGCCACAGAGTTCGAGGTGCTGACTTTGATCGACACCCATCAGCTATTCGGTATGGGCATTGGATATATCGATGCGCACCTGCTGGCAGCAACGATGCTCACTGCCGACGCCCGGCTGTGGACGCGGGACAAGCGACTCGCGGCGGTCGCTACGCGACACGGGCTCGCCCTCGACAACGGGCAGGCCCCTTAGTGGTCAGGTTCGTAAGTTCGTCGGTGGTTCAGGTCCAGGCGGTGGGGTCGCCGAGGTAGAGGCCGCAGGCGCAGTCCAGGGCATCTTCGGGTAGGCCAGCCATTTGTCCGTTCGGTAGGAATGAGGGTTCGTAGCCGTCTTTGCTGGCCAGGTAGACCGCGAATCCCCAGGAGGCTGCGTAGCCTCCGTATTTCAGGCGCATCAGCGGTAGCGTTTCGTCGTCGGGTAGACGTCCGGTGACGTAGGCGAAGCCGCCACGGAATTTGACGTCCACCCCCGTCAGTTGCGGCCAGCGTTCCCGGGCGCGGCCGGACAGACGCTGCTGCAGAGACGTTTTCGTCGACTCGGGTGGGGCGGCCATGAAAGGTGATCCTGCCTCATCGGCGTGTCGTTGACCACCCTGAACCTGTGACTGATGAGGCTGGAGTGACAGATGAGACTTCCGAGTTGGAGGATTCGATGTCCCCGGTCAGCGCCGATCAGATCACCTTGACTCCCGCCCAGAGGGTTGAGTTGCTGCAACTGGCGGGAGCCGGGAGAACCCCGCAACGTGTGGCGCAGCGAGTGGTGATGGTGTTGCTCGCCGCGCAGGGGTGGTCCAACACCGCGATCGCCGGGAGCCTGGGGGTGTGCTGCGACACGGTCGCCAAGTGGCGGCGCCGGTGGCGGGCCGCGCCGGGCCTACCGGCGTTGGGCGATGCGAAACGGTCTGGCCGGCCGCCCAGGTTCACCCCGGTGCAGGTTGCGCAGGTCAAGGCGTTGGCCTGCCGGCCGGCGGCAGAAAGTGCTCTGCCGTTGTCGCGGTGGTCGGCCCCGGAACTGGCCCGGCAGGTCATCACCGACGGCATTTGCAGCCGGATCTCTGCCTCGACGGTCCGGCGTTGGCTGGATCAGGAGGCCCTCAAACCGTGGCAGTACCAGTCGTGGATCTTCGTCACCGACCCGAACTTCGCCACCAAAGCCCAACGGGTCCTTGAACTTTACGGCCGTCAATGGGACGGCGAGCCGTTGGCCGGCGACGAGTTCGTGATCTCCGCGGATGAGAAAACGTCCATCCAGGCCCGGTGCCGCTGTCACCCCAGCCTGGCCCCTGGCAGCGCCCGGATGATGCGGGTGAACCACGACTACCACCGCCGCGGCGCGGTGGCCTACCTCGCCGCCTACGACGTCCACCGGGCGAAAGTCTTCGGCCGGTGTGCGAGGACACCACCGGCATCGTGCCGTTCGAATCGCTCGTGGCGCAGGTGATGACCCAGGAGCCCACCGCTCGGCGAAGCGAGTGTTCTGGGTGGTCGACAACGGGTCCTCACATCGCGGAAGCAAGGCCGTCGACCGGCTGGCCGCGCAGTTCCCGAATGCGGTGATGGTGCACACCCCGGTGCACGCCTCGTGGCTCAATCAGGTGGAGATCTTCTTCTCCATAGTTCAACGGAAAGTATTGACGCCCAAAGACTTCACTGACACCGAAGTCATCACCAGGCGCCTGGCCGACTTCGAAACCCGCTACAACCAGACCGCCACGGCGTTCAAGTGGAAGTTCACCACCACCGACCTGAACGACTTCCTGCAACGACTGGACCGCCACACCGACCAATTGGCCGCCGCATGACCACCGACGAACTTACGAACCTGACCACTTAGCCACGAACGCCGGCGGCCCGCCGACCGTTCGTCTATCGGGTTGTGGCAGTGCCCCGTCCCAGGCCTGTCTGCCGCCCGGTGCTGAGAGACACCTGCCGCGGGATGAACACTGCCTCGTGGGCCGGGTCAGTTCCCCCGTTCCGTTGACAACCGTTCGCCATCGGCCTTCGAAGCGGTACACCTCGAGCATCATCCATTTGCTGGGATCTCGGTTAACCCACGGGGCTGCAAGGGTGGGTGGATCCGGGTGTGGCGCAGCGAGATCACCATCAATGACCCGCCAACCATCGGGCGGTGGAGGCCCGAGTATGTTGTCCACGCTCTCCGCGCCCTCTTCACCGATCAGGTCAACCAGAGGCATTCCCGGCTTCGCCAAGTCTTCGGCGCGCACGTCGAACCGACCCAGCTGCCTCATCTCGTCCGCCCCGGCCATCAACGCAGTCTGGTAGCTCCGCCCACCCGAAGCAACGTTGAGCAGCCCTTGTAAACCGCGTCACCAGTCAGCGTTGCGATCGGGCTGGGGTGGAGAGGCGAAGCGTGCGGCCCTCGTTGTTGGTCAGCGTCACCTCTACGCCGTCCCCTTGAGCCACTAGCACGCCCTGCCCGGCCAACTCGAACGTCCCGTTGGTGATGGCTGCGGTGTAGCCATCGGGGACAAGTACGAGCGTGTGGTCAGTGGCTGGGTCCGAGGCGTCGCCGGACCAGCCTTGCACCAGACCGTGCGCGACGACGTCGGTCCCGGCGTTACAACTCTGGCTGCCAGTGCTGACTCCGGGGAGTTCCTGCACGACGACGCAGAGAACATCTGGCGCGGAGTGAACCAGGTACACCGCCAGGGATTTGCTTTTGGCCACCCGTCGGTCGGTGTGCACGTCAGTAGCCATCGCGGTGTCGCCCGGAGACCACATCGACGGCGGGACGGAGTCATTGGGGCCTTGCGTCCTGGAAAAGGCGGAGAAGGCGGAACTTGAATCAGTACCTGCGGAACCTGCGGAGCGAGTCGAACATCCAGAAACGCTGCCAGCGGCGATCAGCAGTAGCGCGGCGGCCAAACTCTTGACCGCCCGAACCCGCGTGCGCATGGTCGGATAGTAGTCGACCTCCGGCCAACCGACGAGCGATCCTTGATTGAGACAGCTGTACACGGCGATCAATGGGGCGGCGGCGCTGTGCCTCACGTTGGTGACATATTCGCGGCCGCAACTCGGCTCCGGGCTCAGGGTAGAGCTCCGGTACACCTAGTTCCGAAGAGGCCATCCGATCCGGCGCGTCGGCCTACTCGCCTCCGCTCGGCGGGTGCCTGGCGACGAAGTCCGTAAACAGCTCGGGGTCCGAGTACGGCATGACCGCCCAGTGCAGGTCTTCAGCGGAATCGATCAGAGAAGCGTCGGGCGCATCCTGTTGACGCGTGTGGTCCTCGATCAGGTGCATCTGCACCACCTTGGCCGTTCGCCGGATGACGTCCGCGATCTCGCCTCCGGTGATGGCGAGCGGGCTGGTGATGCTCTCGCCGTCCCGGTCCACGTAGAGGCCTGCCTGCTTGTCAAGGTTCCGCTGCATCGCCGTGGCCGTGAACGTCTCCAGGTCCGGACGCTCGTAGTACTCCATGCGGCGCTCCAGGCTCCAGAATCCCGCGAGGCCGGAGGCGAACTGCTCGGCCACCTGAAGCTTCTCGGCGTGGGGCCGGCGGGTCGAGCTCAGTCCCTCGGGCACGACGTTGCCAGCCGGCCGCGGTTCGAGGCCGTAAAGCCCCAGCGGTGCCGTCCACTCGTACGCGGCCGCCTCGTACAGCCAGCGCGCCTTGGCGAGCTCCTCCATGGCGAGCACGATCAGCGCCTGCGCCCGACCGGGGCTGTCATGGGAGGCGAGTAGCGCCGCGTCCTCGACCAGCGCAACCGTGTTCGCCATCAGCGACTTCCACCACCGCCTCGCGAAGTCGGCGGTGATGGTTTCCGGTTCCTTCTCGCTCGTCTTCGCCATGATCCAAGTATCGGCGGCGGCTCGTGCGCTGATACGCGCAACGACATCGTGTCGGCGGTAACCCAAGCCGCCGTCAGCGACGCAGATGGTCGATCATCACCCGGCGGCCGTCCGGAGGACTTCTGGCCAGCTGTGCAGACGACTTCGAACATCGAGATCTTTTGGGCATCAATGAGTGTTTCGGTTTTACGATCCCGTACCGGTCACCGTTCCTTATCAGGAGCGTCATGCTTGAATGTGAGATACCCGGGGTTCTGTCGGGGTGAGGTTGCCTGGTGGTGTCGTCGTACTTGTCCGTTGCACACCGCGCGACCTGTTGTCATCGCGAGCTGTACTCCAGTGCATGGCCGTCTGCGTCGGTGAGCTTGAGGTGGTCGCCGATCACTTGCCAGTGAACGGTATGTGAAGTCAGTACTGGAAAGACCTTCAGACCTGGCTGGTCGACCGTCGCGCAGACCGGGCCGGCGGAGGCTACCGGTGACTTGATCGTGATGACGTCGGGCTGGATTGTGATGGCGCCCTGGAGATACTGGCAACCGTTGGTGGCAAGCAACTGGTCGCCGGTGATCTTGAAAGTCGCCCGAGAATCGTCGAGCTGCCAGGCCGTACCGGCCAGCGGCTCGGCTTGGACGGAAGGGGTGGAGGACGAGTCGGCGGGCGGAGCTAGCTGCCCATTGTTTCCGCAGCTGGCGAGGGCAGTAACGGCAAGTAGTACACCGACCGCGACGTTGCACCGCATTCGACTTCGATCACGCATTGCTGGTCCTCCTCAGCCCGGTCGACTATGTACTGGAGTTGACGGTCCGACCGGCCCACCAGGTTGCACCGCTGGGACCGAGCATGCTGAGTTCAACCGACGCGGTTACCGGATCAAGGGCAGCATCTACGAATCATGGAACGATCGTCGACCGAACCGGTTGCCGATCCTCGCGGACCCGGACGCCGAGCGGAACGCCGGCCAATTGCTGTGGGTGTCATAGGGATGCGACCCGCGGAGCCACCTCGGTTCCGAGCAGTTCGATCCCGCGCAGCAGATCGGTGTGCGCCAGTCGCGTGTTGGTCATCTGAATGGACACTCGGTCCACCCCGCCCACCTGATCGGCCACCCGTCCGAGCTTGGCGACGACGGTGTCCGGATCACCCAAGAAGAAGGCTCCGTCGGGTCCGCTGGTGGCGTCGAACTGCGCGCGGCTCGGAGGCCGGAAGCCCCGCTCCTGCGAGACCTTGGTGAACATGTCAAACCACCCGGGGTAGATGGTGTCGGCTGCGGCCTGCACAGAGTCGCCGACGAACCCGAACACGTGCAGGCCCACCTGTAGGGATTCGGGAGCATGGCCGGCCTCGGCGCCGGCCCGGCGGTAGAGGTCGATCAGCGGTGCGAACTGGCGTGGCTCGCCGCCGATGATCGCGACCATCAACGGCAGACCCAATACACCGGCCCGGACGAAAGACTCCGGCGTCCCGCCCACCCCCACCCAGATCGGCAGTGACCGTTGGCTGGGACGCGGGTAGATGCCCTGGCCGGTCAGCGCTGGGCGGTGCTGCCCTGACCAGGTGACGTGCGTCGAGTCGCGGATCTTCAGCAACAGATCCAACTTCTCCGCGAAAAGCGAGTCGTAGTCGCGCAAATCGAGTCCGAACAACGGGAAGGCTTCGGTGAACGAACCGCGGCCGACCACCAGATCGACGCGGCCCTTCGCGATCAAGTCCAGGGTGGCGAACTGCTGGAACACCCGGACGGGGTCAGCGGCGCTCAACACCGTCACGGCGCTGCCCAACCTGATGCGCGAGGTCCGCGCCGCGGCGGCCGCAAGGATCACCGGCGGCGCCGAGTCGTAGTACTCCTCGCGGTGGTGTTCGCCGATGCCGAAGGAGTACAGACCCGATCGGTCGGCCATCTCGATCTCCTCCAGGAGATGGGCGATCCGCTCCTGGGCCTGGACCTCGTGCCCGGTGGCGGGATCGGTGACCCGCGAGACAAAACTGTCGACACCGACGAACATGCTGACCTCCTGGGCGCAAGACACGGCCGGAAGGCCCGCCGTGTTCACCACATCCGTACCACCAGCGACCCTCAGATTGCTGCGGAGCTGCCGGTAGTGACCCGACACAAGTCCATCCCGGCCCGTCGCTCGGGCGACTGGCGACACGAGGAGTGACCGGTCAGCGTTCGTCGATCGGGGCCATGGCGGGCTTGCTCAGCGTGGGTGGTGCGACGGTCCAGCGAGAGGCGACCTGTCGATCGATTGATTATGATGTAGAAGCCGCCATCGCGTGAGGACGGCCGATCTCGGCCGGCTACTTCAGCACCAGCTCACCGCTGGATTTCAGCTCCGCAGATGTCTTCCACTGCAAAACGGTTCCGCATGCACCGGCCTCGTCGGTCTCGTCCAGCGTGATCATGCTGGAGATTTTCACCACGTCACGGCCGGCTTCGCTAGCGGTGATGCTCAGTTGCACCGGTGATCTCGGATCGCTCGTTTGGGGGAGAACGATCTCGATCGGCTCGGCTGTCTGCTCAGCGAGCCCTTTGCTCGACGCGGGCGGGGTGCAGGTCCCTGCCAGGCATGAAGTGAGCTGCGCGGAGGGGTGGGCCGCGGCCCAGGTGCCGGCATCAAGGAGGAGGGAGGGTGGCTGCTGCTCGGGCCCGTTACAGATCCGCTGCTGGGTACAGGAGGTGCAGACAAGCGCGGTCGCGCCGAGGAGTAACGCCACCAGCAGTTTCCAACGATTCATGACTACATGATCTGCCGCGGGCCAAGGGCGTTGTCAAGGTCGGTACTAGCGTGTCCAGGGCGGCGCCGCAACCGCATTCGGGACCGTGGATCGGTGACCAGAGTGGGATCCCCAACCGGAACGCCTCAGATGAGCGACTAGGTTCCAATCCCGACCCAACAAGATGAAGAACGCCCGTGGCCACAACGAGTCTGTGCTGCAGATCGCGTAGACGAGTGCGTTGCTGATCGGCAGGGAGCTCGCCACCTGAGGTCACTTCGAGGCGAGTTCTGCC
>NZ_JBEPNO010000050.1:0-11957 GCF_040546275.1 Nakamurella sp. UYEF19 | reverse complement strand
CTGTGAAATACGTCTTGGACACCAACGTGGTGTCCGCACTCCGCGTACGAGGACGCAACCGACCGGTGGAAATCTGGGCGGCGTCAGTTCCGCTGGCCGACCAGTTCGTCACGGCCACGACCGTCGCCGAGATCGAGCGGGGAGTCATCGCCAAACAACGATCGGACGCCGGACAGGGCGCGGTCTTGCGCCGCTGGTTCGACGAGCACGTTCTCCCAGCGTTCGCCGACCGCGTCTTGCCGTTCGATCTACCCGCCGCGCGGATCCTCGCCGGCTACCGAGTCCCTGAACACTCGCCGTTCGACGACGCCCTCATCGCCGCCGTCGCCCAGTCCGCACAGATGACCATTGCGACGCGCGACATCAAGCACTTCGAGCCCCTCGGCGTGCGATGCCTCAATCCGTGGGACGTGGACCCGACGACCGCAGTCTGACCGCACCCACACGAACGGGTCCACCTCGACCGGGCCGAGCACGTGGACCGTCGCCGGAATTCCGATACTGCTACGGGTATGAAGATCATTGGGGGCGGATGCCATTGCTGGCGTCGATCGTCGCCGTAAGACGTTCCCCCTGCGGGTCCTGTGACTCCCACTACCGCGTCTGCGCTACTGATCAGTCTGAGCAGGAGGCGCGCTATTGGTCACCGCAACCGTCCAAGGTCTCATCCTCGATGAGATACTTGTTCAAGGCTTCGTTCGGGTAATCACCCATTTCAATCTGCCACGGTAAATCCGACCAAACGCACTGCGCGGCGGCGTCGATGCGCACGATGTCGGCGAGCAGGTCATCGCGTAACTGGCCCGCAGCGGCGTCGAAGTTGTCTTCCTGGATTTGGGCGGCGCGGTAGTAGGGCAACCGGGCGACGAATGCTTCCGCGCATGCGCGGTACTGCCTTAGCGAGCTGTTGTACAGCGACAGCTGGGTGAACGCGCCGGAGTGGGCCGGGCCGACCGCCAACAGCACCCGTCCGTCCCGCGGGTCCAGGACAATAGGTAGGTCGAGCGACTCGTGGCCGATGACAACATAGGCCTGGTCCAAGATCGTGACGATCTGCAGATCTGGCACGGGGTGAAAACCGGTGAAGGTGTAGCTCGGCATGCCATGTGTCGTGAGCACGTACCGCGTGTCGGACTGATCTTGTAGCAGTTGCGCCACAGCCTTCGACAACTCCCATGTCGTCAGCG
Source organism: Nakamurella sp. UYEF19 (assembly GCF_040546275.1). NCBI lineage: Bacteria > Bacillati > Actinomycetota > Actinomycetes > Nakamurellales > Nakamurellaceae > Nakamurella > Nakamurella sp. UYEF19. The sequence continues at coordinate 10,770 of NZ_JBEPNO010000050.1, read as the reverse complement.
GGATCGGTCGGACCTTCACGATGCCCGTTCTCAACCAACGACATGGCCTCGGCCACCTTAGAAGGATCCCAGCCGGCACGTTCGTGATCGTGGTCCGCGTTCCCCTGCCAGGAGACCAGGTTTCGTCACGCGAGGTTCAACCAACGGGGGGAGCTTGCGGTCAGTCCCCCCGACAGAGGTCGTCCGACACCTGCCAGACACACATCAGGATGCCTTCGAGCCGGGCCGTGGCCTCAGAACAGCGATCGAAGCCAGTGCTATACCCGCGCATCCCCTGCGATTGCGCCGCCCCACCCGAACGAAGTGAAGGCGTCAAGCAGCAAAGCTGCTACCGCAACCAGAACGAGGACGATCCCCAGAATCTGAGTCCGCCCGGACGCCTTCCGCCACCCGCTCACTGCGGTCGGTCGGCGGCGCGGCTCAGATCCCATAGGCGTGAACCATACCGATCCACCTTGAGGGCAGGGGATTGCGACTGTCCCCAGCGGCCCCGGAGCCAATGTCGCGCAGTCCACCGGGGATGAACGGCTTAACTAACACGGAGGTCGACATGGCTTCAGGCGTCGCGAGCAGAATGAAGTCTGCCCGATCGGGGATCTCGCTGCGGTGCTGCCGACGATGGTCGTCCCAGCAACGGCCAATCGGGGAATGGTCATCGCAGGACGTTGGGTATACGGCCCAGGTCCGAGTCAGACGAGGTTGCCACGGCGCTATCGACGGCGCTGGCGGAGCGTGCTGACCGAGGCAGCGAGCCCGCAGATGACGAACACGACGCCCAGGATCCAGCGGATGGTCTGAATGCCGGAAGTAAACGGAATCATCGCGAGCCAAGCCAGCCCGATCATCAGCATGATCGGTCCCATCCAACGGGATATCCACTGCTGGAGGACTGATACAGGTTGAGAGGAAGTCGGTGCCATCACAACAGCTTCGCACGGCCGCGTCGACTATCAAGCTGCCCAGCCGTTAACGAGAACGCGTATCAGTGGTCGGCTGCCCGCAGGCCGATCGGTGACCGGAACACGATCGTCAGCGGGACGGTACGTCGTCCAGGCCGCCGGGATGAACGGCACAGAAGTCGACCGCAGCCAGCTCCTCCGTTGACGGCGCCTGAAACAGGTCCCATGCCCACCGCAACTGTTCGTCTGTCATCGGATACGCCCCGGTGGCAGCCTCCCGATTCCGCAATCCAAGACGGGCTCGGAGCGTGTCGAATGGGACCTCAAAAATATGCAGGTCTATCAATGCACCGCAATCCCTTGCGCCAGCAAATTTCTCCTTCCGCTCAGCGCTCGTCCACAGTCCGTCTTCCAGGATCACGCTGACGCCGTGACGCAGCAAGGTGAGCCCGTGCCGATACAGCGCGGACTGGAGGTGGTCGTGGAACGCGGTGTCGGTGTGATCCATTCCGAGCATGGCTTGCCAGTCGTCCGTGCAGAGTCGCACCCCACGACCGTCGGCTTCGAGTCGCTTAGCCAGAGTCGATTTGCCTGAGCCCGGTAGACCACAAAATAGCGTCAGGGTCGGCGCAAGGCGGCCAAACCGCTGTTCCGGCGCGCTCGTGTTCACGGATTCATGGTGGCTGATGCGTGTAGACCCTGTGATCCCGGGTCACGTTCCGCAGGCGGATTCACTTCCGGCATGGCGCCGTTCGGAGTGGGGTGATCGCAGCGGCTTTGGCTGCTGCCGTGAGTCGCCGCACCGTGGCGGCGGCCCGGCCCATCACAGGAGGTGCGCCATGACGGCGCTTCTCATCGGATATGCCCGCTGCTCCACCGACCAGCAGGACCTCACCGCTCAACGCGAGTCACTCGCCGCGTTGGGCGTGGCTGCCGCCCGCGTCTACGTCGATCACGGCTTGACCGGCACCAACCGAGACCGCCCGGGTCTGCGGGAGGCGATGGCGGCCTGCCGGGAAGGCGACACCCTGGTCGTGGCCAAACTTGACCGGTTGGCCCGTTCGCTTCCTGATGCGCGGGCCATCGCCGATGAGCTGACCGCCCGTCAGGTCAAGCTGAACCTCGGTGGCTCGGTGTATGACCCTAACGATGCCGTCGGCCGGTTGCTGTTCAACGTGCTGGCCATGATCGCGGAGTTCGAGTCGGACCTGATCCGGCTGCGAACCAAGGAAGGCATGAAGGTTGCGAAGGCGAAGGGCCGGCTGCGGGGAAAGCAACCCAAGCTGAACCCGCGGCAGGAGGCACATCTGGTCGCCCTGTTCGAGGCGGGCGAGCACAGCACGGCAGAACTGGCTGACCTGTTCGGGGTGGGCCGGTCCACGGTCTATCGAGCGGAACAACGCCACCTGGCCGCTACCCCCAAATGACGCGACTTCCGTCCGTGAACCGACAAAGGTTCGTCTTCCGGTCGCTCTGTCGGGGAGCAGGATTCCGGGATGGCCGCCCCCTCTGGGCACGGAGTTGTTCCGTTCGGTGGAGGGTTGCTGGGTTTGCTCCGTCGGTCGCGGCGGCCGAGGTGATCACCCCAGGGAGGCTGGTGACCAGTGGTCGTACTTGCCGGCAGCAGCTGCAATCTTTGCTCGCCGAGACCCAGCGGAGGTCAGTACCAGCGGTGCTGCGGCCGGGTGGCCGTCCCTTTCGATGATCCGCGACGATCCCTGATGAAAGACGACTTGCCCGTTGAGATGTTCGGCGACCGCCAGATCTGGGACCTCGTACACGCCGACCTGACCGCCTTGATCGCGAAGCGGTCCAAGGTATTTGCCGAACCAGTCGCTCAGTGCGGTCCTGCTGTCGCAACCGCACAGGTAGCGATTCTCAAACGTCGAGGCCACCAGCAGCGTAGTGTTCACCGGATGAGGCCTGGTGCGGATGTGCTCCGCCTCGAGGTAGGTCGCGAGCTCCTCACCCTCGGCCGTCAGCCACTTCGCCGAGTACGGACCAAGCCAACGGGTGCGCATGCTCGGCGGCTGCAGGAACTCCAGCCGAAATACCCGCATCGAACCCTCCTTGACCGCTGGTACATGTTCCGGGCCAGAGGATACGACCATTCACTTGAGAAACAGTCATCGTCCGCACCGGTCTCGGGAAACCGCGGCTGAGGGCCGAGCTCTGGTACCCCGAGCCCGGGTGGTGGTCGTATCGTCGGCTCTCATGTTGCCCGCCAGCTCGCCCGTTCCTGCAACTCAGCCTGTCCTTGACGCGAAAGAGTCCGCCAACCAGGTGATGTTCGATCAGATGTGGACTCGACTCGGGTCTGACCCTTTGCTCGATGAGCTGAACGTCCAGGCCTACGGCGCCGACTACCCCTACGACGTGCAGTTTTTCAGCTCCTGCACCCGGACCACCCTGGATTTGACCTTGGTCGGTCTCCAGCTCACCCAGCAGCGTGCTGATCGATCTGGGCTGCGGCATGGGAGGACCCGGGCAGTGGATCGCCCGCGAAAGCGGCGCGCACCTCGTCGGGATCGATCTGAGCCAGGCGGCCGTCGAGGCTGCCACCACCGCCGCCACACCAGCTATCTGCAGCCGGGGCAGTTCGATTACCGATGCGCGACGATCACCGCCACGGGCCTCCCGGACAGCAGCGCAGACGGGTTGATGTCCATCGACGCACTTCCGATGGCCGCTGATCGGGTGGCCGCCCTGAAAGAAGTACGTCGGATACTCCGCCCGGGTGCCCGCGCCGTATTCACCTGCGCGGAGTGGCACGCCGACGCGCCGCTGCCCCACCCCAGAATGGCCACCAAATGGGCACCGCTGATCGCCGCCGCGGGACTACTACTGGTCGACCAGTTCATCGACAACGGCAAGCAGGCCAGGCAGCTCCGCCTGTACAAGCTGTGGCTCGAACACCAAACTGAGCTGGAACAGCGCTTCGGACCGACCGGACAGAGCCTCATCGAAGAAGCCCGCATGGGACCTGGCCTGCTCACCCCGAACTACCGCGGGCTGCTGCTCACCGTATAACGACCGGACATTGACCAGTAGCCCGGTTCACGATCGTCGAACGGGCACCGCGCTCGACCCCTCCGCATTGGCGGGTTCGTTCAACGAGCGCCGGGTAACGCTGGGACGCCTCCACCTGAGGCACTATCGAGGGCGTGATGAGACGCGTGGAGGTCCGGTCCGTCAAGTTGCGGCGACTGCTGCAAAACGTCGGTTTGATCTACAACGACGATGGGACGTGGACTTACTTCCACGCGCGCGTGCCTCGCACATCTGGCGGCTCGCCTCGGTTCGGGTTTCGAGAGCCGCCATCGCCGCAAGACGCGCACGGCGAAGACTAGGCGCTCGCTGGTCATCGGTGCCCGGAGCGGGATCGGGTTGTGAGACGCATATGATCCCCTTCCGCTACACAGTGGACGCGACGATCCCAGCGGCTTGCACAAAATCGGCGTCAACACTGGACACGGGAACAGACATCGACTGTGAAGCTGATGCCACTCATACAGGTTGACCGAAGGAAAGTCATGGACCTCGCAGTCGGTGCCAACGGCGGCAGTTCGAGCCCGATTATCATCGGAATCGTCGTCGTTCTCGTTGTAGTCATAGGTCTAGTCGCAGTCGTCAAGCGACGTTGACCGTGTCGCTCGGATCGGGACAGCGGAGGCACGTGATCGCGCAGGGGTTGCTCAGCGCAATCGCTTCGTCCCGATCGGGGATCGTCCTACGGCGACCGAGCCGACTCCCGCTGGCGATGCCTAGGATCAATACCCTCACGGCACGGGAGGGTTGACTGGATGATCGTCGTCAACTGGTTCATCTACGGGGCTGGGTTGGTGCCAGGCGCGGTCTAATTCGGCCTGGTCGGACTGTTCGTGCGGGTTGGCCACGACGACCAGATTGTGGTTGATCCACGTCCGGTGACTCGCCAACGTTTGACGATCGCTGACCGTTCGGCGATCGTGTTCCGGTCGGCATTCGTCCTCCGGTGCCGCGATGATGAGCGCCAGGGGGCCTGTGTAGGTCGGCGTTTCACGGAGATGACCGTGCCGGCTGTCCCAGCTTCCCGACCTGAGGTCGTCGGTCAGCTGGGTGAGGCCACGATCAATCTCCGTCTGGTCCAGGAATTGCCACGCGGACTGCGCGGCCCGGACGGCAGGGTCCAGCAGGCTTTCGGGACGGCCATAGAACGCCTCCACAAATCCGTCGGAGCAGTCCAGTGGGATCGGCACCGGGTTGAAGTCCCTGGTACCGCCGAGTTCCTTTCGGATGCTCTGGATGTCGGGGAAGCGTTGCCGTTCGATCTGCGCCCGGGCCGGCAGGTATTCGTTCAGCCAGAAATCCTGCAGCTGCGTGCCGTCCAGGGTCAGTATGACGACGGGCCCGCTGGCCACCCGGCGCATTTCCTGGAGTCCGCCGACCAGTGCATCTCCCCACTGGTGGATTGTCAGGACCGCGAGGGCCGCGTCCACGGCATCATCGTCCAGAGGGAGAGACTGGGCGCTCGCGTCGATGGCCGGCATCGCACCGACGGCCCGTCGCCTGGCGCGCATCGCCGCGGAAGGCTCGACCGCCAGCACGTACCGGTCGGTCGGTTCGTAGGAGCCGGCTCCGGCGCCGACGTTGACCACCGTCGAGGCATCTCCTAGCGCGCTCAGGATTGCCTGCGCGATCCGTGGGTCTGATCTGCGTTGCTGCTCGTACCCGGTGCCGGTGGACTCGTAGTCCACGTCGCCGGCCGGGACAGCGCGTTGGGTCATCGGGGAAGTTTCCCATGCGAGAAAATTCGGTGCCGTTCATTTGTAAGACGGTGACTCATCCGGGCCAGCTGGGGCCCGGCGTGGCGGGGTCGTGTGCGAAGGGGACTCCGATGTGGTCGATGGGCCGCCGCCCTTGCGAGCAGTTCCGGGGGTCCGAGGAGGTTGGCGACCGAGACGCTCGGGTGTCGGTGGCCGTGCGTGCGGGTTACGGACAGCGTCAAAGTGGATCGGCTTTGGCCTGGAGGAGGTGGGCGCGGATGGGTTCGTCGGACCAGAGTTGGACCTCGATGTAGGCGTCCACGCGGCGGTGTTGGTGTCCGGTGTACCCGGCCGGATCCTGCGGCGCTTCGTCGCTGGGTGGACCGGATTGGTGGATGAGCTGCTGAAGGTCTTCGAGCCTGTAGACGCGGTCGGCGTGGTCCGGGTCCGGTGCCGGCAGGCCCAGCGGTATGCCCAATCCCAGGGCGGTGATGCTGTCGGCGTAGGTCACGCTGGTGCTCCCAGGCGGCAGGGCCGACAGCGGGAGTCGGACGTCGGCAACGTCGCGGTAGAGCCCGGCGAACCAGTGGCTGGAGCCCAGGACGAAGTAGTGCGGCGAGCTGCGTTCGGGCTTCCCGCCGGCGGCAATGAACAGGTCGCGGGCCCGGCGTTCGGTGGCTCGGCGAAGGGCCATGTACCGCAGCCCGAAGCGACGCGAGGACGACGCTTGGTGTTCGGGGGTGCCCAGCTCGGCCAATACCGCTGCCAGTTCCGGTTCGGTTAGATCGGACAGGTTGAGGAATGGTCGGCGATCGGCGCGGTAGTAGTGGGTGACGAACGATGGGACTGCGTGCACTGGTCGATCATCGCGTAGTCCCGCCTGGCAGCGCACCCAGCCCGAAACGGGATCCCTGACCGGGCGGCGATTGGTTGAGGCAGAATTTGGGTGTGAGTGATCTCCGGGACCGGTACCGACGGGTGACTTCGCTCGACGATTGGCCGCCGCGAGCGGTGGTTTCCCGGGGGCGCGGGGGGGCGCTGTGGGCGGTTCGGTGCCCCGAGGGGGCTCGGTGATGGTTTCCTCGGATGCGGTGGGCGTGCCCAGGGGCGGGTTTGCTGCAGGGATGCTCGCGGGATCTCTGGTGCTGATCGAGTTCTTGGCCGGGATGCAAAGCTACCTGTCGCAAACGGTGCTACCGCTGGTCGCTGCGGATCTGAACGGGATCCACTGGTATGGGCCGTTGTCGGCTGCGGCGCAGGCGCCGATGTTTTTGATGATGCCGGCCGGGGCGTGGTTGCTCTCCAGGTTTCGGATCGGGCATCTGATGTTGTTTTCACCATGGTCACGCTCGGCGGGGCGGTGCTGTGCGCGTCGGCGCCGGCGATGTGGGTATTTGTGGCCGGAACAGCGGTCCGGGCGTTCGCGTCCGGGGCGTTGGCCACGGTGAGTATGGGCGCGATCAGCCGCGGGCTTCCCCCGAAGTGGCGTCAGCTGGTGTTGGCGGGAATGTCGGGGATCTGGGTGTTCTCGTCGGTCCTTGGGCCGGTCTACGCGGTCGCTGCGTCGCAGTGGTTGGGGTGGCGGTGGGCGATGTTGCTGTACCTGCCGGTTCTGCTGGTCGCGCGAACCATGATTGCGCGTTACATGCCGGAGCGGACGGAAAAGGCATCTCGGGAGAAGGCTCCCTGGGGTTGGGCGCTCGTGTTAGCGGCTGGCTCGGCGCTGCTGGTGCTGCCGCTGGGCTCTTGGTCGGTCGTCTTGGTCGTCCTCGGCGTGGCTGTGATGATGCGGGCCGCCGCCGTGATCCTGCCGGCGGGGTCGTTTCGCGCGTCGGGGGGTCGGCGGTCCGCGCTCGGAGCGTTGTCGGTCACGACCGGGGTGTACTTCGGCGGGTCGATCGTGCTGTCGGTGGTTGCCCATGACGGGTTCGGGATCGGGGCAGGGCGTTTCGGGTTCGTCATTGCTGCTCCGGGCTTCATGTGGGCCGCGGCCGGGCTGTGGACGGGTTCGCATCCGGCGGAGGGCGCCCGGTCCTTACGCCGACGGTTGGTTCCCGCCGGGGGGGCGATCGCACTGGGGTTGGTGGTCATCTTCATAACGACCTTGCTGGTCCGCGGGGCAGCGGCGTTCGGCGGGCTGGTCGGTGGGGCGGCGCTGCTCGGACTGGGCATGGGTTTGATCTATCCGGACCTACTGGGCCGGTGCTTGGCCGACCCGGCAGCCGACGACGGAATCTCCCCGGACCGGATGGCCGCGGCCGTGGTGCTGGCCGAGTCGATCGGGACAGCGCTGTCCACGACGGTCGCCTACACCTGGCTGGGGACGGGGCTGGGGTAGGTCGCTGACCCGTTGCGCCGGATCCAGCTGCTCTACCTGGCGCTGCTGCCGCTCGCCGCTTTCATGATCGTGCGTCTTGCAGCGGCCACCCATGCTGACCGCAGCGCGGCCGAGTTGACCTCAGAGCGCAATAAAGCACTGGTGAGTCGCAAAACGCCGAAGTGAAAACGGCATCGGCACGCAACCGATAGAGAACCGAACAACAATCAGGTCCCGGTCGGTTCCAAAGACCAGCATCGTGCCCGGTAGACGAACCTCCCGCGGTGACGATCTGGCACTCTCCCACCACGATCGCCGAGACCCAGCTCGCCACCGCAACGGGATGGCGGACTGGGACGCTCGACGACTCAGTGAACGTAGGGGGGCCACGCCGGCGTGGAATCGGATCGCGCGCGGCCTACTGGCCGCGCAGCCCGATCGGGTTGCCGTCGGCGTCGACCAGCACGCACACCCTGGCTCCTGGGGCGACTTGGCGTGGAGCATCGCGCTCGGTGGCGCCGGCGGCCAGCAGAGTGGAACGGGCCCGGTCCAGATCGTCGACGTCGGCGAAGGCAACCGGTCCACCCGAGGCGTCCCCGGGATTCAGGGCAATCTCGAAGCCGTCGACGTTGTAGCCGACGTAGTAGGGCTGGTCTGTGTGCGGGGCGCCCAGTAGCGCGGAGTAGATGGCTTTGGCGGCATCAAGGTCAGACACCGGGATAACCAGGCTGCGGACGGTGGGATTCAATTCAGTCCTCCAAGTTCGGCGGGGCATCGGGATTGCTCCAGGTCGGTGCTCACCGTAAGTGCCACCTGGTGTCCCGCGCTTCTCGATTCCTGATCTGTTTTCCCCCGCCGGGTGAACCCCAGAACGTTCGATGGCCGATCGCTCACCGGGCCAGATTAGCGACCTGGTGGAGATGACCAACTGGAGGGCAGAAGCACTCGTATCCTTCGACGATGTTCGTGGGCGGAATGGATGCGACTCAGCCGTCGACCGATCCCGTTCAGACGGCTCGGTTGGTCTTGACGCCGGTTGACGCTGAGGACGTCGAGGACCTGGCTTTGCTGTACGGCGATCCCATCGTGTCCTTTTGGACCGGACCGTGGAGCCGGGCAAGCATCGAGGCATGGACCACAGAGATGGTTGAGCGGTGGGCGGCCGACGGGGTCGGCAAGTGGGTCGCGCACGACCGGTTGAACAGGTCGCTCGTCGGTCGCGGCGGCTTCACTCGGGTCGATCTCGATGGCCAGGCGGTACTCGAGTTGGGCTGGGTCGTCCGCGACGCCCTGACCGGCCGCGGCTACGCAACCGAGATTGGACAGGCGGCGATCAGCTGGGCCGCGGCTTTCTTCCCGGACCTACCGGTCGTCTCCTTCACTGAGGTGCACAACCTCCCGTCGCAGGCGGTTATGCGACGCCTCGGCCTGCGACAGGCTGGGGTCATTCACCGGTCAGGGTTAGCTGCAGGGCGGCCGGGTCTGCAACCCGACGCGCCCTTCGCGCTGTACCGCAACGACTGAACACTGAGGGACGGACGCCAGACCCGTAGGCCGAACGGTGATTGGGACGACGTTTTGTCACTGTTCAGTGCGTTGAGATTGGTCTGTGTGTCGAGGCTCAACGTGGTTTGCTGCGCTAGGCCCAGGGGATGGGTTGCCTGCCCCGCGCGAGCAGGCTGCCGTCGAGTTTGCCGGTACCGGTGGTGGTGATGGCGCAGGCCAGGTTGGAGTGGGCGGGGATCTGGGCTGTGGTGATGACGGCGCTGCGGTTGTCTCGGACGTTGATCTGGGCGGAGAGGGCACCGTCGGCGGTGGGATCAGCCATGGCGGTGAGCTGGCGGGCCAGTTGCTGGCAGCTCGCCTCGACCTGGGTGCGGGGGACTGGTTGGTCGCCGCTGTCGCCGTAGCCCAGGATTTCCCGGGCGTGCGGTTGCCGACAGCCGCCGACGGCGAGGTTGTTGTAGGTGTCGTTCCAGTCGGTGGTGGGTAGGCAGGTGCCGAGTCGGTCGCGTTGCTCACCGGTGTGCAGCGCGTTACGGATGGACTTGTCGTACTGCGGGGGACCCGGGGTCTGAACAGTTGCAGTGAAATCGGATGGAAACAGGGCCACGATGCACGCTGCCCAGTGCTGCCCGGCCGCTTTCTGCCGTGGCGTTGGACTGGCCATCACGGCATTGACCAGTAGGTACGGATGCCAGAAACGCAGGATCGGCTGGGTTGCTGCCCCTACGTATTGCGTGACTGTGGGGATGCAGCTGTCCAGGTTGGGATCGTCCAGATAGCGGTTGTCGCCGGCACTTTTGACCATGGTGGGCCGCAGAGTGGAAATGACAGCGGTGATTTCGCCGTAGCGCGCACCGGTACACGGCTGGATCTGCTGCACCGGGTAGATCGGGACGGTACCGCCCGAAGTGGCAGTCACCGGGGGGCTTGTCTGCGGCCCCCCCAGTCCCGGGAGCGGGTCAACCGCGCAGTCACCAACTGCAGGCGGCCCCGGAACTGGTACGGCTTGGGCGGCGCCGGCCACCAGGTGGGGGCGAAGGCCGCCGACGACGCCGACCAGAACCAAGGCCACGCCCAGGACAGCCAGACCCGCCCGCTGTTGATGCCTCACCCTCGCACGCTAACCCAAACCACCCGGTGCCCCACTTGACGCGGCGGCCTGGCCAAAGGGCTAGCCGGAAAACGTCGACGTCAGCGCCCCGTTCGCCGATCGCTGACCGGGCGAACGGAACCTGTTTTCGCGAAGGCCCACGAGTCCGGACAGAGTGCGGACGTCGACTTCCCACCATCGGGTCTCTTCATG
>NZ_JBEPNO010000049.1:0-14027 GCF_040546275.1 Nakamurella sp. UYEF19 | reverse complement strand
CGTTCCTCGAATTTGAGAATTAGTCTTCGCAAACCAATTCTCGCAATTCGGTCGGGCCATCACCCATTCCGACACGCAGTTTCGCTCATCGCTTTTCAGTTGGGTTATTCCGGCCAGGATCGGTTGCTCGGGCCCACGCCGGATTCAGGTCGCAATTCGTCACAACGGCGTTATGAATAACCCTCTATGTAGACGACGCCTGGTCGTTCTTCATGGCCATGAATGCGGTCTGTTCGTTGCCCATCTTGTTCTCCTCCATACTCATGGGGACTGACGTTCGACCTTCAAGAGTTCCAGCGTAATCCGATGGCCGCTGCTGTTTGCAGATCGCGGCCCGGTTCATGCTTCGTCGAGGTGGGGAAAAGGACCCTACGGGCAATGAGCAGAAGGGCGGCGGCGACGGGGACCAGGTCGAACAGCGCGACCATGATCGACAGCAACGCCGCCGTCTACGACCGGAAACGAATTTGCCGCCCACTACGTCAGTGGCGCGCTCGCCCGAGGGCTTCGATTGGCCTCGTCGTTGATCAAATCCTCTGCGTTGGAGGCACTGTCACCCAGTCTGACGTGCTCCGCGTGGTACACCGCCTCGTCCAGCAGGCTGGCGACGTGGTCGTCGTAGAGCGAGTAGGTGATGCTCCGGCCGTTTCGCTGCGTGGCGACAAGGCCCATGGCACGGAGCAGACGCAGCTGGTGGGAGACCGCTGACTGCTCCATCCGCACGGCTCGGGTGAGCTCGCCGACGGTGGCCGGCGCCTGCCGCAGTTGGGAAAGGATCATCAACCGGCTGGGAGCCGTCAGGGCCTGCAGGGTCGCGGCGATCGCAGTGGCACTGGCCATGGTCAGCCGCGCCGGTGGCGTCTCGCGCCCGTTCGTCCCGTGTCCCACGAGTCGAATCCTAGCGCCTTGGCACCACAGTGTATGCTGACAGATGAATACGTGTTCATCCTTGTGTATTCTTGGCCTGAGCAGCGGTGGCCGTCGGGCCCTGCAGTGTTCCCGGAAGGCCTACCCATGTCATCAACGTTGTCGAGCCCGGCAACCGCAACCCCGGCGTCCGATGGGGCGGCTCGTTCCCGCCGACTCGGCGGCATCCTGACGTTGCCGGAGGTTCGGTGGGCCTCCCTGGCTACCGCACTGTTCGCCGTCGGGGGCTTGTCGCAACTGCTGGGCGCACCGGCCGCGGTGTACTGGGCGCTGTATCTGGCCTGCTACGCCGCCGGCGGCTGGGAGCCCGCGCTGGCCGGGCTGAAGGCACTGCGCCGCAGGACATTGGATGTCGACCTGCTGATGATCGTCGCCGCGATCGTCGCCGCGGCGATCGGGCAGGTGTTGGACGGCGCCCTGCTGATCGTCATCTTCTCCACGTCCGGCGCACTGGAGGCCTTCGCCACCAAGCGCACCCAGGACTCGGTCAAGGCATTGCTCGATCTGGCCCCGGAACAGGCCACCCGCGTGCTGGCCGACGGAACCGAAGAGCTCATCGACACCGCGGTTCTGGAAGTCGGTGATCACGTCCTGGTGCGGCCCGGTGAGCGGATCGGCGCCGACGGGTACGTCGTCGACGGGGCCTCGGACGTCGATCAGGCCACCATCACCGGCGAGCCACTTCCGGTGGTCAAGGAGGTAGGCCACGAAGTGTTCGCCGGCACCCTGAACGGGACGGGCGCCCTGCGGGTCCGCGTCGCCCGCCGCGCGCAGGAGTCGGTGGTCGCACGGATCGTCGCCTTGGTCGACGAGGCCTCGGCGACCAAGGCCAGGACCCAATTATTCATCGACAAGATCGAGCAGCGCTACTCCCTACTGATGGTGTCCGCGACGCTGGCGTTGTTCTTCATCCCGCTGGCGCTGGGCAGTGCGTTGCAGCCGACCTTGTTGCGCGCCATCACTTTCATGATCGTGGCCTCGCCGTGCGCTGTCGTCCTGGCGACCATGCCACCGCTGCTGTCCGCGATAGCCAACGCCGGGCGGCACGGGGTACTCGTCAAGTCAGCGGTGGTGATGGAACAGCTCGCACTCACCGACGTCGTGGCGTTCGACAAGACCGGCACCCTGACCGAGGGCACCCCCCAGGTCACCGAAGTGCACGTGCTGCCCGACGCCGAGCTCACCCAGGACCAGTTGCTGGCACTGGCGGCCGGAGCCGAACGGCCCAGCGAGCATCCGTTGGCCGCGGCGATCGTCCGGGCTGCGCACGATCGGGATCTGACAATCCCGGCGGCTTTTCACTTCTCCTCGGCGCCGGGGCGTGGGGTCAGCGCCACGGTGGCGGGCCTGGGTGTGCACGTCAGTTCCCCGGCGGTGCTGGCGGAGCTGTCGTCGCGCGGCGGGCTGATCCCCAGGCAGGCAGCCAACCTGGTCGCAATGGCGCAGGAACGAGCCCTCACCGCCGTCGTCGTGGTCGTGGATGGGCGACCGGTCGGTGTGCTGGCGCTGTCCGATCGGCTACGCACCGACGCCGCCGACACCGTCGCGCAGCTCCGTCGGTTGACTGGGACCGCACCGGTGCTGCTGACGGGCGACAACGCCGCTGCAGCAATCAGATTGGGCATCGAGGTGGGGATCACCGACGTGCGGGCCGGGTTGCTCCCGGCCGACAAGGTGACCGCAGTGCAGAGCATGCAGCAGCAGGGCTCACGGGTGTTGCTGGTCGGCGACGGGGTCAACGACGCACCCGCCATGGCAGCGGCACACCTCGGTGTGGCCATGGGACGCCATGGATCGGACCTGGCAATGGAAACCGCGGACGCCGTGATCGTCCGCGACGAACTGTCCACCGTCCCGAAGATCATCGACCTCGCCCGCCGGGCCCGCCAGGTGGTGGTGGCCAACCTCGTCATCGCAGGCGCCGTCATCGCCGGGCTGGTCATCTGGGACCTGGTCGGTACCCTGCCCCTGCCCCTGGGCGTCGCCGGGCACGAAGGATCCACCATCATCGTCGGGCTCAACGGTCTGAGATTGCTCCGCACGGCCGCTTGGCGTCGCGCCGGTTCACCCGATGCGCCAGTGCTGCCTGTCATCGGGTGACTGGCAGTGAGCGCTTGTCCAGCTACGGCGGTCAGCTGGCCGGTGAAGCCGTCACCGATGACGATTCGAGTTCTGCCATCTTCAGCTATGGAGGAATTCAGGCTGCTTCTGCACAAATTCTGGGCTTTCACCGCCGACCAACCGTTGGATCTCCCTGGCCAGCGCATCGCTGGCGGAGCTGACGTTCTGCGAAAACGCCTGTCTCGCGATTGTTGCGGCTTCAGCTATCGCTCTTTTCGCGTCGTCCGATGCGGCTTGCATCGTGGCGGTGGCCTGCACCATGGCCTCTTTGGTGGTTCTGGTGGCCATCCTCGACGCTTCCGTGGTCCGGTCGCCGACCTCGGCGATCAGACCTTCTAGCCCGTTGGCCTCCGGCTGGCTGTCCGGCGCGATCCGCGAGGGTCGGGCGGTCACCACCAACCGCTCGGCGATGATGCCGCAGCGCTTCGACACCGCCGTCCCGGCCAACCGGGCCAAGATGCGCGCCGTGGAGCAGTTGGCCAGGGTTGCCGACCAGGCCGGCCTGACGATGATCCAACTCGCCCTCGCCTTCGTCACCGCGCACCCGGCCGTGACCAGCGCCATCATCGGCCCGCGCACGATGGATCACCTGCACTCCCAGCTCGCCGCCGCCGACACCGTGCTGTCAGCCGATGTTCTCGACGCGATAGACCACATCGTGGCGTCCGGCGTCGACCTGGCCGCCGACGAGAAATCTGATACCCGTCCGCTCTGCTCGACCCGACACTTCGCCGACGCTGATGCCGCCCTGCACGCGGCCGGAAGAGCCAGCCTGTTCTCCCACACCTCGACGAAGTCCCGTCGTTGGCCGGACTCAGTCGGTGATGGTGACCGTCATCGGTTCGCACACGAGACGGCGTCCGTCGCCCAGGAGAAGGGGCGCCATCAGCCCCCAGATCCCGGGCGGCACCGTGTATCCCAGATCCGGGCGGAAGCTGGCGGTGCCGACAAGCAGTGGGATGCGCACGGTTTCGGCTGGCCCGGCGGTGAAGATGACCAGTGGGAGGGTTTGAAAGCCCAAATATCCACCGACGGTGGTGCGGGTGACCGGGTCGATGATCTTGGCGGTGATCTGGCCGTTGGTGTGCACTTTCAAGGATCCGTTGCTCAGGTTGGTGACATCGACGTGGTGAACGGCAGTCTGGCCGCGCCTGATGTGGAGCGGACCATCGAGTTCGGCCCGCAGTTCATGAGGATCAGCCGGCGTGGCCGGCTCGCGGTCCTCCTGCAGTTCGTCCGTGCCATTGCCCGGCGGGTAGCGGAGCGCCCCGACCCGGAGGACAACAAATCTCCCGTAGCTCCGGTGGAGCCGCTCGGCCACCTCCTCGGCATCGGCGGACAGGTGGATGTCGAACGGCGGGTGGCAGAACTGTTGCCTGGTGGTCGGACTCATCTGCAGGACGCGGGGGCGGACGAGGCCGAGTTCGTCCAGGTCGTGGCGCAGTCGCTCCCAGGGCTCCGATGCGGCCGGGTCGGATGATTCCATCCGAACGGCACTCACTTTCCCGTCGGGCTGGCCCGCTACCCCTCCACGGTTGCCTGGTCGCGCAGGTACTGGCGCAGGTACGGCAGCGCGAAGTCGACGTAGCCGCGGCGCGTCGAGTAGATGAGTTCGGCCGCGATGAGTCGTAGCCGGTACTGGCTGGCGTAGTTGACGTCGACGTTCAACCGTCGCTGGATGTCCGCCATCTTGGAAGGCTCGTCGTCGTGCGCCATCGCCAGCAGGAAGGCCTTGTCGATGTCCGAGGCGGCGGCCAGCGCCGGTTCGTGGATCAGCGCCCCCAGCCGGCGTCTGGCTCTGATCACTCCCTCGGCCGCGTCATCGGCGGTGATCTCGTCCTCGCCCGGATGAAGCCGCCAGGTCTGGGCGCCGACGAGCTGCAGCAGGAACGGGTACCCGCTCGCGCCGTCGACCATCACCTGCAGGGCCGCGTCGCCGATGCGGCGGCCGGCGGCCTCGATCGGTTGGCGGAAGCCGCGTTCGACGTCGGTGCGTGCAACGGACCCGAGCGAGTGTCGCTCCGCCCGGCGCAGGAAGGTCAGCACGTCGTCGTTGACGACATCGCTGACGCTGGCCGCCAGACCAGCTCCGGCGAACGCGAGCTCGCGGCCTTCGCGGAACGCATGTTGCACCGTAGTGGCGAGTTCACGCAGCTCGGCCAGCTGGTTCTGATGGATCTCGTCGAGGGTGATCAGCACGCCCGTGCTGTGCTCGGCGAGCAGGTCCGTCAGCACGTCGAGCTGATTGCGCAGCCCGGCCTGCACGACGTGCCTTTCGACGGTGTCCCAGTCGACCCGTCCGATGCTCAACGGTGCCGTCAGCCCTTTCATCCGGCGCTGGACAGCCTCCGGGTCGAACTCGCGCAACAGCTTCGGCAGGTGCTGCTGGGTCATCCGCTCGATGAAGCCCGGGGTTGCGGTCTCGCTGACGACCAACCAGCCCTGCTCGTGGGCGCGGGTCTCGACTGCGTTGAGCATGACGGTCTTGCCCGTCCCGCGTGCACCGGTGTAGAGCGTCGCGCGGCCGGCGGAGCCAGGCCCGTCCTCGAGCGCTTCGACGAAGTCCTGGAGCACCGACTCGCGCCCGACGAGCAGCGGGGGGCTGACTCCGAAGCTGGCGTGGAACGGGTTCGGCATTCGGTCACCCTACCATTGCCGGTTAGAGTCTTTTAGACTGTTTAGAGTCGGCTAGATAGGCGCCCGCCGCTCTCGAGCAGATGCGTGACGAGCAGGCCTACCGCATCGTCCGACCCGGAGGCGTGATCAGCCGCGTTGGCGTCCCGCAGTACGAACAGGCTCCGGTCGGATTCAGCAGCCTCTTCGGTGGATACGTGACCCTGACCGGCGGTCCGGCCCCGGTGCGCGCCTACATCGAGACGCTGATGCCCGCCATCCTCGACGGCACCATCGATCCCGGCAAGGTCTTCGACCGGGTCGTGGGACTCGACAGGGTCCCCGATGCCTATCGGGCCATGGATGATCGCGCGGCCCTGAAGGTGATGATCACTTGCACAAGAGCGACCGGAAGCGTTCTCCGCGGCCGACTGGGACGCGCAGGGAAACAGAACTCGTCTATATCCGGCGTTCGACCACGACGGTGCCTGGCGATCCCGACCGCACACTGCGGTCGATGGGCAATGCGGCGGTCATCCGCGGGCCACCGCTCGGACGTCGTGGTTCTCGGGTCGGGTGAGGATCCGCAGCGCGGCAAGGGATCCGCTGGCCAGGACCAGGATCATAATGGCCATCGGGACCGCGGTGTGCTCCCCGCCGAGCCCAGCGATCGGGGCCACGACGCCGGCCATGCACCACTGCAGGAACCCGAGGACCGCCGACCCGGTGCCGGGGTGTTCGGGCACCTGCGCCGAGGCCAGGGCGCCGGCGTTGGGTCCGACGAGGCCCTGTGCGCTCATCAGCAGGAAGAACCCCACGACGGCAATGACCAGCGGGGTGTCCCACCACAGAGCCCCGATGAGCAGCAACATCCCGGCAGCGGTGGTGACGGCCAGACCCACCGTGATCACCGAGCGGGTGGCGACCCGGCCGGCCAGTCGCGCGGCGAGCAGGGTGGCCAGGGCCAGACCGACTGCGTTGGCAGCGAAGTCGACTGAATACATGATGGGCGACAGGCCGTTCATCGATTGCAGGACGAATGCGGAGGTTGCGACGTAGGCGAACGTCACGCCCATCGAGAAGGCCATGACGATCAGGTATCCGACGAAGCCGCGGTGTCCGATGACCTGGCGGGCAGTGAGCCCGAGTTGGCCGAGCCCGCCGCGGTGCCGGCGATCAGGGGGTAGCGATTCCGGCATTCCGGCGGCGACGGAGCCGATCATCAGCGCGCCCAGCGCCGCGACGACCCAGAATGACACCCGCCAGTGCGACAGCTGGAGGATCACCGCGCCCAACAGCGGCCCGAGGATCGGTGCGATGCCGCCGACCCCGGCCACCAGGTTCAGACTCCTGACCATCCGGGGGCCGTGGGTGAGGTCGACGATCACCGCTCGGGCGGTGACCATCGCCCACCCACCGGCCAGTCCCTGGACGAAACGGGCAGCCATCATCAGAGTGATCGTGGGGCTGAACGCGCACGCGATGGACGCGACCGTCATCACGATCAAGGCGAGCAGCAGTGGGATGCGGCGGCCCCGCGCGTCGGAGACCGGGCCGCCGATCAGCTGACCGAGGGCCATTCCGACGAAGAAGGTCGTCAGGGTGAGTTGCACCTGGGTCGCGCCGGCGGCCAGGTCGCGGCCGACCTGCGGGAAGGCCGGTACGTACATGTCGGTGGCCAGCGGCTCGATCGCGCTGACCAGCACCACCGTCCCCAGGACGGCTTTGGTCAACCTCACCGGCGTGTGCGTGAGCATCGCAGGAAGTCTCCGATCGATGCGGCGGGATGCGCCGATGGTGCGTTCATGTGGTGGTTTGTTCACACGGTGGTGCGTTCATCTGGCTGCCTCCATCACACCGCACCGGGTCCGCCGGGAGGAGTCCCTGCGGTGAGGTGTACCAACAGGGCATCCTCCGATCGGCTCGTGATGGATGAGGATCCTGCCGAGGTGCTGGCCGGCAACATCGACCTGGCTCGAATACGCACCCACCGGCGGCACCATCGACTCGCAGGCGTTGATCCGCGAGATCGCCGCCGACCATCAAGAAGGAGAGCAACGAGAATGACCATCGAGAAAAGTCAGCCCACCTACCCACTCGCCTCCGTGAAGGGGCCGGGCCAGATGTTCAATGGTGACGTCTGGTTCGACCAGATCGTCAAGGGTGAGGCGCCCTCGCGCTTGCGCATGAACAGCGTCCACTTCGCACCCGGGGCGCGCACGCCCTGGCACTCACACGCTGTGGGTCAGACCCTGTACATCACCGAAGGAGTGGCGCTCACCCAGGAGCGCGGGGGTCAGGTTGTCACCCTCCGCCCCGGACAGAGCATCAGCTGCCCGCCCGGGATCGAGCACTGGCACGGCGCCCACCCTGACCATCTGATGACCCATCTGGCGATCTGGGAGGCCCCCGAGCCAGGCTCGGGCCTCGAGGAGAGCACCTGGGGTGAGCACGTCACAGCGCAGGAGACAGGCGAATGAGCAGCGGGCATCCGGCCAACTCGCCTGCGATGCCGCGACCGCCCATCCCGGCTTGCTGGTCTCAGCCCTCGACAATGGAAGCCTCGACGTGGGGGGCGCCGGCGAAGTGCTGGTGCAGGCCGTGCCGTACGTCGGGATGGGCCGCGCAGACGCTTTCGCGCGGCTCACCTCCGAGATCCTCGCCGCCCGTGGACCGCAGCTGCCCTTTGTTTCCCGGGCCACCGCGACCACAAGCACCGCAGGGGATGCCGGGCTGCACATCCAGCGCCGGATCGTGGGTGCCGAGACCGTCGAGTTCGGAGGTTGCGATCCCCAGGTCGCAGCGCACGTCATCGGCAACCTCAACGTCGGCAACGATCGCGCGCTGATGACCGACGCCATCACGGCCGTCCTGCCCTGGATCGGCTATCGCCGCACCCTCAACGCACTGCGCGCCATCGATCAGGGAACGACTGGCCCCGCAGAGCTTTGACGGCAGCACTGGCGACACCGTGCCTTCTCGGTCGCAGCCTGGCCGGCCACTTGGCATACTCGCCGGAGAAACCACGAAGAAGGGGTGCCGGATGGTCACGGACAACTGCGACACCCCACCGACTGCGCGGTCCTGATGCGCCTCTCCGCGGAGGAAGCCCGAGCCCGGTTCACCCTCGAGCGGGTGGCCCGCCTGGCGACCGTCTCGGCTGACGGGATCCCGCACCTGGTCCCGGTCACGTTCGCCGTCCTCGGCAGTCGCATCGTGTTCGTCATCGACGACAAGCCCAAGAGCACAACCCATCTGCGCCGCCTCGACAACATCCAAGCCCGGCCGGGCGTATGTCTGCTGGTCGATGTCTACGACGACGATTGGAGCCGGCTGTGGTGGGCTCGGGCGGACGGTACGGCGTCCGTCCTGCCCACCGATGACGAGGCGGTCGACGCGCTCGCGGTCCGCTACCAGGCCTACCGCGAGCGCCGCCCGCGCGGACCGGTCGTCTCGATCGAGGTCACCTCCTGGACGGGCTGGGCAGCAAGCGACCTCGTAGCTGCACGGAGTGTGTGACGAATGAGCGTGCAGCGTCGGCCTCGCCGGCGCGGGGTGGCCGATGCGGATCCCAGCCCAGACTGCGCTCGTCGCGGACCTGCGCCAGCAACGGCCGCCAGCGCGGCTCGAGCGTCCGCAGCGCCCACTCGAGCGCGCCCGGCTTGCTCGTCACCTCTGCCGTGTGGAGCGTGTAGAGAATCCGGCTTGCCGTGACCACTGCATAGCGCTGTCCCCAGCCAATGGTGTCGATGTCGATCCAGGTGGCGAGTTCCTCGAGGAGGGTGGGGAGCGAAGTGGCTGCTTCGCCACGCATCTCGTCCGCGGGCACCGGCGGCATGAACGACGACGGAGTCGGTCCGGTGAGGGTGATGCCGTGTTCGCGCAGGATCCACCGGGTGTGGGGACGGTTGCAGTGGTCGTCCCAGTTCAGGGTGCGGTGGCCGCGGTCGTTGAACAGCCACTTCCGGCCGAGATGCTCCACCGAGGCGAGTTCGGCGATCGGTGCGTAGGACCCCTCGATGTCCTGGCACCACTGCTGTTCGCGTGTGGGGATCTCGTAATGTAGTTCCCGGAGCCGGGCAATCTGCGGTTCGGTGAGCCGGCCGTGGGTCGCGACGAGCCAGTCGCAGTCGCTGTGCCGGTCGCCGCTGCCGAGTGCGAAGGACCCCTGAACGTAGGCACCGGCGAGATTGTCACCAAGGATGCTTCGCCATCGTCCGAGCAGTTCGAGCAGGAGTTCGTCGAGGTCGGCATACGGCGTGATGACGTCGTTCGTGGCCAGGGTCACGATGCGGTCGGGGGGACTGCAGCCGTCATCAAGGAGACGATCTTCTTCTCGACGGCGGCGCTCCATGTCTGCAGTGCGAACGAAACCGGCCAGATCTCTCCGTCGTCCAGCATCGCAGCATCCTGGAACTCCAGGGTCGAGTAGCGGGAACCGAACTTGCCCGAGTTCTTGAAGCAGACAACCACCTTCTCGTCGACATTGGTATAGGCGGGCATCCCGTACCAGGTCTTGGGCGACAACTGCGGCACCGTGACGCTGATCGTCGCGTGGACCCTCTCGGCAAGCACGCGATCCTCTGGTGTCAGCTTCTCGATCGCGTCCAGTACCGCTTGCAGCCCATCGGCCCTCTTCGCCCCCTTCTTGCCCTCGGCCCGCAACTCCGCGGCGCGTTGCTTCATGGCGGCGCGCTCCGCCGCCGTGAAGCCGTCGGACGTGGTCTGAGAAGTGTTTGCAGCCATGACGAAGCAACCTTTCGCATCGGTCGGCGCGGCGCACTGCCGGGCACAGGGGTGAACGTTAGTCAGCGTCCGCGGCAGCCGCTTCTCGATTCGTGATCGAATTCGTCCCACCTTCTTCTGGACAGCTCGGCCTTCTCGTGGACAGCTCGGCCCGACCGTCAGCCGTCGACGAGCAGTCCGCGGGCAGGACCCACCAGTCGCTCGGTGCGGCGGGACACGGCGGGGAGGTGGGTGACCCGCGCAGTCGCCGGTAGATTGTTGTGTTGACGGGCCAGTTGGTCTCGCGCCAATGGAGCCCAGATCGTGTCGATCACCGTGGTCGGGTCTCCGTCGATGTCCGCCTCGGGGCGTTCGAGGTGTTCGGCCCACAGCCGGAGCCGGGTGCCCTTGGCCAGCGCCGGGTCCAGGGTGGCGATGTTGACTTCGGTGTCGTTGAACAAGGAATGTTCGTTGAGGTTGCCTGATCCGATGGTGAGCCAACGATCATCGATGATGCCCACCTTTGCATGCACGTACAACGCGCCGGTGGCCACCTCGTCATGGGATCTCACGGTGACCGGCAGGAGATGGCCCCGCCCGTTGTCTGCCTGCAAGAGGCGGCCGAGTTGTCCTCGGGTGGTGTCGGCACCGCTGCTGGGTCGCATGGGTAGGATGATCAGCATTCGAAAGTCGTTGCAGGGTGGCGTTTTGAGCTTCTCGATGAGAACATCGACGATTTCGGTCGACCACAAGAACTGATTTTCCAGGTAGATGAAGTTCTCGGCCGCGCGCAAGGCACGCAGGTAGCCGGCCAAGATCGAGAATTCTCCCTCGGGGGCGAAGCGATAGGTCTTTTCCGGGACGGTGCGCCACAACTGGACGGTCACGGCGCCGGCCGCTGGTTGCCGTATTGGTCGCGGGAGCGCTTCTCCGGCGACTTCCTGCCAACGATCACGGAAGTGCTCGGCCACGTCGGCAACGATGGGGCCCTGCAGGCGGGTGGTGACGTCGTGCCAGCCGGTCGCGCGGCGGGGTGGGTGATCGTGGTGGTCCCAGCGGTCCCCGTCGAGGTTCGACAGGTCGATGCCGCCGACGAAAGCTGTTTCGTCGTCGATGATGACGAGCTTCTCGTGGTGGCAGTGCAACGTTCGTTCACGCGCATCCAGGATGCACTGCACCTGGCTGCCGTCGGTCAGCGCGGCTCGGACCTCTTTCATCATGGGTCGGGTGGGTTTGAATGCCGGCAGCGGGGGACCGGCCCACAGGAGTACCCGAACGTCGAGCGTGCGGGCAAGATCCTTCAGAATGTCTGCCAATGTGGGGGTCCCGGCTTCACGCAGAAGCCGGAATTCCGGCGTGAGATGCCATCCGGCGATGTGTACGTGGGACTTCGCCGCCATCAGTGCCTCGTGCATCGCGGCGAACGCGGTCTGGCCGTCGATGAGCACTTGCACGTCGTTGCCGTCTCGGGGAGGACGACCTCCGGGAACCCACCACCCGTCGGTGCCCAGGGCCTTCGAATCCAGGGCATCCAGTTGGCCAAGTCGTCCGAGGCGGCGACGATGATGTCGCTCCACGGCTCGTTCCAGGCCACCGCCGACCAGGTCGTCGAACCTGCTCATTGCTGGTCCGTCTCGGCTCGACGTACTCGGGGTTCGCCACAGAATTCGCTGGTCACGATTGCACCTTATTGCACCGCCCGTACTTTGCCCTGACCATTCGTCCTGCGTCAGACGCGATGGACGAGAGGACCGGGTGCGGAGTAGCGCCGCGCCGCGTAGGCGGTCAGACCGCTGTCGGTGACGAGCGCCTCGAAATGGCGGACCTCGGCGAATCTGGAAAAGGTCTCGACGCCGAACTTGGTGTGGTCGCCCACGAACATCCGGCGCCGGGTGCGGGCGACGACGGTGCCCTTGATTTCCGAGACCGCCGGATTCGGGGTGGTCAGCCCGCGGGCGATGGAAATGCCGTTGGCCCCGAGAAGGGCCTCGTCGATCACCAGCGTGGAGATCATTTCGCTGACCCAGTGACCGATCGTTCCGAGGGTCGGGCGACGAAGCTCGCCGCCCAGCATGATCACCGTCACCGGATCGCTGCCCGCCAGCAGTGTTCCCGCCGGGAGGGAGGGGGTCACGACGGTCATCGGACGCTGCGACTTGACCACCCGCTCGGCGACCAGCAGTGAGGTGAAACCCTCGTCGACGTGGATGGTGGTGGCGTCACCGATCAGGTCGAATGCTGCTTCCGCGATCCGTTGCTTCTCCCGGATCAGCTGGTTGGACCGAAGATCCAGCGTGGACTCGAATCCGGCGTTGTCGATCGGGTAGGCGGCACCGTGAGTGCGCCGGATCATGCCGCTGCGTTCCAACTTGGTCAGATCTCGGCGGACGGTCTCGTGGGAGACCCCCAGCCGTTGGGCCAGGTCAGACACCTCGACCCGCCCACGATCACGGGTGTGGGCGATGATCCGCTGGCGTCGCTCACCGGCCTCGACAGACATGGCTCGTCAGCCCGACCGGTGGTAGGTCAGGGTGTACGACGAATAGGTGAGGATCAGCCGAGTGCCGTCGATCCGGTCCGTGACGGACGCGCCGCTGAGCAACTCCTCCTGCGCGCTGACGATCAACGGGTCGATCACCGGTGGGACTCCGTTGGGACCGCATGCGAGGCCGCTGCCGTAGCCGTCGCCGCTGAAGTCGAATCCGTCACTCGTCGCGGTCCAGGTCGCGCTGTCCAAGCCGCACCCACCGGAGTCTGTCGTGGCGGCGGATCCGCCCCCGTTCAGCTGTAGCGAGAACGGTTGTGCCTGAGGCACTTTCGCGATCTGGTTACCGGACGACACCGCATCGAGAACCCAGTTCACCCCCACCACATCGCGGGTCACCCGCACCCGGTAGGCATCGGCGTCCTTCAGGTGGAGAAGCCAGGCGGCCAGCAGGACCACGCCGACGGTCACCGCGATCAATCTCCGGGTCCGGCGTATCCGCGCTGACCGCCGGCGCCGGTGGCGGGTCTCTTCGGCCATCTCGGCGCCGGTGGCGGCAGGGTGCTCCCGCAGTTCCGACATCCACCCATCATCCCGCCCACCGCCGGGTGAGGACTGCGGACCTGGATAACGTTTCGGGTATCGGCCGGCACGATGCCGTCAGCGGCCCGCTGCGACCGACACCTCGATCCACGCCTCGAGGCAACACCGGGTCAGAACGGATGCTGCCCCGGGGTGCGGCGCATCGTCATCTACCTGGTCTCGGTGGAGATCACCGTGGAAACCGGATCCGTGGTGCTGATCTCGAAAGAGGACTACGACTGGCCATCGATGACCGGATCGAGACCATCGGTGCTCGCGGGCAGAGCGATGGATGATCTACCCGACCAGGTGGCTCTACCCGACATCTTCTGCCCCTCAACCTTTGAGCGACGGCAGGTTGATGACGATGGCCTCCTGCGTGCTGCGCGCTATCACGACGACGGCCTCGACATCCGGATCGTTGTTCTCCTCGCGATGCGGGGTGTAGGGCGGGACGAAGATGTAGTCACCGGGTGCCGCTAGTGTCGCGTGTTTGAAGTCTTCTTACGGTGGGCTTTGGCGAGGATCTGGTCGGCTGTTTTGGTCCAGATGAACGGGTGGCAGTGTTCGTTCC
>NZ_JBEPNO010000048.1:0-14458 GCF_040546275.1 Nakamurella sp. UYEF19 | reverse complement strand
GGTCAGGTCGGACCCATCACCAACCACCCCAGGTAGAACCACAGGACTCCGCGCCCAGGTGCGGCGGCGGGTCACCGAATCACCGCAAGACGAACGTCCTACGGGCCATGGGGGCGGCACTCGCGTGCACCGCCGCGGGACCGCGGCGGTGCACGTGGCTGGACGGTTCATGTGGCGGTGGCGGCCAGGTGGCGTTGTTCCGCTCCGTAGACGGTGGATCGGCCGACCCCGATCAGGTCGGCAAGCTCCGAGGTGCTGTGTTCGCCAGCCTCGAAGAGGGCGACCAGGTGTGCCTCCTGGCGCGGATTGAGCTGGGTTGCTTGCCCCGCAGTCGGCCCTTGGCCTTGGCGACCTTCATCCCTTCTCGGGTCCGCGGCCGGATCAGGTCCGATTCGAATTCGGCGATCATGGCGAGCACGTTGAACAGCAACCGGCCGACTGCGTCATTGGGGTCGTACACCGAGCCGCCGATGTTGAGTTTTGACCTGCCGTTCGGTCAGTTCGTCGGCGATGGCCCGCGCATCGGGTAGGGAGCGGGCGAGCCGGTCCAGCTTGGCGACGACCAGTGTGTCGCCTTCCCGGCAGGCGGCCATCGCTTCTCGCAGACCTGGGCGGTCTCGGTTGGTGCCGGTCAATCCGTGATCGACGTAGACCCGGGTGGTGGCGACGCCCAACGCGGCGAGTGCGTCGCGTTGGGCGGTGAGGTCCTGCTGGTCGGTGGAGCAGCGGGCGTAGCCGATGAGAAGCGCCGTCATGGCGCACCTCCTGTGATGGGCCGGCCGCCGCGGCGCGGCGACTCACGGCAGCAGCCGACGCCGATGCGATCACCCCACTCCAAGGGGTGCCATTGCCGGAAGCGGATCCCCTGCCGGACGGAGTAGGAACACGGCTATTCGCACTCCAACCCATTTGGGTACCCCCGGCCGAGTCCAGTGGTGGTATCCAACATCCCGGAAGCGTTCGCAGACAAGGCGGCTGACACACTGGTTCCCATGAGCGAAGCGGAGTCGCGGGAACTGAAGGTTGATATCAACGTGATCGGACCCGCTAGTCATTGGTGTATCCGCGACCAGCCCCAAATTTGCGCCGGCGCACAGTCAGTCGCCGGGGAGCTGGTCTTCCTTCACAAGGCCGCCGGTGACAGCGAGGTCGCTCGCTTCCGGAGTGAAGCGAAACGCCGGTATCCGTCGTGCAGGTTCCAAGTCGTGCCCAGGTCGAGTTCAGAATTGCAGGCCATCCACACCCAGCTCCAGAGGGAAAATCGCTACTGGGCGAAGGTAGGTGACGAGCTCGGCCTGGAACACCTAGGGGTGATGACAGAGGGCTGGACAGGGGCCGGTCTGCATCCGATCGAAGGCTATGTCGCTGTTCCAGGCGTTCCTGCCGCTTTCGTTGATCCACTGAACCGGCTCTTCGAAGCGCGATACGGCTTGGGGCGCGTCGTGGCTATCACGTACGGCGGCCCCGTATAGCCGGGTGCCACCTGCCGCAGTCCCGCGGGCCGATCGGTAACCGGTGTCGCACAGCCAGGAGGCGTCACGACGTCGGGGCCGCCACGCGGGCCGAACCTGGGTCAGCAGATTCAAAATGACAGCGAAGTGGCTCCTGACGGGCCCCAATTTGTCTTTATACGCAGATCAACTGCTCGTCATCCTGATGAAGTCGATGGCCGCCGGTCGGGCTGCAAGCTCAGTCGTCGAACCGTGACCTTCTAAAGCAATGACATGGAGTCCGGGCCGAATACTCCACGCCTGCTTCCAGCTTGTCCGCCGGTCGACCTCGTTCGCCGGGGAGATGTGATCGAAGCGGATCGTAATCGGGTCGCCGCGAGGTATGCGAAACCCGCCAGGTCCGCCCGGCCGGAAGTGAATCTTCCCTGGTTCTATCCTCGCGACGCCATGTCGCCACCTGGACACGACTGGTGAACCTGCGGACTCAGGCGAACGGATCGCGCACTCGAACTTGCCTTGCTTACGGTACTTCCGCGCGATCCGCGCCGACGTGGCCGCTCCGAGGCCGACTCCAACAACCAAGATCAACACGAACCACGGCCACAGCATCACCCACGAAGCATATTGGTGCCCCGATCCCACCGACCACCCGAATGGTGCCCCCGCACGGCTCGCGCGAGGCGCTCAGACCAAAGACTGACCGTCGCTGTGCTCACTTGGCCCGTAGCAACCGCAGACCGACGAACACGCCCACAATCGCCAGCACGATGACGGCGTAGCCGAGCCAGACGTTGACCGATCTAAGGCTCACCCCGACCGCGCCCACTGCAAAGGCAAGGAGCACGGCGACCCACTGCCGCCCCGATAACCCAGGGCTGTTGGCACGATCCGGCGATTTTGGCATGACCCATTTTGACAGGCTGCCCTGCCGGGGCGCTCCGCAAGCCGAACCGTCCACCGGTGACCGTTGCGGTCCTCCGCCATCACCCGCCGCGCCCCACGACGGCGAACAGGCTGCGGATGACGGGCCCGTCCGGTGGGGCATCCTAGAGTTGGCCGCCCGGCGGTTGTTCGGGGCGGTGTCGGCGGCGTCGCGGTGCAGCGGAGGTGTTTGCTGCGGTTCCGGTCGGGTGAGCGCGAGACCTTCGGCGGCTGAGCAGTAGAAGGACAGCACTGCGGCCAGCTTGGCGGCGGCGAGGGGCCACCGACTGCTTGGCCGCCTCGAGTTGGGCCAGCCACGATGGCATCGCCCCGGGCGCCACCCTTTTCCGGTGAGATATGCAGGGCAGCATGCCATCCGGTCAACTGCCGCAGGTCGCCCGAGTAGTCGCGGGCGGTGTGCGGGGACAAGGTGGCATGCCAGCCGGCTAGCCCGGGCCGGCGAGACCTCGGCCGCGGCGCCACCGACACCTAGCCTCACATCGGTGGATCAGCTTTGCTCCCGGCCTCTCTTGGTGGCCTGCCTGTTCAATGTCACGAACGTCAAGACGGCGGCCAGGATCGCGCACCCACCGGCGACGGGTCCGCCCCAGCGAGCAGAGGTGAAGGCATCGAAGCAGAGACTCACGATGGCAACGACGATCAGGGCGGCGCCGAGTATCTGAATGACCCGGTTGTCACGGTCCCAACCCAGGAAATATTTGGACATCAGACCGCCTCCATATCAGCGTCGGCAAGCTCCGAAGCGCCGTCAGGTTTCATCCTATGATCATCAACTCTGGCCACCCGGCAACTACCATTCTCGGATAGCCCCGCCTCCACGACGCGGCAGGCAAAGCATCGGAAGCCGAACGTCGTCCCAGTGCCCGCATAGCTCCACCGCCTCTGGTCAGGACGTGATGAGCAGCCTCACCGCAACGGGATCGGTGATCGGTGATCGAAACATAGTCGGCGACCTGCTGCGCAGCCGCGCGCGAAAGGTGCTCGGCCGACAGCATCGACCTTGGGCGGAAATCGACAGGAATGGGCGTGACACGATGCTTGGCATGAAGGAGCTGGACGATTGCTTCGTGATCAGCGCCGGGGGTTGGGACCCGCGGTTTGCCGTGACCCTCGCAGTGGCCTCATATCAAGGCGTCGGCGCGGCTCTGATCGATACGAACGGCGACGAACGGGATATTGACCTCGACATCTACGAGCGGGACGCCGATGGTTTTTGGCAAGGGGTCAGCAGTTCGGGCGGCGGCGGCGAGTTCGGAGGCTTTTTTTCGGACCGGATCGCGGTCTGCTCCGGACGCACCAAACCCGGGTTGGTGGTTGACATCGAGTACTCGGGGCAACGGCATTCGGTCCGCGCGTCAGCCTCGGGGTGGTGGCTGTTCGTGGCGGTCACGTCCCCCGGTTCGGATGCCTTCCCACCGTCGTCGGTACCCAGCCGAGAACGCTCAGAAGTTGAGACGCGGTCACCGACGTATGGACTTCGATCCCGGCGCGGCGCAGCGCGTATCGGCTTGACGCCTCACCGACAAGACCAACCATGCCGCTCAGCACATGCCCAGCGCCGGGGGTGCGTCAACCTCGCACTGGTCGGCGAACGTCCACGGGTCAGCGATCGATGAGCGGGCCTGATGCCAACCCTTGGCATACTCTGCTACTCGATATATGGTGCTGGGCATGAGGGATGTTCGATTGCGTGAGGCGTCGTTTCTGATCTTGAGTGCGCTGGCCGGTGAGCCCCGGCACGGCTACGGGATCATCAAGGATGTGGCGGCCCAGTCCGATGGGGCGGTGGTGCTGAGGGTGGGGACGCTGTACGGGGCGTTGGACCGGTTGGCCGGGGAGGGCCTGATCGAGTTTGACCATGAAGAGGTGGTGGATTCGCGGCTGCGGCGGTACTACCGGCTCTCCAGTGCCGGCGCGTCCAGGCTGGCCCAAGAAGCACAGCGATCCGCGCGGCAGGCCGAGCTGGCACTGTCACGGCTCGCCACGGGAAAGGGACTGCTGGCATGAGCACCGCCGATCCACACGCGCGGTTGGAGCAGTCCTACCGCCGGTTGTTGTGGCTGTTCCCGCCGAGCTACCGGCGGTCCCGGGGCCGGGAGCTGCTCGACGTGTTGATGGAACGCGCCGATCCGGGGCAGCGTCGCCCATCGCCAGCGGAATCGGTTGCACTGCTGCGGTTCAGCGTTCGCACGTGGGCGTGGCGGGCGCTTTCGCCGGCCCCTGCTGCGGCGCGGGACGCGATGGGACTGCTCGCCGTCGTGCTGCCCATGCTGCTGCTGTTCCCGGCTGCCACCGCCCTGTACATCGACGCACAGGTCGGCGGGTTCGGGATGGACGAGTTGCCGTTCGGCGTGGACATCCCGGCGTGGCTGCTGTGGTGTGTGACCGCCGTGCTGTGCCTGTTCGGGCGTCCGTCGTGGGCGCGGTGGTCGGCGTCGCTGGGTGTGGCCGCGTACCTGGCCGCCCAGGTCGTCGAGTACTCGGTCAACAACTTTCAGACTGTGGCCAACGCGTTGGGCTGGCTCGGTGTGCAGGTGATCGCAATGATCGCGTTGACTTCACCGGCCTGGGTCGTCCGCGGCAGATGCCAGGTGAGGCGGTGGTGGGCCGCGGCGATCGGGGTGACCGCGGCCGGCGCCGGCCTGGCGGTCTCATCCGTCGATTACCTTCAGCTATCGACCGGGCCGACCGGTTACCTGTCCTGGCCGTGGCTGGTGACCGCGCTGCTCGCGCTGGTCGCCGCGGTTGTGGCACTGAGAAGCGCTGCGGGAAGGGCGGTGTTGCCGATCGTCGCCGGTCTGGCCGGGTTCATGGCGACCGCGAAATACCTGGCCAGTGGGCTGGCCGGAGATCTGGGCAACAACGTCACCGGTCAGTCCGGCCCTCGAGGTCATCTCGACTGGTCAAATTTGACCCTCCTCGTCGTCACGCCGCTCGTCGTATTCATCGCAGCCCGCGTTGTCACAGCAGGAGCGAACTTCCGCTTCCCACCCGCATAACTGACGACGTCCTCTGAGGCGCGGCAGCCCGCCGCGACGGAAGCCGATAGACCAACCCCGACCGGTGCGCAACGGTCGGCAGCGATCGTCACCGCAGCGGGATCGGTTTGCGGCTATGGGTCGGACACCTCGCCAACCCATCAGCGTTGGCACCCGCGGTACGTGGTGACCCTCGCTGTCGCCTCGCGGGACGACGTGGGCGCAGCTCTTCTGGACACGAACGGCGACGACGTGGACATCGATCTCGACGTCTACCTTAGGGATGGCACGGGGTCTGGCGAGAGATCGGCAGCGCGGGCAGCGGCCGGTTGGCGCGGGACGGCACTGCAGCGACGCAGCTGACTTCAACCAGCAGGTTCAGGATCAGAGTCTCTCGGGCCCACCTCAGGCAAGCGAACCGCCGGCGAAACCGTGGCGGAAGATCGACCAATGGAACGAACCCTGAGACGGTCGCACCTGACGGTTGATCAGGTCCCAAGCCCAGCGCCGTCAGATCGGCAGCTGTCAGGTCGACCCAGTTTTTCGGCAAGATCACTTCGCTGCCGTTCGGGGTGGTGACGCGTTGACCGGCTGACAACCCAAAGTTTCTACGCCTCATCTACGACCTCCCTATGGCTTGCCTGGTGACGTTACGCGGTGGTCATGGCGCGCGTCGGAACCCGTCTGAACCGAGGCCGCAGGCGGAACTCCGACCGGTGCGCAACGGTCGGCAGCGATCGTCACCGCAGCGGGATCTGGTTACGGCGCATACCTAAGTGAGCCGGTCCATTCGGGCCGAAGCTGGTGGTGGCAGTTGCCGGCGAATGCGGGTGACGCTCCGGTCGATGAAGTACCGTCGACATCTGGCAGCTCTGCGGCGCCTTTGGCGGTTGACCTATGCGTCCCGTAGCGGAGCCAAGCTGGCGAAGAGCCGCTCGCAGATGTCGATGGTTGGGGATCCCGCGTTGCCGTTGTAGGTGCAGATCAGGAGGTGCTTGCGCCAGACGATGATGAATGTCAGCCACTCCTGCTCGGCCCGGTCAGCAGTTGCCGGGACAACGAATCTGGCCACGGCACGCTGTTGCCGACGGCCATCCGGAATGACTCGTACGACAGGGGAACCGGTAAACCCGATCGCTCCGGCGACGAACGCGTTCAGAGTGTCCTGAGCCTCGTCCGGCCGCAGTGAGCCCGTCCGCTCTATTAAGTGGACGAAAATCCCGGAGTCGTTGGACGGAGTGTTCAAGCTGAACAGGACTCCGTCGGAAGTCTTGTCCCTCCTGGCTGTCCACGTTGAGGGCATCCCAGGGAGAACGAAGACCTTCTCGAACTGCAGCTCCAGCCCGCCTTGGGGAACCGTCCGCTCATCCATGCGGCCGATTACAGCACACACAAAACTTGGCTACTGCCCTGCCCAGGCAGCCACTGCAGGCTGGCGGGGGACCTGACCTGCAACGTCGCCTTTCAAGTCGTTGAGGAAAGCCGCGCTCGAACTCGTTCCGCAGGCGGAACCCCAACCCGGCGAAACCGCCGGCCGCGACGGACCGGACGGGCGGAGCATCGGTGCTGGTGGTCATGACCGTCAGCGTGCCCGGTCCCACCGCGACGCCCGGATGTGCCGGTAGAT
Organism: Nakamurella sp. UYEF19; assembly: GCF_040546275.1. Taxonomy (NCBI): domain Bacteria; kingdom Bacillati; phylum Actinomycetota; class Actinomycetes; order Nakamurellales; family Nakamurellaceae; genus Nakamurella; species Nakamurella sp. UYEF19. Next base: position 7,460 of record NZ_JBEPNO010000048.1, on the reverse strand, counting down.
AGGTTGGGCGTCATGGATAATAGGGACAACAGGGACAACTGGGTGTTGCCGCCGCCTCGGGATCTGGCTACTCTTGACCAGTTGGATCTGGACTCGTTGGTCGGGCTGAGTGTCGTCCAGGCCCGGGCCAGGGTGGAAGAGGCCGGCGGCGATTTGCGGGCAGTCACTTTCGACGAGGGAATTACTTTAGATCGCCAGCCCCGCCGGGTCACCGTGGTGACCGATGAGGACCGCGCCGAGGTGGTCCGGGTCTTGGGTCGCGGCTGACGCAGGTACCCCATAACTGCCATCTTTGGGTAGCCGCCTCCGGGGAGCGGCGCATAAGCCGTCCGGAAGCCGAACCCCGACCGGTGCGCAACGGTCGGCAGCGATCGTCACCGCAGCGGGATCCCTGAGCGGAACTATTAGTCCTCTGTGCCCTGTAGCCGGATGAGCGGACGCCCCTATCCTGGTGAGGCATGAGGGGGAAGATGTCGTTGACGTTCGGCCCGTCACTTGGATCACTTCTCGGTGGCGGCTATGCGATCATCGTCCGATGACGGAGCGCCGGCTAACCTTCGGGGCGGTAGCCGAGGCCTACGAGCAGTTCCGGCCCGGCTACCCAGATGCGGCCGTGGACGCGGTTCTGGACTACGCCGCCCGACCGGTCCGGTCCGCACTCGAGATCGGTGCCGGCACCGGCAAGGCGACCCGGGCGTTCGCCCGCCGCGAGATCGCATTCACAGCAACTGATCCCGACCCGGCCATGCTGACCGAGCTGCGCCAGCACGTGCCGGCCGCGGTCGCGACCGTGGCTGCTGCGTTCGAACAACTGCCGCTGGACTCGACCTACGACCTGGTCTTCGCCGCGGCTTCGCTGCACTGGACGCTCGCCACCGATCGTTGGTCGCGCGTCGCCGCGTTGCTCGTCCCCGGTGGCGTGTTCGCCAACCTCGGCGGCCCGTTCGAGCTGGCAGATCCACAACTGGCCGCCGAGGTGGCGGCCGCTCGATGCGAGTTGCTGCCGGACGGTGTCATCCGTGCCCCCGAGCCCGACGCATCGGGTTCGGACCTCCGCTGGCCAGGCAACGAACTGATCAACTCCCCGTTGTTCACCGACGTCCGCCAGGTTGAGATCCCGCGCCGTCTGGAGTTGTCTGCCGAGGAGTACATCGGTCACCTCGGTACTGTTTCGGCCTTCCTCACGCTCTCGGAGTCGGATCGACGGACCGCCTTCGGCAACATCCGCGCGGTGCTGCCTGAGCAGGTGGCTATCGCTGCCGACATCACTGTCCACCTGGCGCGCCTCAGCTGAGAACACCGGCGGTCGACGCCATTGGCGACCCCGACTCCCGAATAAGGCTCGTGTTCCGGTCAGCGATGGATCAGCGCAACGAGCGCAGGTACTGGTCGAGGGTGCGAAAGATGACGTCAGAGCCGCCTTCCCATGCCGGCTTGGGGTCGAGCTAGCCGGGCGTTGGCTGATACACCCACCAGAGGTTGCCCCACTGATCTTCGAGACGGGCGAGTGTCAACGAACCGTAAAACGGTGTTGGCGGGGTCACGACCACCGCCCCACGATTGACCGCCCGCGTCATGAGTCTTTCGACATCTGACACCCAGATCTGGAAAAGCCCCGGCCGGGCGGGCCATCCAGGCTGCGGGTCGGCTATCAACAGCAGCGAGTCGCCCACCCGCAGCTCTGCGTGGATGAGCTCTCCGGTGGGCGCCGCCGTTCGCGCTTCGACGACTTCGTCTGCATCGAACACCTCCTCGGCGAAGGCGATGAAGGCAGCCGCATCTCTGATGATCACGAACGGATTGATTGATCGGCCGCGTCCGGTGATCTGGCCGGCAGCGAGTGTGATCGGTTCTTCAGGCATGCATGCATATTGGCATTCGCGACCGACAACGAGCCAAGTGTGTCCGCAAGCGGAACGGTACCCCTGACCGGTTATCGATCCATGTACGCGAGCCGGTTTACCCACCGGGGACCTTGTATCCGTGCGGTTGTCACGTTATTCGCCGTGACCGCTCGCCCAGCGCCTGATGCCATCTACGGGAGACGATGAGTTCTTTTGCCGGTCCGCCCCGCCGCGGCTGGCTGGCTGGCCACCGTCACGGGTCTCTGCCCGCCGATCATCAGCCATGTTTGATGCAACCGTTTCACCGGGTCGCATCGTCTGATGGTGGGCACGTCTTCATTTTTGGGCTGCGGGAGGTGAGCAACATCCGGAATGTCGTCGCCCTGGTCGGTGTGCTGCTGCTGATGACCGCGGTGGGATGCGCCGCGCCGGCGCCGCCGCCCCCCGGCGGTGAGTACATCTGCGTCGCCTGCGGCCACCAGCACACCGTCGTCGACTCAGCGTGCGGGCAGCACCAATGTCACGCCGCCGGCAATCGGGAACGCAATGACGGTCCCCTGGAACCCGGCCGGTGTGCGTTCGCTCGCTGATCTCGTGCTGGCAGCGGCCCCACAGCACGCACCGGCCAATCTCCCTCAATGCGAGGGCAGCGAGTTCCGGCTGCTGCCGAACAGCGCCCAGACCACCTCGACCAGCGGTGGCTTCATGACGACGACATTCGTGGTGCAGTCCACCGGCTCAGCACCTTGTTCGAGCGCGGGCATTTTTGGGCTGAACCTGACCTCCGCGGACGGTGCGGTCCTGCCCCTTGACTCCGTGCCGGCTGGGCCCGCTCGTCCTTCGCTTCTCGTTCGAGCCCACCAATTCGTGTTCGGGTCCATTTGGTGGACCGTCAAACCCGGACGACCGGTGCCCGCCCGGCTAGGCTTCGCGTTCGGCGACACCCCGTCCGTCCGGCCCATCAGCATCTCCGTCGCCGACGTCAGCATCCCGGCGCACTCCGGTAGCCACACCCCGCAGAACGCCTGGCAGTCGACGGTGTACGGGTTGCTGACATCCGCCGTCGACCCCGGCACCCTGGCCACGTTGACCGCTAAGGTGGTTGCGCCAGCCACCGTCCGTGTCCCAGACAGCCTGCGGTACACCGTCACTTTGACGAACACCACCAACACCACTGTGCCGCTGACCGGCTGCCCGCAGTTTGCCGAGCAACTGAGCGTCGTGCCTGTCAAACTTCCCACCACCATCGGCGCTCGAGGTCCCCTGAACTGCTCCGATCTGCCACCGGCCATCCCCGCCAACTCGTCGGTGACGATGCAGATGCAACTGGACACCGCGGGCCAGATAGCCGGTCAGGGCGGATTGACCTGGCAACTGCTCGACCACGGCGGACGCGAGGTCACCGCAGCAGTCGCGCCGATCGCGGTGCAGCGAAACTAGCAACCAGACCTTCAACGACTGGGTGATGAATCCACTCACGCCGGAAGACGCCGGTGGCGTACGCCGAACGCGGTGGCTGGGGGAAACCGGTTGTGGATCGCTGACCGGTGACGGATCCGTGTACGGGGTGTGGAAGGTTACTCGGCTGGTTCATACCCCCACGGAACGGCGCAGCGCGTAACCGCACGTAAGAACGCAAGTCTTCGCCGGGAGCTGCGAGGGATCGTTCGGCCGGTCAGCCGGACAGCCTTGTGGTGTTTGTGGGCGGCCCCGCCGAACTAGCCCACCTCATTGAGCTCGGTGATCCCCGCCGAGAACCCGGGAAAGCAGGTCCGTGCGCTGGCGGGGCGCCGCGCGGCCCGCCAATGTAGCGCTCATGACCCGATGATCTGGCTGTCCTGATGTGCAGGCTGTAACGCTTTGCTGGGTTCACCGCATCTCAATGGGTGGAGTCGATGACAAGGAGGAGACCTGTGACGCCTGACCAAGAGGCGGAGTACCTGATCTTCGCCCGCGGCCGGAGCCCAGGATTGTTTCGCGGAGCGCTGCTGCTCACCGGCGGTGATTGGCACCGTTCGGCGGATTTGACCCAGGAAACCCTGGGCCGGATGTATGAGATCTGGGACCGCAAACATCCGATCGACCAGCCGGCCGGGTATGCCCACACGGTGATGGCGCGGATCTTCTTGGCGCACCGGCGACGCAAGAGCTCGCAGGAGCGACCGGTCGACCAGCTGCCGGAAGCGGCGTTCACACAGCCGGATATCACCCGCCAGCTGTTGCTGTTGCAGTCGCTGAATCGGTTGTCCCGCAACGATCGTGCTGTCCTGATGCTTCGCTTCTACGGCGACCTCAGTGTCGAGGACGTCGCCGATCGGCTGCACCGCACACCCGGCGCGATCAGGGTGCAGACCCATCGGGCGCTCACCCGCCTGCGCGCCGAGCTCGGCCCCGACCTGCGTGAACTTCCACTGAGCTGACAGAAGGAATGGACATGAACGAATACCTTGACGAAGCGCAACTCGGCGAACTGCATCACGCCGTCGACGGAATCAGCCCTCCCAGCATCGAATTCCTGGTCGCCGGCGGGCTGAGTCGCGGTCGCCAGCTGAAAAAACGTGCGGCCACCCGCAAGCAGATGGTGACCTTCGGTGGTCCCACGCTGGCCGCCGTTGCAGTGGTGGGTGCCGTGCTGTTGACCAGCCCCCTGAACGGTGGGAACCGCGGAGCAGCAGCGGTAATCGCGACGCCCGGCGGCTCGGGGTCCTCATCGGCCGCCGCTGGTCAACCCGCGCCCACGACCAAATCGGTCCTGGCCGCGCCGACGACCAAGTTGGTGCCGAACGACCTGACCACCGTTGCGGTGCAACCGGTCCCTCCAAGTACTGTCGCGGCGCAACCGGTCCCTCCAACTACTGTCGCGGCGCAACCGGATGCTCCCATCGACACTCAGGGGTTGCCGACACCCGGCACCCCGGCCGCCTTAGGTGCTGTCGGCGCCTTGAGGGAACTGCTGCCAGCTGGCGGGTCGGTCGTCAATCCACGGGTCTTCCCCAAGGATGCGTTGACTCTTGCCGCCACTTACACCCGCGCCGGCCAGTCGGCCCAGGTCACCGTTGCGGTCTTCAACGCTCACCAGGTAGACGGTCACGCCGTGTGCATCTCTGGCAGCAACTGTGTGATCACCACCCTGCCCAACGGCTCCCGTCAGCTGGTGACGACCTACAACAACCAGCACTGGGAGGTGATGATCGACCGAACCGACGGAACGCTGCTGACCGTGTCCGTCGTCCAGGTCGGCGACAAGGGGCTGCCACTGACCATGACACAGCTGATCGGACTCGCACGCAGCGGTCGCTGGACACACCTGGGTAGCTGATCGGCGCCGGTCGGTCCGCGACCCAGTCGGCGCCGACCCGCCGAACTGCGTCACCGACCGGTCGCGCTCCTAGGACCCACAAGGCCCGCGCTGGCCGCGCAGGACGCTGGACCGGTAGCCGATCGGGCTGCGGTGACAACACTGTTTGCAAGCAGCCGCTACGTGATGAAGCCGATGGTGATGCTTGCCGACAGTGCCGGTAGTTCTTTCACAAGAAGGACCATCCGGTAGTTGCCTCCCGTGCATCTCAGCCTCACGTCCGAACGGGGGACAACTCTGTTCATCGCGCGAACGATCGTGCGAGCATCGGCCAGCCCAGCCGCGCCGCCCTTTGGAGTGAACCCATGCCCCGTCAGCTCCCCATGCCTCCAAGCAGGCTCCCTGCCCTGATCCGAACCGACTTCTCGGACGACGCCGCGTGGAACGACCTAGTCACCTACCTACTGACCGAGCGCTACATCGAAGACATCAGCGACAACATGGCGGCGTACGTGGCACCCATCGACGACCGCCAGTACGAGGGGATGACGATGGAAGAGCTGCTGGAGATGGTGCCGAACCTTGACTATGACCCGTCCGACCCCGCCATCAACTGGGACGCGCAACCGAAGCACTTCCCCAACGAACCGGACCGTGCACTACATGCCTACATCGTCGACGCGCGAACCTTCGCCAAGCCTGACCGTCCGATCCTGGCGGTGAACTTCTTCCTTGACCACGGCCAGTACTTCCGCCTCGCGGCAGAGGCGATGGTGCTCGTAGAGGCCAACCTGTCGATTGGTAACTTGGACTTCGGCGACTATGACGGTGGCGCAGAGATCGAACCGGATCACATCTACCGGGCGTGAGCTCTAAATGGGCCTCGTCCACGCCGAGCAGATCGTCGTTGCGATCGCGACATCGTGGTGCCGCTGACCGATCGGCCATCGGACTTGTGGGAGCTGGGATGGGCCGGTTGCGCCCGTAGATTGCGCTGCCGTAGGTTTCGGCGATGCTCGTCATCGGCTCTGTAGTGATACGGGTGGGCAACCTCGGCGCTCAGATTCAGTTCTGGTCGAACGCGCTCAACTACGCCGTTCGCGAGCCGGTCAGTGTTGAATTCGCACTACTGCATCCACGAGATTGCCGCGGACCGAACGTCTCGCTAGACGCTCATCCCTCCGACCGGATTCTGCCGCCGCGGATCCACCTTGACCTCTACGCGCAGGACCAACTCGCAGAGACCGCGCGCTTGCGTGAGCTGGGCGCGCGAGACGTGCAATGGGACAGGCAGCCAGCCGACGCCGACTACATCATCATGGAAGACCCTGAAGGCAATCGCTTCTGCGTCATCGATGCAGAGGATTGGCCGGGCTGGGTAGTGAGCCACAGGACAGCAGAGTGAGTGACCATTCGCCGATCGTCCACCGGACCGGTCATGGATCGATGACCGGGCAGCGATCCGTACCAGGTCATGGGTCGTGGGCCATGACAACTGTCATTTACGGGCGGCTCGAGCGGAAGCGGCCGCCCCCTAGAGGCTATCACGGTTCAGTCGCCTATCTCTGGTACTACGCAGCAAATACTAGCAACAGGTATAGCGATTACAACGGAGGATACACAACTCCTAATGGGACAAATCACACCTACTTATTACACCAAGCTTCGGCTGGACGCTATGATATTTACAGGGACAGCGCTCACCTGGCTGGCTTCACTGGCCTTGGAACCAACATTTGCATGGGTGAAGCTGGTCTTGAAATTAGTGACGGATATAGCACCCTAACTAACTTTCATTCTGACGGTTTCGATCTGACCCCCTTAGAATGGCAAAGCCTTGACAACGTGTGGCACACTACAGGATGGCCACGCTCGATGTTTTGGGTGGATTTTCCCTGTTCGGGTTATGCGCAATACTACTGCACCAACCAACAGTTTTACACGACGACCCACTGTTTCGATAGTAAGCCATGATCAAAGTCGGGCGGGTATCCCGAGTTTAGGAGTAACATGAGAAAATCTCGCGCCATAATTGCTGGGGCAGCGGCACCTCTGGCAGTAGTTGTCGCATTGGTCATCGCTTCGAGTTTGGAAAACTCAAACCTTAACTCGGTGGCTGCGCCAGTCGCTTCATCGCGCGCGCCCATAGCTTTCTCAACCCCTGTCGCGAGTGCCGCCATCTCGTCTTCAGTAGGTACGTCGACTCTTTCGACTCCCGAGACGGTGAGGTCTATTCATAAGGCTGTGGCGAGTTGAAAGAATATCAATCCGCGAATAGCGTCCAGCGTGTCTTCGAAAGTTTCGACTGGGCGGCGGTA
>NZ_JBEPNO010000047.1:0-15319 GCF_040546275.1 Nakamurella sp. UYEF19 | reverse complement strand
GTCCCGTTCCGTGACCTCGTCGACTGGATGAATGCGCAGGATCCGAAGGTGCTCGCGGCACTGCAGAACCACAAGTCGAACCTCGGCGGCTGCCCATACCTGAAGTGGCCGAAGTGCGACGGGCTCATCCAATACTGACGCTTTACTAATGCCCCGGCTGCGATACTGCTGGTCGGACTACGCAACACAGCTCGCACTCAGGTAGGGACGAGACACTGGAGGATTTAGTGAGACAGCGGTCGTGGATGACCCGGACGAGACTCGCCGCGATCGGCGCCGCGCTATCGTTGGCTCTGGTGGCCTCTGCGTGCACGTCCGCGGGAGACGGTGCATCGGTGACCGTCACGAACGACGTGACCGTGCCCGTCACGGGCGGGGCGTCCAGCCCCGGGTCCAGCAAGCCGGGCGGCACCACCCCGGGGTCCGCATCGACCACGCGTCCCGGTTCGACCAAGCCGACGGCCAAGTCGTCGACCACCAAGCCTTCCGCGTCCACCGGCGGCACCACGGCCACCCAGCCGTCGGGTGCCGAGCCCGACGGATTCGTCCCGAAGAAGCTGAAGGCCGGCGAGAAGGCCCCGCAGTTCATCGTCGTCAGCTTCGACGGCGTCGGCTGGCACGAGAAGTGGCAGTACTGGTTCGACATCATGCAGAAGGTGCCGTTCCACTTCACCGGCTTCCTGTCCGGCACCTACATGCTCAGCTCCGAGACCAAGACGAAGTACCAGGGGCCGGGTCACGGTGCCGGCAAGTCCTCGATCAGCTGGAATGCGCCGAGTGATCTGCCGATCGAGATCGCCGACCTCAACAAGTCTCTCGCCGATGGCAACGAGATCGGCACGCACTACAACGGCCATTTCTGCAGCGACAACGTTCCCGGCGGAAACGACTGGAACACCGACGACTGGAACAACGAGCTCGACCAGTTCTTCGGCCTCATCAAGAACGTCAACGCCAACAACAACCTGCCGTCGTCGGTGAAGTTGAACCTGGATCCCAAGGAGATCAAGGGCGGGCGGACCCCGTGTCTGGAAGGGCACGCCGAGGATCTCTACCCGGCGATGAAGGCTCATGGCCTGACGTACGACACCTCGTTCACCCGGCGCGGCATCTCCTGGCCGACCCAGTCGAAGGACAACAAGATCTGGCAGATCGGGATGGCCGAGTTCCCGATCCACGGCACCAACCACTACCAGATCACGATGGACTACAACTTCTACTACACCCAGCGCCAGGCCAGCTCGCAGGGCGTGACGCCGGACCAGAGCGCCGCCGATTCAGCGGTCGTCCAGGCGACGTACCAGGACATGTACAACGCCACCTTCAAAGGCAATCGGGCTCCGCTGATCCTGGGCAACCACTTCAACGCCTGGAACAACAACGCCTACTCGGACGCCATCGGCAACTTCGTGACGGCGAACTGCGGCAAGCCCAACACCTACTGCGTGCCGTTCCGCGACCTCATCGCGTGGATGGAGATGCAGGACCCGGCGGTGCTCGCCAAGCTCCAGGCCCAGGACCCGGAGCTCCAGGCCGGCTGACGTCTGTCGCGCCTGCGCCTTTCGCAAGCGCTCGGCGCCCGTCGCCCGTGCCTCGGCGGTGGGTGGTGGCCCGGCGCACACTGGCGGCATGAAACTTGTTGATGCACTCGCCTTTCTCGCTGACCATGACCGCACCGTGCTGGCCACCCGCCGGCGTGACGACACCCTGCAGATGTCGCCGGTCAACTCCGGCGTCGTCGACGGCCGGGTGGTGATCTCCAGCCGTGACGGACTGGCCAAGGTCGCGAACATCCGGCGGAATCCGGCAGTCTCGCTGCTCGTCTTCACCGACGGCTTCTTCGGCCCGTGGGTCCAGGTGGACGGGCACGCGGAGATCGTCGATCAGCCCGAGGCGCTGGAGCTACTCGACCGGACGTACCGGGCCATCGCCGGGGAGCACCCGGACTGGGCGGACTACCGCCGCGCCATGATCGAGGACCGCCGGGTCGTCATCCGGGTGAGGCCGGAACGGGCGTCAGGACAGCTCTGACCTCAACTACCGCGCGCCGGCGGGACGGACCGCAGACAGCACGATGCCCCTCCGGTCCGGGGACCGAAGGGGCATCGTGCTGTGCGCGGGGACTGGAGGGTTCAGGTCCCCCGGTGCCGCCGGGCGAACGCCGGCGACACCGGAAGTACGGTCAGGACCGGGTCAGCACGCGGCGACGTAGGCGTCCTTGGTGGTGTCGACGTTGTCCTTGGTGATGATGGAGAAGCCGGTCTGGATCTTCGGGGTGATGGTGCCCCCGTCAAGAGCCGCGACCGCCTGGTCGAGGCCGTCGGTGCCGATGGTGCCCGGCTGCTGGGCGACCAGGGCCTGCACGGTGCCGTCCTTGAGGGCCTTGATCTGGTCAGGGCCGGCGTCGAATCCGACGATGGAGACCTTTCCTGCCTTGCCCGCCTGCTTGATGCCGGTAGCTGCGCCCTCGGCGGCGAACAGGTTGGTGGCGAAGATGCCGACGATGTCGGGATCCTTCTGCAGGGCGGCGGTCACCAGCTGGGCGGCGGTGGCCGGGTCGTTGTGCGAGTACTGGACACCGAGATAGTTGAAGGTGGAGTCGGCCTTGGTGGCGTCCTCGAAGCCCTTCACGCGAGCATCGGTGGTGGAGATGCCTGGATCGACGGAGATGACGAGCACCTTGCCCCCCTTTGCGTTCAGCCCCTTGATCGCGGTGAAGGCGGCCTTTCCGCCGCCGAGGTTGTCGGAGGCGATCTGCGAGGCGGCGAACGACGGATCGTTGACCGTGGTGTCGACCAGCACGACCTTGATACCGGACGCTGCAGCTTTCGCCAACGGGGCTTGCAGGGCCTTGACGTCGGTCGGCGCGATGAGAATCGCGTCGGGCTTGGCCGAGACCACCGAGGACAGGATCGGGATCTGGAGGGTCGGGTCGAACTTGGGGGCGCCCTGGGTGTTCACCGTGACGCCGAGCTTCTTGGCCTCGGCCAGGATGCCGCACTGCATGGTGATGTAGAAGTTGTCGCCCGCAACACCCTGGATGAAGGTGATGTTGTAGTTCTTGCTCGCCTTGGTCGGCGCCGCGGCCGAGGAACCAGCAGGACTGGAGGACGCGACCGAGGATGCGGCCGCGCTCGAGGCCGCGCTGGAGGATGCGACCGACGAGGCGGCACTCGAGCTCGGCGCCGAGGAGACCGGGGCGGCGGCCGAGCTGGTACTGCTGGACGTGCTGGAGCTGGCAGCGTCGGCCGGCTTGGACGACGAGCACCCGGCCAACGCCAGTGCCAAGGCGGCACTGGCGGCGACGCCGAGGACGAGGGACCGCTTCATTGCGTTTCCTTTCACTTTTTCACGGCCAGCTTCTTGCTGGACCGGGATGATCTCGCCCCGCGAAGTGCCGCGGCGCGTCGGGTCTGGTCGATGTACACAGCAGCGATCAGGACAACGCCGACCGCGACGCCCTGCCAGAAAGGCTCAACACCGACGATGATGAACCCGGACTGCAATACGGCCGGGATGAACAACCCGACCATCGTGCCGAACATGGAGCCCTCGCCGCCGAACACCGAAGTGCCGCCGATGACGACCGCGGCGATGACGTTGAGATTGGTCAGAGATTGACCGGCAATGGTGGTCGTCCCGTATTGCGCGAGGTAGAGCATTGCGCCGACACCGGCAAGAGCGCCGGCGAAGCAATAGACCTGGATGAGGTGTTTATCCACCTTGACGCCCACGCGCTTGGCGGCCTCGGCATTGGAACCGATTGCGTAAGTGTACCGACCGAACTTCGTCCGGTGCAAGAGAATTCCACCGAGAATGACAACGATCAGGGCAACGAATGGTAACCCTGGGATACCGATCACCTTCGTGTAGATGCCGAAGTCTGTCAGCGACGAATCATCCAGCGTGACGTTCAGGCCGGACGTGATCACCTGGGAGAGACCCAGTGCGGCAGAAAGGGTTCCGAGCGTGACGATGAACGGCGGGATCTTGGCTTTTGCGACCAGGAAACCGTTCAGCCAGCCCCAGGCACCGCCGGCCACCAGGCCGGCCAGAATTCCGACGACGACGGCACCTCCGCTGGTTCCGCCCATGCCCTGCATCACCTTGGCTGCGATGACCGAGGCGAAGACGAGCACCGAACCGACCGAAAGATCGATTCCCGAGGTGATGATGATGAACGTCATGCCGACACCGAGGATGGCCAGCACCGAGATGTTCTGGCTGATCTGCGTGAAGTTGCTCGCAGAGAAGAACTTGCCGCCACCGGCAATCGCGAAATAGGCGACGATGACGAGCAGCACGCCGAGGATCCAGACCGACTGGAGATTCACCAGCCGCCTGATCAGTGACTCGCTACCCGGCCCGTCGTCGAGCGATGCCGGCGCCTGCGACTTCGAAGACGTGGTGGTCACAGCGCTGATCCCTCCGAGAAGTCAAGGGCGCCGGTCATGGCGCCGACGAGTTGTTCGACCGATGCGTCCTTGGTCTGGATGGTGGTGACCCGCCGACCGAGGCGCATCACCTGGACCCGGTCGGAGACCTCGAGCACGTGCGGCATGGAATGCGAGATCAGCACGATGGCAATACCTCTGTCCCGCACACGCTTGATCGTCTCCAGCACGTTCTTGGTCTGGACGACACCGAGGGCAGCGGTCGGCTCGTCCAGGAAGACGACCTTCGAGGCCCAGGCGATGGCCCTGGCGATGGCGATGCCCTGGCGCTGCCCACCGGACATCGACCCGACCGGGGTGGTCAGCGACCGGACCGTCGCACCCAGTTCGTCGAACGAGATCCGTGCGCGACGGCGCATCTCCTTGTTGTCCATGAACCCGAACTTGCCCAGGATGCCCTTGGCCGGGAGCTCCCGCCCGAGGAAGACGTTCTGGGCCGGGTCGAGATGAGGAGCGAGCGCCAGATCCTGGTAGACGACCTCGATGCCGAGATCCGAGACCTGCTGCGGGTTCGTCATCTCGATGGGCTTGCCCTCGAAGAAGATCTCGCCGTCGTCGAGCTGCAGGTTACCCGAGAGTGCTTTCACCATGGTGGATTTGCCGGCACCGTTGTCGCCGATGAGGGCTACGACCTCGCCGGGGTTGATGTCGAAGTCCGCCCCGTCGAGGGCTCGGACGTGTCCGAAACTCCTCGACAGCCCACGAGCCTCAAGAATGGGGGTCACCGCGCTGTCACCTCCGTGTAGGGGCGCGCACGCCCGTCGATCACCTGGACAAGGTTGTCCAGACGACGCTTTCCTTCGTCCGCCAGATAGGCGATCCGAGCTGTTCTTTCCAAACCGACCGTCTCCTTCCAGATCGAACGGCCGGCGATGAATCCGCTGGTTCCACCGTCGTCGCAGGCGATCCGGAGGGCGGCGGCGAACTCGTCGAACTCGACGCCGGCCGACAGCACCGCCCACGGAATGGTGAGGGACTCGGTCAGCCGCTTGCAGGATGCGGCGTCGCCCGGGTACTCGAGCTTGATCAGATCCGGCTTCAGGTCATCGAGCATGATCGCGGCCTCGATGATGCGGTCGGCCTTCTGCGCTGGGGTGGCCGGCTCCTCGCCGTGCAGCGGGAAGATCAGGTTCTCGATGACGCTCGGGATGCCCACCTCGCGGCAATCAGCGACGACCTGACGGACGACGTCGAGAACCTCTGCGCTGGTGTCGATCCCGTCCGGACCCGGCTTGCGATCGGCGCGGAGCTGGACCAGGAACTTGACGGCGTGTCCGCCCTGGTGCTTGACCCAGGTCGCCGAAAGGGCGGGGTCGCGGTGGGTCCGTGGTTCGCCGTTGACGTTGCCGCGCTCGGACGGTTCGGCCGCGACGAGGACACCGATACGAGGTCCGTCGGTGGGCAGCTCGGCCAGCGAGGGAACTCCGAAGGTCGGGTCCAGCAGAAAGGCGGAAGCGGTGCCGCGCAACGCCTGGACCGTGTCGGCCTTGATCTCGGTGAGCTCTTCCAAGGTCGGATCGGCGATGCCGGCCGCGTGGAACATCCGCTTCAGGGTGTTGCGCTGGTCCATCGCGACGATAGCGAAGGTGTTCGCCTCGGTCGCGATCGCGGCCAGTCCGGTCCTGGTGGTCGATGCTGTCATGGGCGGTCTCCTCGAGTCTGAACTGCATAGGGTGCCGTGATCACGGCCTGGGTGTACCGGGCCGCGAACTGCGCGGTTGGCCCGTTCGGCGTCAGCACGGAGTTCGCGCCGGTATCGCCGGTGATGAACATCTCCTGTGCCACGTTGGCGGCGTGCACCGCGAACATGGTGGCTCCGAAGGCTCCGGCCTGGGATCGGTCGGAGAATCGAACATTGGGCAGCGACGCCTCTTTCGAGCGCCGGACCGACTTCATCCTGGTCCATCCGCCAGCCACGACGACCGCGCTGGCGGGGCCGATCTCGGCGGCCATCAGGTCGAGGCATCGCGCCGCCTCGTCCACACCGTGGGCGAGGGTGGCCAGCCACAGCGCGGCCGGGCTCACCGCGTCGCTGGTCACCTCGATCCGCAGGGTGCCGTCGTTGTTGATCGCGCCGGAGACCTTGATCCCCTGGGTGGCATGACCGGCTGCGGTTTCCTCCAGGGCACAGGCGGCGTCGTCGAGCTCGCTGCGTCGGTCGCCGGATCCGGCGCCGAGCATGTCCAGCGTCCGGCGGAACAGCAGCCCGGCCTTGGTCCCACCGAGCAGCACCCGCCGCCCGGCCAGCACGTGGTGTACCGAATTGACCCCCGCGGAGGCCAGCCGGTTGCGGGCGTCCCGATCCAGGTTGCCCTCGATCGACCTGACGAGAGCCTCTGCCGTACCGAAGGAGTCGAAGACCTCGTCGGCCCCGGTGGTCCCGCAACCGACCGCGGCCACCGGGTGGTCGTGGCCGGCCACGGTGAGCGCGGCCCCGTGCAGGATGCTCGGGACACCCGGTCCGCCGGCGCGACCCAGCGGTGTGCCGGCCAGCACCAGTGGTGGGATCAGGTCGGCGGTGGCGCCGATGGCAGCCAACATCTCCGGCCAGAGCTCGCCCGAATCCTGGTCCAGCAGACCTGTTCTGGCGGCCAGCGACATCTCCGATGCGCGGACGGCACCCAGTCGATGGACCAGGAACTCCGGGACGTTGAGCCACTGCCTGCCGACGAGATCGGTGCCCTGCGTGCGCATCCACGCCAACTTGGCCACCGTGGCGAGCGGCGAGACGGGCAGACCCGTTCGACCGCAGAACTCCTCGATCAACGCGGCCGGCAGGGCCAGGATCTCGGCGCCGCCCCGCGGGTCGAACCAGGCGATGATCGGGTGCAGCGGGGTACCGGCATCATCGAGCAGGACCCCGGCCTCGGCCATCCCGGTGATCGCGATCGCCTCGACGGTGACCGCTCCGATCCGCTCGGTCGCCAGCTGAACGGCCTTCTCCAGTAGAGCGAACACGCCGGCGGCCAGAGCTTCCGGGTCGGTATCGGTGTAGGTGCCGCCGTGGTTGCGCCAGGACGTCGGGGTCGAGACCGAACCGATCTCCTCGCCCTCCGTGGTGGTGGCGAGCACCTTGGAGTCCGACGTCCCGACGTCGACGCCGAGCACGATCCGGGTCATGTCTGATCCTGGCTCTTCGCGCAGGCGCTCATCGCTCGCTGCGCTCCGCTCCTCATCGGATCCTGGCTCTTCGCGCAGGCGCTCATCGCTCGCTGCGCTCCGCTCCTTGCTCGTTCCTCGCTGCGATGCTCACTTCGCGCTCGTACCTCGCTCATGGGACCACCGCCGAGAGGCTCTCCGGCCAGCCGGCTCCCGGCCGGCAGGCCAGGAATTGCACTTCGCCGGTGACGGACCAGTCGCCGTAGGCGGCCGGGATCGCGAAAACCTGGCCGCGTTCCACCTCGACCGGATCACCACTGTCCGAACGAATCTCGCCATGACCGGCGAACACCACCCCGACCGCGAAACCGGCAGGGAGGGCGGGGCCGGCGCCGGGCGCCGGGGCCAGCAGGTCGAGGCGGAAGAACGGGTCCGCTCCGGCCGGCAGCAACCGTTGCGGCGCGCCATCGGTGCTCGCCGGGTCGGTATGCATGACCAGGACGGCGAGGTCCTCGGCCGTGGTGGCGTGGTGGTTGGTCGCACTGAGGGCCAGCGGCATGCCCAGATCGAGGTGCGACTCGTCGCGGGTGGCGGTGGTGATCGACCACTCCAGCAGGATCGAGAAGTCGCTTGGTTCCTGCACTTCCGCAACGAAGACACCCTCGCCGATGGCGTGGGCGCTACCGGCCGGGACCAGGATGCCGTCACCCGGCTTCACCTGGATCCGGTTCATCCGGGCCAGCATCCACTCCGAGTCCTGCGCCTCGACCCGGGCGCTGAGCTCGTCCGGATCCACGTCCTGCGAGAAGCCGAGCCAGACCGAGGGTTCGTCGCCGGAGGTGGCCAGGACGAACCAGGCCTCGGTCTTGCCGTACGGGCAGTTCAGGTGCGAGGTGGCGAAGGCGCGGTCGGGGTGGACGTGCACCGGCAGGCGTTGGCCCGGGTCGAGCAGTTTGACCAGGATGCCGTTGTCGCCGGTGGGACCGTCGGCAGTTCCGAGCCAGGCGATCGGATCATCCGCGATGAGATCCCGGAGCAGGACTCCACTCTCGGTACGGCTCGGACCGACGTCGGGCTCACCGGCGCGGAAGTTGGTGGCGGCCAGCCATTCCTCCGGACGGCGCGGGGACGGCATGTCGACGCCCCGCAGCTCCGCGATCCTCTCACCGCCGAGGTAGAAGTGGTCGATGATGTTCGGCGGCATCACGATCGGTTGCATGGCACCAGCTCTCCTGATCCTCGCGGCACCACGGTCACGGGTAGCACGATGTTGGTTGCTTCGCTGTGCTCGCCGCGCATCCGGGCGAGGAGCCGGTCGACGGCGGCTTCGGCGATGGGGGTCGGATCCTGGTCGACGATGGTGACGGCCGGCTCCAGCGAGTCCGCGAGCGCGAAATCGCCGAAGCTGATCAGCGCGATGTCGGTCCGCAGACCCTGGTGCAGCGCCCGCACCACGCCGAGGCTGGCGCGCGGGTTGGACGAGAAGACCGCGGTCGGCGGATTAGGGAGAGCGAGCAGCTCCGCGGTTGCCGCAGCCGCGGGTTCCGGCTCACCGCAGCCGGTGCGGAGCAGCGCGTCGTCGACCTCGATGGCGGCGCCGGCCAGGCCGTCCAGGTAACCCAGGCGGCGTTCGGCGATGGTCGGCAGGTCCCCGTTGTCGCCGATGAAGGCGATGCGACGGTGGCCGCGGGCGATCAGGTGGTCGGTAGCAGCCTTCGCGCCGATGCGGTCCTGCACGAGAACCGTGTCGTAGCCGGGGAGTTCCCAACCACGGTCCAGCAGGACCACCGGGAGTCCGCGGGTCAGTTCGATGATGTAGTCGTGGTCGTCGCCGGTGGGCGCGATGAGGAGCGCGCGCACGTTCTGGCCGGCCAGCCGCGTCACCTGGCCGCGCTCCCGGGTGCCGGATCGGCCGGTCGAGGCGATCAGCACGCTGATGCCCTCGGCGAGCATGCGCTCCTCGATGACGGAGACCAGCTTGGCGAAGAAGGAGTCGGCGATGGAGTCGATGACGACGCCGATCGCGTCGCCGGTGCCGGTCCGCAGGGAATGGGCGATCGAGTTGCGCACGTAGGCGAGTTCGGCGACCGCGGTCAGCACTCGTTGACGCGTCGGCTCGGAGACCTGCTCGGATCCGTTGACCACCCTGGAGACGGTCTTGATCGAGACGCCGGCCACCCTCGCGACGTCGTACACCGTTGCGCGGCCAGTCATCTCGCGTCCACCGTCGAACCGACCCGCTCGGCCTGGATCGCCTGGAACAGGGCATTCGCCCTGACCGGATCCAGTCGCCCTGCGGTCGCCGTCTCGCAGGAGGCCGAGGCGGTGGCCATGCCGCGACGGACGATGTCGACGTCGTTCGCGCCCGACACCATGGCCAGCGCCGCGCCCGCCGCGAAGCAGTCGCCGGCGCCGATCGGGTTGACCACCTGCACCGGTTGCGCCGGCAGCCACCACAGGCCGTCCCGGGTGGCCAGTGCCGCACCGGATGCCCCGGCGGTGACGACGCCTCGCGTCGCGCCCGCGGCGTGCAGGGCGGCAGCCGCCCGGACCGCTCGCGCCGGGATGTCCTCGCCCTGCTCGTCGACCTGCTCGGGGCGAGCGGAGCGACGAGGGATGTAGCCGTCCGTCCGGCCGAGTAGGAGCCCTTCGGCCTCGGACAGGTTGGGGGACACCAGATCCGGGCCGGCGGCAAGGGCCTGTTCCAGCACCTGGGGCGCGGCGTCCACGATCACCGGGATGCCGGCCCGGTGGCCGATCTCGACCAGTTGCCGGTAGGCGTCCGTCGGAAGCCCCGGCGGAAGCGAACCGGAGCACACCAGCACCTGAGCGGTAGGCGCTTCGCCGGCGATCAGTTCCAGGAAGTTCGCCCACTGCGCCGAGTCGATCTGGGCGCCGCGACCGTTGATCACGGTCACCCGCCCGTCGTCCTCGAGCAGGATGGTGGCGACCCGGAGCACTCCGTCGACCGGAACCGTCCGAAAAGCGATGCTCTCGTGATGCAGCAGCTGTTCCAACCGGGAGCCGTCCCCGGTGGGCAGGAACCCGGTCAGCAGTGGTCCGGCGCCGAGTGCCGTTGCCGCTCGGGCGACGTTCACACCCTTGCCCCCGGCCGACGTGTCGGTCGCCGTTGCCCTGGCGATCGCGCCCGGAACCAGGTGCGGAAGTCGGACCGTGATGTCCAGGCACAGGTTGGGCGTTGCGATCAGCATCTGTGCCTCCTGTCCGGTCTGCGGGCGGCTTCGGCGCCGTCCGCGGGGGTGTTCGGTGTCGATTGCTCGACGTGAGCTGTCCGTCCACAGCGCGGACACTGTGAACTCCGGTGCCACGGTGGATCGCCCCCGGCGCGTTGACTGGATCGCATGCTTGACAGCGTTGTCATTTCGCAACGGCTACAAAGTGTTGTGACTGTGGTCACCGGCACGGCGGGGATGAGACAACCTTGCCTTGCCCGTGACAGCGTTGTCAATGGCCAGCAGACTGCCGTCCGGTTACGGTTTGGTAACCGGAACGGACACGCAACCGGCTGGTCGCTGATGGCCACCCAGCGTGATTCTCAATCGATTCACATCGGCGCAGGCCGCCAGACGACGGCCACGGACAACGGCTCACCCGGCGGGCCTTGTCGCCCAGGCCACCAGTTCGATCAGGTGCCGGTACTGCCGACCGGTCGCCCTGGTCATCCCCAGCTCGCACGTGCGGTTGCAGGAGGCAAATGCATCGTGATCGGACCCGAGCACCTCGGCGGCCTCCTGAGCCGTCGCGGCGGCGGTGAGCTCCGGGTGCAACAACCCCCGATCGCCGGCGAACGCGCAGCAGCCCCAGGCGGCGGGAACGTCGACCTCGCGCGCGACGGCCGCCGCCACCTCCCACAGTGCCGGGTCGAGCCCCAGCTGCCGCGACGAGCAGGTCGGGTGCAGCGCCATCGAGCGGGCCCGCCGGAGTATCGGGAGGCGCGGCAGCACCGTCGTCCGGACGAATTCGACGACGTCGATGACGTGTAGCCCCGGGTAGGCCTGCGCGGCCTGTTCGGCCAGTTGCACGAGGCCCTCGGTGCACGAACTGGCATCGCAGACGATTGGTAGTTCGCCGTTCCGGCTGGCCTCCCAGAGCGACCTCAACACCTTTTCGCGCATGAGGTGGTAGCCGTCGGTGAGACCTTTGGACTTCCACGGCGTCCCACAGCAGAGTCCGGCCGCCTCAGCCGGAACGGCCATGACGATGCCGGCCCGTGCACAGAGCTCGGCGAAAGCCTGCGCCACACCGCTTCCCGACTTGCCCGACGGCTCCCCCGCGGCACCGAACATCGTCCCGACGCACGCCGAGAAGTACACGACTGCAGCCTGGTCACTGGCCGACCCGGTGGCGACATGCCGTCGTCGACCACCGGCGGGAAGATCGGCGGACCACAGCGGCAGGACGTCCTCGTCGGCGATCCGACGGCCCGCCGCGGTGATCGCGGCGGCAACAGCCGGCACCTTCTTCGCCACGGTCAGCGCCAACGAGGCCGACCTGGTCACGCCGTCCCAGTGCCGGGCGGCCGCGGTCCATCCCGCGCGGGCCACTGTCCCGTGGTGCTGGGATCGCAAGGTGCGGACCAGGTCTCCGGTGTTGATCAGCACGGGGCAGGCGGTCTGGCACATGCCGTCAACGGCGCAGGTGTCGACTCCCGAGTATTCGTAGTCCTTCTCCAGCTCGGCGACCAACGCGCCGTCTCCGGCCTGCCCGGCCAGTGCCAGTTCGCGGCGCACCACGATGCGTTGGCGCGGCGTCAACGTCAGGTCACGGCTGGGGCAGACCGGCTCGCAGAAACCACATTCCACGCAGCGGTCGACCTCCTGTTCCACCGTGGCTGCGGATTTCAGGTGCCGGACGTGTGCCAACTCGTCATCGGTGATCACCACGCCCGGACTCAGGATCAGGGCCGGGTCGAAGAGGGCCTTCACGGTCTTCATCACGTCGTAGAGCTCGTCGCCGTACTGCCGGCGGACGTAGGAGGCCATCATCCGGCCCGTCCCGTGCTCGGCCTTGAGGGAGCCGCCGTGCTCCAGCACCAGATCGACCATGTCCTCGGTGAAGGCCAGAAGTCGTGCCGGAGCTGCCGTCTCGCCCTCTGCGTCGGGGCTCCCCAGCTGCTCCGTCAGCATGAAGTGGATGTTGCCGTCCTTGGCGTGGCCGAAGATCACGCTGTCGGCGTAGCCGTGCCGCTCGAACAGGTCGGTGAGTCCGCGACAGGTCGGCAGCAGCGCGGGCACCGGCACGGCGATGTCCTCGAGCAGAGCGGTGGAGCCGGACGGCCGGGCACCGGCCACGGTGGCATACAGCCCCTTCCGCACATGCCAGAGGCTGGCTTGCACCGCCGGGTCGGACGTCAGGTCCGCCGGTTCGCTCAGCGGCATGTTGGACAGCAGTCCGGGCACGGAGGAGGTCGAGTCGGCGAGCTCCGCCGCGGATTCCGCCTGGTACTCCACCAGCAACGCCGCCTGCGATCGGACGTCGATCCGGCGCAGCGACACATCGGCCTGCGGATCACGTTGACCGACCCGCAGCGAGACGGCGTCGAGCAGTTCGATGGTGGCGGCTCCGGAGGCCACCAGTTCCGGTAATGAGCCGGTGGCCGCGTCGAGTCCGTCGAACACCAGCAATCCGGTCCTGGTGAACGGTTTCACCGGCACCGTCCGCAGCACGATCGAGGCGACGAAACCGAGCGTGCCCTCGCTGCCGACCATCAGGTGGGCCAGGATGTCCGACGGCAAGGAGTGGTCGAGGAAGGAGTTGAGGCCGTACCCGAGGGTGTTCTTCATCGCGAACTGAGCGGTGATGTGTGCGACCGACGCAGGGTTGCCCCGCAGTCGGTCCCGGAGGTCTGACAGGCCCTGGTGCAGCACGGGTTCGCGGTGACGCAGCTGCTGATCGGCATCGGCGTCAGCGGTGTCGAGCACGGTGCCACCGGGTAACACCACCACCATCGACTCGACCGTGCGATAGGCGTTGTCGAGCGTGCCGCAGGCCATGCCGCTGGAGTTGTTGGCGACGACACCACCGAGCGTGCAGGCACTCTCGCTGGCCGGGTCAGGCCCCAGCTTGCGTCCGTAGGGTGTCAGTCGCGCGTTGACCTGACGGACGGTCGCTCCGGGCGACACCCGGACGCGGGCGCCGCCGTCCAGCACCTCGATGTCGCGGAAGTGCCGCCGGGTGTCGACGAGCAGGCCCTGGGTGACGCCCTGCCCGGACAGGCTCGTCCCGCCGGACCGGAACGTCAGCGACTGCCCGTGCATCGTCGCCACCGCGAAGAGCGCCCCGATCTCGGCGGCATTCTGGGGCACGGCGACGGCCGACGGCGTCAGCAGGAAGTGCGAGGCGTCGTGGGCCATCGACAGTCGGTCGATGGCCCTGGTCCGTACGGCGCCGTCACCGGGCATCGCCTGCCGCAGCGCAGCAAGTACGTTCTCCGGCAGCGGATCCGAGCGGAGGCTCATCCGCGCCCGATCACGCCGGCCACGTCGTCGGCCGTGTGCCGGCGGCGCGAGCCCGGGGCCAGCGGCACCGACTGTCGGCTCTGGCTGGCGAGCAGGGCGGCATCGAACAACTGGTGGCTGGCCAGCGCCTCGGCGGGCGTCGCGCAGCCGAACGCGTCACCGAGTTCCCCGGCCCGCTCGGCGAAATAGGCCGCCCACATCTGCAGAAGGGCGTCGGTGAAACCGAACTCGAAGATCCCGCCGGTGATGGTGGGCTGCGCCGACTGGCTCCCCGCCATCCGCTCCTCCCAGACCTGCTGGCCGTCGCGGATGGTCATCACCTTGAACGACTGCGGGTAGCGGGTGCTGAACTCCACGCCGCCGTCCATGCCGACCACCCGCATGCGCCAGGTGTTCATCTCACCGGGCGCGATGCGCTTGGTCTCGAGCGTCAGCGGGAAATCGCCTGCCGCTGAGGGCACTCTCGTGGAGAGGGTGGCGTTCTCGATGGTGTCGCAGAGTGCGGTGCCGCCCTTGCCATCAGGCCGGGTCGGGACCAGTTCCTGCAGTTGGGCGAACACCTCCGACGGCTGCCAGCCCAGGCGGAGCGGGACGTGGGTGACGTGCATGCCGAGATCGCCCATCACGCCGATCTGCCCGCAGAACTGGGTCTGCCGCTTCCAGTTGATCGGCTTGTCGATGTTGAGGTCCGAGGAGTGCAGGAACGAGAAGTTCGCTTCGATGATCCGGCCCGCCCGGCCCTGCTGCAGGAACGAGATGGCCTGTTGCACACCGGGATAGAACGGCATCTCGCTCGAGCACCTGACGAACGATGTCGATGCCGCGATTCCATCGCTGATGGCGCCGGACGCGCCGGGGTCGATGCCGAACGGTTTCTCGCCGAGGAAGTCGACGCCGGCGGCGGCGATGTCCAGGTAGACCTGCTCGTGCAGGTGGTGCGGGACCGCCACGTAGAGCACGTCCACCGACCCGTCCAGCAGCTTGCGGTAGTCGGGTGTCAGCGTCTGCACCGACGACACCCGACGGAACCAGTCGAGCGCTGACGCGTTGACGTCGCACACCGCCGTCAGCTGTGGGTCGACCGGCGAGCTCTGCAACGCCGACCAGCGACCGAGCGCGCCGGCCAGCTCCTTGCCCATCAACCCGGCGCCGATCACGCCGACCTTCACCGGCTGCGCGCTCATTCCGCACCGCTCTTCGCGCAGGCGCTCATCTCCATCTTCGCTCCGCTCCTCGCTCGTTCCTCGCTTCGATGCTCACTCATTGCTGATGGCTCTTCGCGCAGGC
>NZ_JBEPNO010000046.1:0-16969 GCF_040546275.1 Nakamurella sp. UYEF19 | reverse complement strand
CCAGCGCCTGCCAGCGCGGGTCTTGTTTGTCGAAATGTCAGGACCACCGGGGAGGTACGTCCTCCACGCTCGTCCACAGGTTTCAATTATTGCTCCCACGACGACATGGTCGTCGCACTTGCCGTCGTGAAGTTCCTGGCCACTGAGGGCAACACCATCATGCAGACGAGCTACCCGCGGGCGATGTGGCTCACCGACTTTGCCAAAGACTGTGTTGCTGAACAACATCCGCAAGGCAACATCGCCCAGCGAGTCCGAAAGGCCAGATCATTCGCCCGTTTCCACTACGACGCATTGAAGTTCAGCGACCAGGAAATCAAGACCGAACTCGAATCGCTCTAGATACAGGAACGGGCCGGACGCTGCGCGTCCGGCCCGTTCTCTCGCGCTAGGCGCAAGATAACGATGGATGCTCTAGGCCGCTGAGCTACCTCACATCCCGGAGGATGAGAGAGCCGGGATTCGGACCCGGGTCTTCCATGTTTCGGGAGCAGCATAACACACCCCCCGCCAACCGGAGTCGGCGTCGGTGGGTCGTTGTGGGTCGTACGTCAGGCCGGGTTGGCGGAGACACGAACGTGGCCAAACCCACCGTGCTTGGCCACGTAGTACATCGCTATCTGCCAAGCGTCGGTGTGTCCTGATCAGCCCGAACCGGGCCGTCGAGGATGCAACCAGTCAACCTACCGAGAGGCCCAGTCGAACAGGGTGAACTGCTCGAACGCCGTGTCGTCGTCGGTGTCGAGCGCCGGTCGGACAGACGAGATGACGGGTAGCAACGAGACCGCCGCCGATCGCTGCCTCAGGGGCACGTCGACGTAGATCGCTGTGGTGGCCAGGGATTCGTGGCCCATGAGTTCTTTAATGACCAGGGAGTCGACGCCGGCTTCCCGCAACGCGGAGCCGAACCAATGGCGGAGGGCGTGGGGTGTGCCGGGGATGCCGGCGCGGTCCATGACGTTGGAGATGGAAGAACTGACGGAGTTGCCGAGCATGGGTCCGCCGGCGAGGTGTTTGGTGTTGCCGACGTAGGTGGGGAACCACCAGCCCCGGCGGGGCATGACCTCGGTGAGGTCCTTCAGGATCGGGTGCAGAGGTATCTGGCGTTCCTTGTCGCCCTTGCCGATGACCGTGATGGTGTTGACAACGGTGTCGACGTCGTCGCCTTTGATGGCAGCGATCTCGCTGACGCGGAGGCCAGCGTAAGCGGCGAGCAAGATCATCGCCCTGGTCCGCCGGTACATGCGGGTGTCCAACAGGATCGTCAGGTGCTCGTCGGCGACGGGCCGGGGCCGGCCCTTCTTCACCTTCGGGGTGGTGGCGATCAGGGTCGGGTCATCGGCCCGCTGGCCGGTGATGATGAGCCACTTGCACCAGGCCCGGATGGCGCCGTGGTAGTTGGCGCGGGTGGCTTTGGCCCAGGCGGTGGAGGTCAGGAACCGGTCGACGCCCTGGGGGGTGATGGTGGCGGCGTCGGGGATGCGGCGGATGATGGTGAGCCGGTCGGTGATGGTCTTGTCGGACATGCCGCGGCCCCGTTGCCAGAGCACCCAGTCCTGCAGCAGTTGCTCCTGCGCATCCGGCTGAGAGAGAGTGTCGGTATGGACCGCGGAATATCGCCTAGCCACCGGCAATGTCGCGATCGGGCAACCCGTTCGCCCCGTGCAGACGAGTCTGCAGGGCGTATCGGTAGGTTGTCTTTGTCCGTGGATAGACCTGAGATCGGGCCAATAGTAGGTTGTTTCGATCAGGGTGGCGCATCAGGCGGGCTGGGTCAAAGCATCCGGTGGAACCAATCTCCGACGTCTCGGGTCAAATGGCAGAACCGTCGCGCTATCCGGGGCCAAGGGTGTCTCAATTGGCGAAGAAATCAGCCTATGACTATCGAGAAGTGTTACGCTGCAACAAGTCTCGCGATATGGATCAGAAGGTTGGGGGTTCGAATCCCTCCAGGCGCACCACACTCGAAACATGTTTCAGCATAACATGTTTCGGGTTACTTGGTGATCATTGCAATGCACAACCTACTCTTGGGGAGATCACAGCCGCACTGAGTAGGGTGACGGATGTGGCAGTGGGTGGTCTCAAAAGCGTTGTGTAACAGCGCTATTGCTTCTGTAGAACGCAATGTTCCCCTAGGCGCGGACTAACGACCTACCAGATGCGCGTGTTCCATCCTCTGTCGTCGGCCTTTCGGGAGGTTCCGGCTGTGGGCGCAGCGGCCGGGCCATACGCGCGATGCTGCGTATGGCCCCAGCGCGGGCTGGATCAAGACGGACGGTTTTCCCGTTCACTTGCGCTGGTGTGAGTCTCTAGATGCCCACGGGAAGCCGCTCGGCGGGAGGTCTTCAGCTCAAGGTGACGAGAGGGTCGACACCCGCCACGACGGCGACGGCCAGGACGTGTTCGTCATCGGGGCCATGATCACTGTAAGTCCTGTTCTGGCCTCCCCAGCCCGCGGCCGGCGTTCCCTACTTTGCCCGAGGGTCGGTCACCGGGCTGTCCGGCGGGGTGATGCCGATCGCAGAGGGCGTCCTGATCGCGTTGTTCCGCCTCCGGCAGGTAGTGGCAGTCGATCCGCATAACTCGCGCGTCGTAGTCGAACCCGGCGTCATCGATTTGTAGGTCACCCGGCGAAGCAGCCCCCGGCCGCGGCGAGGATGCCGGACACGGGGAGTGGTCGCGGCCAGGAAGGAGCCCACCACGGACGAGGCCCGGCCAGCGCGGCCTAACCTAATCGTGTGACCGCCTCGGCAGCTGGGTAGTCCGTCGCTGAAGGTGACGGTGCAGCTGGTGCCGTCCCGCGGTGCGCACGTCCCCACGTGATGCAATCTGTACGAAGCACGAACTTGATGGAGGAGGAACAGTGAGAACCGAGCAGGACTTCTGGGCGGCTGCTGATTGGGCCGAACACGAGATGGAACTGAGTGAGGCGACCGGTGGCACGGTTCGGGGTGGCGCTGAGGCCGCCGCGCATGGCCGTCAGATGTTGGAGCAGGCCGCTGGTGGTCCGGCCGAGCTGGAGGAATTGCTGCGGGGTCGGTCGAGCATTCATCCAGACGCCGGACCGGGGGAGCACTCCAGGGTGCAGTAGGTGCGGTTGCCGGGGGGCCCAGAATCAGCAGCTCGCCGCGCTAGCCGCGTCCGAGGGTCGCAGTCCGAGTGACCTCATGCGTGAGGCCGTGGCGGAGTACCTGGCCACTCACCGAACGGGCTGAATCCCCGAAAACATCAGACCAGATTCGTAGGCTCTCTCAGCTATGGCGCGGCCATCGTCGCTCGCAACGCGCATATTGCAGTCAGGTAATCGAACATTATCTGCCAAGCAAGCGCGGAGCGTCGGGAAGGCGATCCGGGGTCACCGGAGGCCTCACCAGCACGAACGTCACGTGACAGAGGGGCCCGAGGGGTCACCTGAGCGCCCACGTTGCCTCATTTGACGTCGTGGTGGCTCCCAGCGTCGGTCGTCCGGTGCTCGGCCCTGGTGGTGCCCCCGCCGGACCTGCCCTCCCAGGGTTGCGTCAGCCGCTGGCGGGGGAGCGCGACGGGCGCGCCGCTCGTGCTGCACCCCGCGGCCGACCATCTCGCCCGCGTTGGGCGCACTGACGGTATCGGCGGGCAGTGCACCGTTTGTCCCCGGCCGGCGAACACTGCGATGGCTTCAATCCGACGCAGCTACTGACGTGATGGGCGTGGTCGGTCGGCCGTCGGCCACGACGGCTGCGGAGTGCCGACCAGATCGGGAGGTCGGTTGCTCCGTAGGAGGTACCGCTGCGGGACGTGTCACCGGACAGGTGTTACGGGAATGGGCGGGTCACGGTGCTGATCGGTCCTGCCGTGGTGTCGGCGACATCCAGTCACCCGTTCCCGCTACGGAACGATGACTGGCCGCGATCGTGACTGCATGGCGGGTTGTGTCCCGAGGCCGTCGTGTTTATGGGTGCCTGCCGGGAGATGAGGGTGGGTCCACCCATCCTGGCCGGCCATGTTCGCCGGCCACGCAGAAGGCCGAGTGGAACGGGCCGGGCGGCAGGTGAACCGTCTGGCACCTACCTTGTCGGTCTCCTTGCCTACGGAGCCGGTGCGCTGGCGACACCGATCGGTGACGACTTCGACACACGGAGCGGCCTCATGCGCATCGGCGTCATCGTCGCCTACCTGGCCGTGCAGCTGACCTGGGTCGCTGGTCTGGCATTCCTGCTCAGCGTTCTGACGGATGCTCCGCTCGGGGCCGTCGGAGGAGCTGCGCTGGTCGCCATCCTTTCGCAGATTCTCGACCAGATCGACGCTCTGGGAAACATCCGCCTTTGGCTGCCGACCCACTACGGTCCGTCGTGGAGCGGTGCCCTGGTCGACCCGATCCGGTGGGACGACATGGTCCGCGGGATCTTCACCGGACTTGCCTACGCCTTCGTAGTGGTGCTGGCATTCCTTCGGTTCCGCCGAAAGGACATCACCAGCTGAGCTGCCCCCAGCGCGCTCGGTGGCTATGTGCAAGGGCGTCCCAGTATCGAGTCGGAGGTGATGGCAACCTGTTTGCCTGTCGGTCGATTCGCTCGGTCAGTACCTGATGTCGGCCGGCTCGACAGTTGTCGGGAGTCCGGCATCGAGCCAGGCCTGCATGCCGCCGATGATGTCGGTGGCCCTGGACAGCCCCAGGGATCTTAGGCTGGCTGCGGCCAGGCTCGAGGAGAACCCGTAACCGCACACGACCACGATGAGCAGGTCGGGTCCGGCGGCTTCCGGTATCCGCCAGGGGCTGGTGGGGTCCAGCCGCCATTCCAGCACTGTTCGGTCGATGACCACCGCTCCCGGAAGGTGACCTTGGACAGCTCGCTGGGCATCGGTACGGGTATCGACCAGTAATGCCCCGGATGCAACCGCCGCCTGGGCTTGTGACGGATGTAGCCGGGTCATGCCCAGCCGACACTGCTGCAGGAGCGTCTCCACTCCGGGGATCTGGCTGTCGACCTGATCCTCATGGTTCTGCGTCATTTTTGGTCACCGGACGGCAATGGCGCATTCCAGGCGCTGGAGGTGGGTGAGAGGCGTGATGTCGCAGCAACTGCGGGAGCACAGTCAGGGTGGCGGTCACCGAAGTGGGCTCCATCTTTAGGACAGGACGGCCCACTGCCAGGCATCACCCGGCGGGTAGTTGAACGAAAACCCACATCTAAACCATTCTGTCGGCTACACGGGGCGAGCATTGAAATGTCGCGGTGCAGCGGGGGGTGCGCTGACCAGCATTCTATTTGCAGCTTGTGTTGAACGGGCGGACATTCCTTACTTTTGCTGACGGCCGACTTCGGCCGGATCCCGAATGGGGACGGTGAATGACGTAGGGATGAGGGGGCGCGCACGTCAGTGCCCACCGATAGCTGCTCACGCGCACCGGAAGACTTCGCGGCCCGACCGGGCGGCGGCGTCCTGGACGGCGAGGGTGTCCCGGATGACACCGAAGACCTCTGTCAATGGCAGGGGGGCATCGGCGATGCGCATGTTCGGGTTCGTGACGGCCACCGGATGCCACCAGGCGCCGTCGGAGGTGATCGTGGGCTCCGGTTGCAAGGTGTCGATCGACACGTGCAACCCGGTGTCTGCGGAGCCTTCCTGTGCAACTGGTCGGATGATGCGGTCCGCCGCGTCGATTCCCTCGGCGTCGAGCCGGGTGTGCAGCGCCTGCACGGCGCCCGGGTCCTCGTCGTAGAGCGTTGCAGCCACCCGTACCCGGAAGCCCATCGACCGGGCCTGACCGATACCGGCCAACGCCTTGGACCACGAACCGGCGCCGCGTTGACGGTCGTGCAGGTCGGGCGTCGCCGAATCCAGGCTCACCTGGAGCACGACACTGCGGTCCATCACCTCCAGGGTCTGGCGCCGCTGGCCGCGGGCGAAAACCATCGCGTTGGTCAGGATCGTGCGCTGTAGCCCGGACGCTGCCTTTACCAGATCGCCGAGCTCGGGATGCATGAACGGTTCCCCCCCGGTCAGGAAGACTTCGACCCCACCGAGCTCCCTGAATTCCGAGAGCGCCTCCGCCGCCACCTCCGGGGTGAGTCGGCGTGCGGGCGCTTTTGGCGAGGACTGCGCGCAGCAGTAGGTGCACGCCAGATTGCAGTCAAAATTTGTGTACAACCAGAGTCGCTGCCCCACCGGGGTCCGCGCCCCGCTCGTGAATATCGTGTCCGGCTGATGGCGAACGACTTTCCGCACCGTGAACCACCACGGGCCGTCCCGACCGTCGGTGGAGCGGGCGACCACCTCGTGCCCGACCAGGTCGGCCCACACCGGCAGATCCGTGACGACCGAGGGCTCGGCGCTGCAGATACCGAGAAGGTCACCCTCGTGCAGCTTTCGCATCGCGCGGGTGATGAGCAGCAACAGTCCGCTGCCACAGTCCATGTCCCCGCCGTCAACGATGCGATCCACGTCGCCGAGCGGTGTGGACGTCGCTGGTGTCGGCATGCATCCAAATTTAGCGGGCCGGCCGCGTCAATGCCGGGATGCCGAATTGATGTGTCCCTCATCGGCGGCGCCCAGCAGCGCTTGTAGTTACCGTCACGTCATGAGCACCGACGAAAGCCCGTCCCTATGGCCGTCCGACCCGGAGGCCCGAAAGGACTTCTGGCAGGGCGTCCACGACACCAAGGACATGGACGGGGTGTCGTGGTGGCAGTCAGTACCAGGCCTGTCTCTTGGCCTGGTCGACTCCGTTCACCTGGCGCCGGGGGAAGCCATCATCGACGTCGGCGCCGGGTGGTCCACCCTGGTCGACCATCTCCTGGCCCGGGGGTTTCACGACCTGACGGCGATCGACCTCTCGGCCACCGCCTTGCAGACGGTGCGTGACCGGCTGGGCGACGCCGGAGCGGGCGTTGTGCTCCAGGTCGCCGACGTCCTGGACCTTCAGCTGCACCGGCAGTTCGCACTGTGGCACGACCGCGCCGTCTACCATTTCCTTACCGAGCCCGACGAGCGGGAAGACTATCTGGCCTCCCTCGAACGATCCCTGCGGCCCGGAGGTTGGCTGGTCATCGCGACCTTTGGACCCGACGGACCTACCACCTGCAGTGGCCTGCCCATCGTGCGATACACCCATCAGGAGCTGGCCGCTCAGTTTCCTGGCTACCAGGAGGTCGACCGCAGTGGGGAGAACCATCTGACCCCATGGGGAACAGCCCAGCAGTTCACAGCTCTGCTCCTGCGCCGTCCAGCACCTAGCCCCCTAGAACCAGCTCGTAGCTGACCCCGCTCCCACTTTCCCGGTGGCTCGCCGAACAATTCGCCGGGATTCAAGCCGGCGGCGGCGTTCGTCGCGGTGAACCTCGGTCGGTGTACGCGCGTCGGTGAGTCCACCCCACGCTCCAGCTGGAGCGTTAGCGTCCCCGACATCAAGCGGGCCTCGAAGTCATCGATAGGATTCAGGCAGTCGCTGGCGACTCGGTACGGGTGCACACTGAGGACGACATCTGCCCGCCGGGCACGCTGCGGGCGACGGCGAGGGAGGTGGCCGACCGTGGGAACTCTGGACTATCTACTCCCGGACGGGCCGCCGGACACGGTGGCGGGATGGCGTGCCGTGGCCGATGCTCTGCTGAGTCCACCCTGCTGCACCTTCCACCGCAACATGGAGATCTCCTCCCGGTATGCGTGGCTCCATGCGCTGCAGCCTTCCTGCTTCAAGTGGGCCGGCATGGCAGCGATCGCCTCTCACCACGCTCGACTGGTCCTGTTCCCCTTCCGGTGGGATACCGACCGCAGCGGTTACGTGGACCTCCCGCGCAGCCTGAGCCGCCGGCGTCTGCTGACCGCAGACGCGAACACGATGCGCGCTGTCAACAACGCGATCTACGACGACATCTTCTGGGTGCACCTCGCCTACCTCGCCGGCGCCGATGGCATGGATGAGCTGCGGCGGCTACTACGCCCGCAGCACGAGTACGCCGGGATTCTTGCCGCTTTCGAGACGATCGACCGCGGTCGGGCAGTTCTTGATGACGAAGGGTCGCGGGAGAAGGCCCGACTCGCTGCCGTCGATATGGTGTGGGCAGGGAACCTCGCCCTCTTGGAGCACGAACAGCGTGTCGTTGTGCAGCCGCTATTCGACTGCCTGTCGGGGATCTACGCTCGGCTGATATCGATGGGCTCGACGACGACCTTCGAGGTGCGCGGCCTTCGGCAGGAGGTCAAGTACTTCACCTCCTTCCTTGCCTACTCCCTGACCCGCGGCCTCGGCGGAGCGCTGAGGACCCGCACTGTCCCAAGGATCACGCGGTTCGACGACCGTTGGCGGTGGCTCGAGACCAGTGTCGTCCCACGTTTTCGACGCCTGGACGCCGACCAAGCCCTGATCCACCGGACCCTCGACCGCGTCGTGGAGGACGCGAAGCGATTCGCCGACAGGCCCTGCCTGGTCCCCGGCTGACCATCCGGGACGGCATCGGCAGGCGGAGGCGGCCGACCTTGGTCAGGTCAGGGGTCGCGAAGGTAGCGTCGACCACTATCCGGCAACGACGGGCCGATCCGACCAGATGCGGCGGCGACGAGCGAGCTCACCGTCAAGATGAGATGAGGCGAGATGAGGAATCTCTCGACCGCAACCCCCGCTGGGCCAACCTCTCCTGCTGAGGATCAGACCCCCGCGCGGGGCGATCTGGTCGCGGTCGCGATCGCGATCGGGTTGGTGGTGGTGGCTAGTGCTGTTGGTTACGCACTACTGAACGCTGGTGTGCCGCTGAACCTCCAGGCGCCACCGCTGTTCTCGCGGGTCATGCCGCACGTCGGCGTCGGGTCGCCATTCGCGGTCGCTCTGGGCGTTCTGGGCGTGCTGTATGCGGTCCGCGTCTCGGCTTCTCTACGGTGGCGGCGGCTGGCCCCCGGTGCAGTGATCGTTGCCATCGCCTGGACGTCGTCGCTGGCGCTGGTCGACGGTTGGCAGCGAGGCTGGGCGGGCCGGTTGACCGCCGACACCGAGTACCTGCACGACCTCCCGCGGATCGGCGGGATCGGCGCCTTCCTGCGTGGATTCACCAGCCACATCGTGGACTTCCAGCCGGGCTCGTGGACGACGCATGTCTCCAGCCATCCGCCCGGGGCGACCCTGGTGTTCCTGGTGCTGGAACGGATCGGGTTGGGTGGCGGCGGATGGGCCGGGGCCGTTGTCATCGCCGTCGGGTCGACAGCCGGCATCGCCGTGTGCCTGACGGTGCGCGCACTGGGCGCCCCTATTGCGGCCCGCCGCATCCTGCCGTTCGCCGTCTTCTTTCCCGGCGCAGTCTGGGTCGGTGTCTCGGCCGACGGCCTGTTCGCCGGCGTTGCCGCGTGGGGTATCGCGTTCGCGGTGATCGGTAGTCGCCGTGGGGGGCCCGGTGGTGCCTTGATGGCCGGGGCCGGGGGCTTGCTGCTCGGATACACCGCTTACCTGTCGTACGGATTGCTACTGATGGGCACCGTCATCCTGACGGCGCTCGCGTTCGCCGCCCACCGCTGGATCTGGCTTGCCGCCCTGGCCGGAGCTGTCGTGGTCGCGACCACCTTCACTCTGGCCGGGTTCAACTGGCTGGACGGTGAACGCCTGGTGACGATCCGGTACTACCAGGGGGTCGCCAGCCTGCGGCCGTACTCCTATTACGTCTGGGCGAACCTGGCCGCGCTGACCCTGTCGGCCGGTCCTGCTGTGGCTGCCGGACTCCGCCGGGCGGTGCCGGTGGCGCTTCGAGCCAGATCGGCCGTCTTGGACCGCGAAACCTTCGTCCCGGCAGCACTCTCGCTGGCCGCGGCGGTTTCCGTCCTCGTCGCGGACCTGACCGGCCTGTCCAAGGCCGAGACCGAGCGGATCTGGCTACCGTTCGGGTTCTGGCTGATCGCTTCGTTGGCGCTGCTACCGAAACGGGCGGTGCCCTACGCGCTGGCCCTGCAGGTTCTGATCGCGCTGCTGGTCAACCACCTGGAGTTGACCTACTGGTGAATCAATCGACGTCTAAGGTCGAAGCGGCAGCCCGCGGGCTCGCATCAGCTGAGGGACGGCCGCGTCGGGGCGGTGACGGAAGCTTCGGATCCTGAGCGTGAACGGCATGGTGCTCCCGAAGTTCGGTCACCCGGCCGCCAGCGCTGAGTCGGCCCCTACCTGACACCGATCCGTCTGCTCCGTCGATCCTGCAAACCTCACGAGCCGGTGCAACTTCTTACCGGGTGCTGACGGCCGATCCGGTGCACTGGTCAAACGGACCGGTTCCAGCCATGATGATGTGAGTGCCGCCACGGATCTCCTGGTGGCCGGGCTCCGAACGGGCCGTGTTCGTTTCGGAACTGGTGGTCGATCGACCGGCCGGTGGATAGCGACGATGCGGGTCCCTAGGCAAGGAAGGCAGATGCGATGACCGAAACAGCAGCCGCGACGCGGTCGACGCAGGTTGGTGAGGTCACGATCTTTGTCCGGTTGTTCACGGCCCTGCGTATCTTCACGGGTCTGGTGTTCCTGACCAATGGGTTGGCGAAGGTGTTGAACGCGGGCAGCTTCGATCTGGGCTTTTTCTCGTTCACGCTCATCACCAATGCCTCCGCGAAAGGCATCCTCACCGACGCGGCGGCCAAGACCGGGATTCGGCCCCTTGGCGCCTTCTACCAGAGCGTAGTACTGCCGGCCTGGGGATTCTGGGGCGTGTTCCTGACCCTGGCCGAGCTCGCGGTCGGCAT
This sequence comes from Nakamurella sp. UYEF19, assembly GCF_040546275.1. Lineage (NCBI taxonomy): Bacteria > Bacillati > Actinomycetota > Actinomycetes > Nakamurellales > Nakamurellaceae > Nakamurella > Nakamurella sp. UYEF19. Next base: position 6,274 of record NZ_JBEPNO010000046.1, on the reverse strand, counting down.
CGGGCTGCTGCTGGGTATTGCTTCACGGCTTGCCGCCGTCGGCGGGCTGCTCCTGATCGGACCAATTTGGATTCTGTTGTGGCATACGCACCTGTATCTGTGGGAGTACCCGGCAGAAGATCTTTTCCCGCTGGTGCTGCTGGCCATCGCCCCGGCCGGACGCCATTTCGGTCTGGATGGCCGCTTGGTGAACAGGTTCGGCCGCCGGTGGCCATTTTGAACCCGGTACCGCTCAAACCCCGGTGAGGGCTCGCCCGGCGGCGGCGGCAACCGCAAGGGCATCATGGACACCTGCGGCCTCACCCTTTTCGAAATCTTCCCCGTCGGTGGCCATCGTGTTGGTGACGTGTGCAAGGCACACCACCGCCGCGCCGCGAGCCGCTGCGTAGGCGTAGAGGCCGGCGGCTTCCATCTCGACGCAGGCCACTCCCAATTTCTGGGCGTGCGCGATCGCCGCTGCCGTCTCCCGATACGGGGCGTCGGTCGTCCACGACGTCCCAGTCAGCACCGGCTCGGCCAAATCGGTGAATGCGCCCGCCAGAGCGGCCTGTAGGCGCGGCTGCAGGTAACTCCACGGTGCCGGCGGTTGGTAGTGATGGCTGGTGCCCTCATCACGCAAAGCCCGCTCGATCAGGACGAAACAGGGCAGCCTCAGTTGCGGGGAGATGCGTCCGGCCGAGGTGATGCTGACCACCACGGTGGCGCCGGAAGCGGCCAATTGTTCTGCGACCAGCACCGCGAAAGGCGCCCCCACCGCCATACCGACCACTCCGATGGCGAGGCCTGCCACATCCACCGTCCACATCTCGGTGTGGTAGCAGGCCCATCCAGGATGGCGCCGACCATGGCCCGACCCTTGCAGGTAACGGACGATGTCACCGTCAGGATCAAGGAGGCAGACAGCCGGTACGGCCACGGTCCGTAGGCCCCGCTGTCGACGGCTCTCCCGCAGCAGGTTTGCCGGTTCGAACTCCGAAACTGCCGCGAAGTCCTTTCCGCTCAGCAACGGAGAGGACGTAGATTCAGCAGCCACCCCACCATTACAGCAGCCGCGGGTCGGCACCCAGCCGAGGCCTGTGCACCCGGCCGGTCACGGGCTCGACGAGTCGGTGGCCGCACGGTTGTCCTGCGTGGACAGCAGGTGGACGGCGGCCGCGAAGCGGGTGTCCGGCGCATCCGCGGCGACGTGGAGGGCATCGCTATAGGTGTCCACGTCGGTGAGAGTCGGCAGGGACAGGACCTCGAGGCCGATCCGCCTCAGAGCGGCGAGGGTCAGATCGTAGGTTTGCGGGTGCGACATGGGAATGTCTGCGAGCACTTCGGCGACTTCGACTGACTTCAGGCCGAGCGCCCACCAACCGCCGTCGTTGGCAGGCCCGAGGACCGCGTCCACCCCAGGCGGCTGCAGCGCGTCGATGGCCCCGGCCAACATCATCGGGGTCAGCTGGGGGGTGTCCATCCCGATCTGCAGCACCGGTCCCAGGCCGCCGGCGTCGGTATGCGCGGCCACGAGTCTGGCGGCCAAGCCGTCTCCACGTTGGGTGATCACTTCGCACTGGCCCATTGCCACGCTGATCGCCTCGGCGCGTGCGGCCAGCGTCAGATCACCGGTGATAGCCACCACGATGCGGGTGCGGACGCCGTCCCTTGTAGCAGCGAGCAGAGGGAGCGCACCAGCGGCCGCGGCCAGCGTGTCCAGCAGTGCAGCAGCGGCCAGATCGGCGGCGACAAGGGGAGAAAGTGGCGGGCACAGCCTTGTCTTGGCCTGGCCAGACACGGGTGCTTTGGCAACGACGAGAATGGTCGTCACCGTCATGGCCCCCTCCCGTGCAGGTGGACGATACGCAGGATGTCCCTGGTGGCGGTGATGGTGCCCCGGATCGATCCCGACACCTTCGATTTGGTTCCCGGGGCACGACGCCGGTAGCTCAGGTCGAACTCCTGGATCCGCCAGCCCGCTTTGGCCGCCTTGATCAACGTCTCCACCGGATATCCGCTACGCCGGTCGGTCACGGCCAAGGACAACAGATCAAGCCGGTAGCCCACCCGCACCGGGCCGAGGTCGGTCACCGACAACCCCGGAACCCTGGATGAAAGCATCAGAGCCAGCAATCGATTGCCCCACCGGGCGTGCCACGGCCACGATCGCCTCTCGACGGGCTGACGTCGACCTACAGCAAGATCGCATCTTCCCTCCACGACGGCGGCGACCAGCGCCGACAATTGGGCCGGGTCCAGCGACCCGTCGCAATCCATCACAGCCACCACCGCGGAGGTGGCCGCGAGAACGCCGGCATGGACAGCCGCTCCGTATCCTTTCCGGGGCTCGATGACCACGGTGGCACCCAACTGCCGGGCAACATCGCCACTGGCGTCGGTAGACCCGTTGTCCACCACAATGACCCGGTAGTGCGCCGGGACAGCCCGGAACACGTCAGGCAAGGCTGCCTCTTCGTTCAGACAAGGGAAAACGACGTCGACGGTGTCCCCTCGGCCGGTTCCGGTCTGTGATGAAGGCATAGCCGGCAACCCTAGCCGGGCCCTACCCGGCTTTCACGCTGTGCTCAATCCTGTGATCGAGGGCTCGGCCGAGCAAGCTGTCGGGATCGACCGACCGGTGCCTGTTCGGCTCCCGGGGCACACAGCCACACACCGCCCAACCAATGCCGACAGCATCGATGGCCTGGCCTTCTGGAAGGGTGAAGCCTGCTGCGCACCGGGCATCGGACAGGACCACCATGACGGCGACCGCCGGCTGCAGTGACGGCTGCGACTGCTGCCTCCCAACAGCAGCCTCGATTGTCGAACGTCGGGCCTTTCATCAATCACGGGAAGAGTCTGCTCCAACTGCGCGGTCCGGTCTGGTGACGATCGGGCGCGGCCGGATCGGCTTCGAGTCGCCGACGACCAGTGCGATGGGGTTCAGACGGACATCGGCACGGCTGGTGACTGGCTGACCAACACCGCGGCCAGGGAATCCAACGCCCCCGGAACCAGCGCGAAATATGCCCACACGCCGCGCTTGTCGCGGTTCAACAGACCGGCGTCGACGAGCACCTTGAGGTGGTGGGACACGGTCGGCTGGGTCAGGCCGAGCGGCTCGGTCAGGTCACACACGCACGCCTCGGCGCCTTCATGCGCGGCGACCATCGACAACAGCCGCAACCGGGTCGGGTCGGCGATCGCCTTCAACCGCTGCGCCAACACCGCGGCCGTCTCGGCGCTCAACGGCTCCCGGGTCAGCGGCGCACAGCACGCCACATCGGTCAGCGACAGCTCGGTTCGCGTGGTGATCACGAGGCAAGTATGCACCCAAACATTGACAAACGTCTATGTCTGGGTCATGGTGGGGACATCGACGTTCATCTATGAACATGTCCACCCGTGAAAGGGGTCGGTCATGACGACCACCGACGAACTCCGCGAACACGTCCGCGACCGCTACGCCGCCGCAGCAGCGGCCGTGGGATCCGGCTCGGGTCAGAGCTGTTGCGGGCCTTCTGATGCACTGGCCGTGATCAGCGAGGGCGACGAGTCGGACGTGTTCGGCGCCGGCCGCTACCACACCGGTCAGACCGACGGACTGCCCGCCGAGGCTGTCCTGGCCTCACTGGGCTGCGGCAACCCGGCTCAGCGTCAACGGGGTGCCGACCAACCCGTCGACGACCAGATTCCAGTCTTGCGCGTTGATATTGGGTACAGGCCCATGATTGCGGCTGTAGAAGCGGTCCAGGTCCGTCAGGTAATGCGGCTCTTCGCAGTTGAGGGTGTAGCTGGGTCGGCGCGTCGTTGCCGGGGGTAGGGGTCGAGGTCTTCCGATGATGGAAGTTCTGACGCTGTCCTCACGGAAGACCTCGACATGGCTGACTCTACTTTTTCGACCCCTGATCTGACTACGTTCGTCCGGTTGGACCCGCTCGGTTTGCAGGTGACCGGGCAGTTCCTGGAACCAGGTCGGGCGGTGCTGGCCTGCCGCGTCGTTGATCGCGACGACCAATGCGGACGCTGCGGTGGGCAGGGCCGGCCTCGGGATTCCGCCACGCGGCGGCTGGCGCACGAACCGTTCGGCTGGCGCCCGACGATCCTGCTGGTGACGGTCCGCCGGTACCGCTGCGACCGGTGCGGCCATGTGTGGCGGCAGGACACCAGCAAGGCCGCCGAGCCGCGGGCCAGGCTGTCCCGCGGCGGGTTGCGGTGGGCGTTGACCGCGTTGGTCTGCCAGCACCTCACGGTCGATGAGAATCGCTGAAGGACTGGGGGTTTCGTGGAACACCGCCAACGATGCGGTGCTCGCGGAGGGACGGCGGGTGCTGATCGCCGACCCGCACCGCTTCGACGGGGTGAAGGTCATCGGGGTCGACGAGCACGTGTGGCGGCACACCCGCCGCGGCGACAAGTACGCCCGCCGTGATCATCGACCTCGCTCCGGTCCGAGACCGCACCGGCCCGGCCAGGCTGCTGGACATGGTGGAGGGCCGATCCAAACAGGTATTCAAGACGTGGCTATCCGAACGGGACGAAACATGGCGGGCCGCAGTGGAAGTGGTAGCGATGGACGGGTTCACCGGTTTCAAGACCGCCGCCGTCGAAGAGCTGGCCGACGACGTCACCGTGGTGATGGACCCGTTTCATGTCGTCCGCTTGGCCGGGCAGAGCCTGGAACTGTGTCGACGCCGAGTGCAACAGCAGACCCTGGGCCACCGCGGCCGGGCCGGCGACCCGCTGTATTCGGCGCGCCGGACCCTGTCCACCGGTGCGGATCTGCTCACCGACAAGCAGCAGCAACGGATCTCGGCCCTGTTCGCCAACAAGGACCATCTGGAGGTGGAGGCGACCTGGGGTGTCTACCAGGCGATGGTCGACGCCTACCGCGACCCCGACCGCACCAACGGCAAGACGAAAATGCAGACGCTGATCGACACCCTGGCCACCGGCGTCCCCACAGCCCTGCTCGAGATCCGAACGCTCGGCCGGACGCTGAAGCAACGAGCCGCCGACGTCCTGGCCTACTTCGATCGGCCGGGCACCAGCAACGGACCGACCGAGGCGATCAACGGCCGCCTGGAGCACCTGCGGGGATCGGCTCTGGGCTTCCGGAACCTCACCAACTACATCGCCCGATCCCTGCTGGAGGTCGGCGGGTTCCGACCCGGCCTACACCTTCGATTGCGATGAGCCGGTAATGCTCGGCCAGGACGGCGGGGTTGGACTCCGCGTTGTACGGCTCACTCTCGTGGACGATCATGTCCGGATGCTTGTCCCAGAGTGTCATCTGTTGCACCTTTCCAGAATCTATCGAGCCTGCCCGCCCGAGTGGCGTCGTGCCGCCTACAGGTCGGTGTGTCACGTGATCACGTCATTCCCCCGCAGGATGCGGTCCGTACTCGCAACCGGTCCGACCCACTCCCGCCCATGCTCTACGGGCACCGACGGCCCTCACCTGGTGGAGGGGCTGCGCACGACGTCCGAGACTTTATGGAGAACAGGTAGTTGCCGCTGCACGCGCTGACCCTGTTGAGAATGTTGGAGGCCCGTCCCCCTTTGAGGATGTCCACGGCATGACGGCCCCCTAGAATGCTAGACGGTTTTGCGCCGGCTGATCGGGTAGATCAGTGCCGCCATCATGGCGGTGGCAGACGCGACGACGGCGAAGATGACACCGAAGTCCAGGCCGGCAGCCATCAATGGTGAGACCGTGAAAGCGGCGAGGGCGTAGCCGATCTGGTAGGCGGCGATGAGGGCGCCCGGGGCTGATCCGTGCATCGCGGTGAGGTCTTCTTGGCCGAAGCTGATAATGGAGGGTAGGAGGGCGGAGCATCCGAGTCCGGCCAGGGCGAACAGCGCGATTCCCAGTCCGGGTCCGGGTCGGTGTGTGACGGCGATGATCAGGTAGGCGGCTATCGTCAGCAGCGGGATGGTGCGGAACACCCACCGCGGCGGCATGACTTTCTCCAATGTGGCGAACAGTAGTCGGCCGAGGGTGACGCAGGCCCAGAATGCGGTCAGGGACAACGCGGCCAGGGTGGCGCTGGCTCCGAAACGGGTGCTCATCACCGATGCGGACCAGTTTCCACTGATGGTCTCCATTATCCCATACAACAGTGCGACAGCGGCGAACAGGTAGAAGCGGCGCGGAATCGATGCTGGGGTAGGTCGTTCCGGGATGGGTGCGGTACCGCCTAGTACTACAGTCGCACTTAAGGTTGGTGTCCTCGGGCCCGATAGTGGCAGTGCCGGGCTCGTTGTTGATGCCGTCGTCGCCAGTTTGATCGGG
>NZ_JBEPNO010000045.1:0-18502 GCF_040546275.1 Nakamurella sp. UYEF19 | reverse complement strand
CCCACCCCGGCACCCCACCCGGCACCCGACCCAGCGCCGGATCCGGATCCAGCGCCGGAAACAGCACCGACCTACGACCCGCCGCCCTTCTGACGCACAGCATCGGCGGCGGCGACATCGAGATAGAGCGCCCAGAGTTCCTCCGCCACCGCATCCCAGGAGAAGTCGGCGGCTCGCAGGCGGCCGGCGGTCGAGAGTCGGACCGCCAGTTCGGGATCCGTCAGCACGGTCGAGATCGCCGCAGCCAGAGCCTCGACATCCCCGACCGGAACGCAGATGCCGGCGTCGCCGGCCACCTCGACGAGGGCGGCCGCGTCGGAATGGACCACCGGGATCCCACGGCTCATGGCTTCGAGCAGCGGCAGGCCGAACCCTTCCGATCGGCTGGGCACCACCTCGACCGATGCGCCGCCCAGCACTGCCGTGAGCTCTTCGTCGGGCAGTCGTCCGAGCACCAGGACGCGGTCCGCGATCCCACGGCGCAACGCCTCCTGCTCCACATCCGCGTCGCCCCAGCCCGGTTGCCCGACCACCACGAGTGGGACCATCGGATCCCGCCCCAGTGCCATCGCATCGAGCAGGATGTCCAGTCCCTTGCGCGGCTCCAGGGTGCCGACGACCAGGGCATAGCGGTCGGGCAACCCGAAGGACGCCTTCACCCGCTCGACCTCGGCGACTGGCACCGGTCCCTTGAGCGACGGCGCCGCGCCTTCGCTGATCACCTCGATCCGGCCGCCGACCCCCGCCTCGGCCAGCGCTGCGGCCACCGCGTTGGTCGGCACCACCAGTGCACCGGCGATGGCGGCGGCGCGCTCGATCATCAGGCGGTGCCAGGCCGCGCCGCGAGGGGTCAACGTCTCGGGGTGCGTGTACGGCACAGCGTCGTGCACCGTCACCACCAGCGACTGGCCACGCCGCAGCCGGGGCGGCGCGAGCGGGGTCAGCGCATGGATCACCCGGCCGGCGACGGTCGGCGGCAGCCCGCGCTCCCACAGTCGGGCGAGTACCCGGGCCTCCGCCGGCAGCCGGTACGGGCCGGCGACCTCGGGCACGCGAGCCGGCCGCAGGTCGCGGTGCCAGGCGGTGACTGCCCGCACCTGCCAGCCGCTCGGCACCGCAGCTCCGACCGCGGTTGCGACTTCACGCGAGTAACGACCGGTACCGCCGGGCACGCGCGCGAGCATCTGCTCGGTGATCAGGGTGAGCAGGCCCCCACCCTGGTGCGGTCGTTGCGGGTCCGGCATTCGTCAACTCCACCATCGGTGCAGGGTCTCCGGAACCACGCCGTTCATCATCAGCACGATTCCTCGACCGGTAAGTTCTTGCAGAATGTCACGAACCCGCCCCGGCGCGATCCCGCGGGTCGTCCTGGACGCCACCCCGCTGTTGGGGCAGCGGACCGGAATCGGCCGCTACACCGAGCATCTCCTCGCCGCGCTGGCGGCCCGGGACGACATCTCCGTCTCCGCCACGGCCTTCACCCTGCGGGGCTGGCGCGAACTCGCCGCCGCGGTCCCTCCGGGGGTATCGGTCCGCGCGCGCCCCTTTCCCGCCCGGTTGCTCCGCGCGGCCTGGCAGCGTACGGACCTGCCGCGGGTGGAATGGCTGATCGGGTCGGCCGACATCATGCACGGCACCAACTTCGTGCTGCCGCCCACCAGCCGCGCTGCGGGCGTTGTCACCATCCACGATCTCGCCTGGCTCACCCACCGCAACACCCTGCGCACCGAGAACGACGACCTGCGCATCCTCGTGCCGCGCGCCCTGCGTCAGGCCAAGGCGGTCTGCACCTTCGCCGAGGTCACGCGCCATGCGATCTCGACCGAATTCGGCTACCCGCTGGAACGAATCTTCCTGACCCCGCACGGCGTCGACCCGTCCTGGTTCGACCCACCGGCCGTCACCGACGAACAACGGGCCGTCTTGGACCTGCCGGACCGCTACTTCGTCTTCGTCGGGACCCGGGAGCCGCGCAAGGGACTGGACACCCTGCTGGCCGCCCACCGCCTGCTGCGTGACCGAATCGGCGACGACTGCCCCGACCTGCTCCTCGTCGGCCCGCAGGGCTGGGGCACCGACCATGCCGGCGCACCGCAACTCGGCGTCCGGCTGGCCGGCTACCTCCCCCAGGCGATCCTGCCGTCGGTCGTCGCCGGTTCGGTGGGACTCGTCCTGCCGAGCGTGGACGAGGGCTTCGGCATGCCGGCCATCGAGGCGCTCGCCTCGGGCGTCCCAGTGGTGACCACCGACATCCCGGTGCTCGCGGAGGTGACCGGCAGCGCCGCGCTGCGATTCCCGGTCTGCGACGAGACCGCGCTTTCCGCCCGCCTCCAGCAGGTGCTGGACGGCGAGGTTCCACCTTCGGTCGACCGGGTGGCCTGGGCCCGCCGGTTCACCTGGGAGAACTGCGCCGAGCAGACGATGCGCGCCTACCGCTGTGCGCTGGCGGCCCGCGCCACGGACACGACGTACTTCCCATAATCGCTGCTGCCCAGGCTGAGCCCGGCCGCCTCGCACTGCTCCGGGGTGATCCACTGCTGCGCGAGCGCGATCTCCTCCAGGCACGCGATGCGTCCGCCCTGCCGGTGCTGGATCACCTGGACGTACTGGCTGGCCTCGTTCAGCGATTCGTAGGTTCCGGTGTCCAGCCAGGCGAACCCGCGTCCCAGATCCTGCAGCCTGGCCCGTCCCTGCGACAGGTAGACCTTGTTGACGTCGGTGATCTCCAACTCGCCACGAGCGGACGGCTGCAGTGAACCGGAGATCTCGACGACGTCGTTCGAGTAGAAGTACAGTCCGGTGATCGCCCGGTTGCTGCGCGGTGCAGTCGGCTTCTCCTCGATCGAGAGCAGACGCCCGTCCTCGTCCGCTTCGCCGACGCCGTACCGCTCCGGGTCGGAGACCGCGTAGCCGAACAGCATGCAGCCGTCCACGTCCTGACGGGCGGTGCGGAGGATCTTCGTCAGGCCGGGACCGTGGAAGATGTTGTCCCCCAATACGAGTGCCACGTCGTCAGCACCGATGAACTCGGCCCCGATGACAAACGCCTGTGCGATCCCGTTGGGCGCCGGCTGCACCTTGTAGGTGATCGACATGCCCCACTTGCTGCCGTCGCCCAGGAGCCGGGCGAACGGTTCGGCGTCCTGCGGGGTGGTGATGATCAGCACCTCGCGGATCCCGGCCAGCATCAGCACCGACAGCGGGTAGTAGATCATCGGCTTGTCGTACACCGGCAGCAGTTGCTTCGATGTCGCAAGAGTGATCGGCCAGAGCCGGGAGCCCGTTCCGCCGGCCAGCACGATGCCCTTCATGGCTTTCCCTTTCCACGCGGTGCCTTCCGTGTGATGGACTGCCGCAGGAGCACGATACCTGGCGCGCCGCACGCATCTGGAAGGTCGAGCGCCGTAACCTCCTCAGGAAGGATGCCGGCCGAGCGGGGTTTGATGTGGGTGCGATGGAGCGGATGCGCGATGAGTACGGACGAGCGCGCCGCCGGGGGGCTCACGTCCTGATGCCGGAAGCGGTCACCTCGCCGATGGATCTGAACCCGACCCTCGAGGTGTCGGCGGCCATCATCGCCGACTGTGCACGTGAGGCAGATCTGTACCGGCTCCGCACGCATCAGCACACCGAGACCCATCACCACACCGAGGTTGCCGTTGATGACGGCCTTCTCGACCACGGCCTTCCCGACCACGGCCTTCTCGACGCCGGTATGCAGCAGGCCGCCGTGGGTGCGCCCGATCGAAAGGCCAAGCGCCACACGGCTTGACCGGCATCTCCACGAGAGCGGCAGCACCGCCGCATTCGGCAGGAGCACAGCCTGCGATACACCGAACCTCAGCTGGGCAGTCGCCGTCCGTCGAGCTTGGCGCCGCCGGACACCCGACCCGATCTGGTCGCGATCGCCGCCCGCAGGCCCAGGGCCACCCGCAGCACCGCCCGAACCGGGAACTGCCACACCCCGGGATGCCCGCCGGCCAGGTAGCGGTAGGCACTGCGGTGGTGCTCGGCGATCATGGTGGCGCCCTGGCGTTCTGCCGCGTGGCCGCCGATGTGGGTCACCACAGCATCCGGCACGTAGAGGTTCTCCCATCCGTGCTGCTGCATCCGGGCTCCGAGGTCGACGTCCTCGAAGTACATGAAGTAGTGCTCGTCGAACCCATCGATCTGGTCGAAAGCTTTGCGCCGCAACAGTAGACAGGAACCAGACAGCCAGCCGGCCGCCCGCTCGTGCACGCCGTTGTTCTCCGCCCGGTACTGCCTGGTCCACGGGTTCTTCGGCCAGATCCAGCCGAGCACCGCATGTCCGGCACCCAGCCAGATCGTCGGTAGCCGCCGGGCCGAGGGATACAGCACCCCGTCCGGAGTGAGGATCGCCGGGCCGAGCACACCGGCGGTGGGGTGCCGATGGGCGGCAGCGACCAGTACGTCCAGCGAGCCGGGGTGCAGCACCACATCGGGGTTGGCGATCAGCACGAACTCGGCGGACCGATCCACTACTGCTGCACCACGATTCGCGCCGGAGCCGAACCCGAGATTGCCGCCGGTCCGCAGCAACCGCACGCCCTCCCGGTGCTGCGCCTCCTCCACCGAGCCGTCGGTGGAACCGTTGTCGGCCAGCACGATGTCGGTCGGGCCCTGGTAGGCCGGGCCGACCGAGTCCAGGAAACTGGCCAGCGTCTCGCCCGGCGAATAGGTGACCACCACCACCCCGAGGATGCCTTCTGTGCCCGACCTCGGGTCGTCGCCACGGTGCTCGCTCATCGGGAACCCACCCCGATCCGGCGGTGCGGCGCCTGGTCCGCAACCCGGCGGTAGACCTCGAGACAGCTTGCGGCATGGGAACTCCAGGTGAAACCGGCCGCACGCTCGACCGCACGACGACCGAGGTCGGCACGTCTGTCCCCGTCCGCCAACAGGTCCCGCAGACCCTCGGCGATATCACCGGCGCCGACATCGCTGTAGGCCACCGCGTCGCCGCCCACCTCGGGGAGCGAGAGGCGCCTGGTGGTCAGCACTGCGGCGCCGCACGCCATGGCCTCCAGCACCGGCAGGCCGAAGCCCTCGCCCAGGCTCGGGTAGGCCACCAGTTCCGCTCCGCCGAGGTAACCGGCGAGCATCTCGATCGGCAGGTAGCCGGGCCGGATCACCTTGATACCAGCAGGAACCGCGCGGATCGCCGGTTCGACGGCGGAATCCCAGCCGGCCCCGCCGGCCAGCACCAACGCCGGCGGATCCGTCATGTTCTTGACGGCGGAGCAGAACCCGCGGATCAGCGCCGGCACGTTCTTGCGCGGCTCGAGGGTTCCGAGGAATGCGACGTACGGCTGGGTCCCGAGACCGAGATGCTCACGGGCAAAACGGATCTGCTCCTCCGACGGCACGGCGAAACGGGTGGTGTCCACGCCGAGCGGAATGACCGTCATGCGGCTGCGGTCGGCCCTGGCGTACCGCACCAGTTCGTCTGCCGTTGCCTGGCTGTCGACGACGCACTCCGCGGCCCGGCGCAGCGAGATCCGCGTCCAGGCACGGAAGAACCGGCCCTTGGCTCCCAGGTGCAGCCCCGGCTCGGAGAAGAAGATCGCGTCGTGCAGGGTCACGACGACCGGGACGCCGGCGGCGAGCGGCATCGTGTAGTGCGGGGCGTGGACGACCTGCACGCCGAGCCGGGACACCATGCGCGGCAACGTGACCTGCTCCCAGGCCAACCGGGCGGGCCGGGTCTCGAGTTCGTCCGCGATCGGCACCACCCTCGACTGCGGAGCGGCCGCGTCGAAGTGTTCGGCGTCCCGCCGCTGGCAGACGACGGTCAGTCGGGCGTCGGCCCGGTCCAGCGCTCTGGACAGCTCCTCGACGTACCGGCCGACGCCCCCGCGGTTCGCCGGGATGGCAGTGGCGTCGAGCAGGACAGCGGGATTGGGGTTGTGCTCCGTCATGGACCGTTCACGATCGTCGGGCCGGTGCTGACGGGTACGAGCTTCCCGGCCGCGTTCACCGTGCCGATCCACATCGACCGCTGCGCCGTCGAAGCCACGTTCGGGACGCGCTGCAACGGCTGCTCCCATGCGGTCAGGGTCGAGGTCAGATAGGGAGCCGGTGCGCCGGCCTGCCAGCCCACCGAAGTGGCGTCGAACACCACCACCAACGGTTCGGCGGTGGCTGCGCCGTTGGCCCGGTCGGTGAACTGCTTCCGCAACGTGACCAGGCCCGCAGCGGTCGGCTTCGGATAGACGACCGTCTCGTTGCCGCACCCTGCCTTGAACGTCGGGAGAAAGGTCGCCGACCCAGGGGCCGGCCCGGCCAGGATCACCGGGTGGTCCCCGACAGCCGCGCAGGCGATGCGCATCTCGGCGATCTGGGCCTGCGAATTCGCCAACCCCCAGAGGTGGGATCGGCCCCACACGACGACCGGGCTCACCACGATCCCGGCGGCCAGCAGCACCGCGAACACGCCGAACTGCGGTCGACGGACGGTCATTCGCCGGACCCGCTGGAGCTGCTGCAGCCGCATCAGCGGGTAGACCGCCGCGATGATCAGCCCGGGCAGCACCACCGGCAGGAACCGCCGCATCGCCCAGATCTGATCGGGGAAGATCGACACCTTGTTGAGGTAGAGCACGGCGACGCTGCTGACCGTGAGGGCGAACATCGCCAGCCGCGGATCACGGCGACCCACCGTTCTGGCCAGCAACAACGCGGCACCGACCGCGGCCAGGATGATCACCGGCCAGCTCAGGTACATCGCCAGCCACGACACCGACGACTCGCTGTAGGTCCGGGTCGGGTCGTACGGCAGGCCGAGACCTCGCTGCATCGAACCGAGCGCGCCGGCGAGCTGGCTGTCCAGGCGGGTGGTCCACCAGAGCGGACGGGAGATCATCACCAACCCGATGACGAGGGCCGCCACCAGCACCCACCTCGTCCAGCGGACGGTCCCGACGGCCAGGAACCGTCGCACCGGACCAAGGGGCACGAACGCTATGCCGACCGTCAGGAGGAAGGCCAGGATCGTCGCAACGAGCAACGGGAAGATGCCGCTCCACTCGCTGGCCTGGTAGACCGGCGAGTTGACCTTGCCGTCCAGGAGCGAGAACCCGTCCAGCACACCGGCACCGGCCGCCCAGGCCGTGCAGGCCAGCGCCGTCCGGACCCGTACTTCGCGACTCCGCGCCGCGATGGTCACGACGGCGAACCCGGCGAGCACACCGATGAGCGTGACGCCGCCGTCGATGCGGGCCAGCGAACCGACGCCGATCAGTAGACCGGCCGCGAAGAAATGGCCGAGTCTGCCCGTCTGCCAGGCGATCCAGAGCAAGGTCAGGCCACCGAAGGTGGACACCAGCGCCACCGGTTCGCTGTAGGCGCCGCGGCTGAACGCCACCATCGGCATGCACGCGGCCAGCGTGACCATCGGCACCAGCGCCCAGATGGGACCCAGCAGCCGGCGGGCGAAACCGTAGACGGCGAGCAGACCGACCGCACCGACGAGCAGGTTGCCGACCAGGACCCCCTTGAGCCCGACGAACCAGCCCAGCACCGCCAGCAGACCGGGCAGCAGCGCGTTCGACTGGGGGTACAGGGTGGTGCCGATGTCGGGGAAGGCCAGGGACGAGATGCCGACCCCCGGTACCCCGGCGGAGTCGAGGGCCTCCTTGGACGAGTCCATCAACGGCGTCGCGTGGTCGACCAGCCACAGTGCCCGCAGCGTGTAGATGCCGGGGTCCCTCGTCAGGACGACGTACGCGGAGTAGTGCTGACGGTTGAACCACAACCACACGACCATGACGAACAGGGCCAGCCCGGCACCGACGGCGGCGCGCTGGGCGAGATTGCCGCTCTCGGTGCTGCCCGCCTTCGCCGTCCTCTTCGACCACCACTGCGGCACGGACTGCAGCTCGAGATAGCGCGACGGCGTCCAGCGCCAGAGCGCGACCACCAGCACGACCGCCGCCGGGAAGACGACCGCCGGGAGGAAGACGTGGAAGATGACGGCCAGCCCGACCGGGATGGCGGCCACCAAGAACACGCTGACGATGCGGTCCGGCAGCGCGACGAGCACCGATCCCACCCGGCCCGACCATGGATCGCGAGCCGTCAGGACAGCCTCGTCCAGCTCCCCGGCGGTGGCGACGCCGCCACCGGACGCGGGCAGGTCGGTCACGCGGGCGCTCACCTTCGCATCAGGTTCGAGGGGACGGGCGGCGCTGTTCGACCGGGACCCGAGGGAAATCAGACTGTACAACAGCAGGCTGAGCCGCCCGGCGCACGCGACGGCCGCCCGGCGGACGGCACGGAACCGCGTGGCGGCGGACGCGTCGCCCGTTCAGCCGCAGGCCAGGGCCATCAATCTGGCCGCCTTGAGCTCGGTCTCGCACCACTCGGCCTCCGGATCGGAGGAGTGGGTGATACCGGCTCCGGTCCCGAAGTTCAGCATCCGTCCAGTCGGTCCGGTACTGGTGAAGAAGGTCCGGATGCCGACGGCGAGCACCGCCTCGCCCCGGTCCGCGTCGATGAACCCGATGGCCCCGCAGTACGGACCGCGGACCACCGGCTCGAGCTCGCGGATCACCTGCAGCGCGGTGTGCTTGGGAGCGCCGGACACCGATCCGGGCGGGAAGGTGGCGGCAAGCAGGGCGCTCCAGCCGACCTCGGGTCGCAGCCGCGCCTCGACGGTCGACACCAGGTGCGCCAGCCCGGGATGCTCCTGCCGGGCGGCCAGCATGCTCACCCGCACCGAACCGGCGACCGCGACCCGCCCGAGATCGTTGCGGACCAGGTCGGTGATCATGATGTTCTCCGGGAAGTCCTTGTCCGCGAAGGGTTCTCCTGGGCCGGCGGTCCCCTTGACCGGCGAGCTGGCGACCTGGGCTCCGGAACGGGACAGGAACAGCTCCGGGGACGCCGACACCATCCACTCCGAGCCGGTGTGCAGCACGCCCTGGTAGGGCGCTGGATTGCCGTCCGCGAGCAGTGCGGCGAGGCCACGTGGATCGGCGTGGTCCGGCAGCGGGGTGGAGAGCACGCGGCAGAGGTTCACCTGGTAGACGTCGCCACGGGCGATGCGCTCTCGGATGGTGCGCACCCCCGCCACGTACCCGTCGTGATCCAGCGAGCTCTGCCACGAGCCCGGTTCCGGACCCTGCCAGGATGCGCTGCACTCCGTCGCTGACGGTCGGCCCACCCGCTGTAGCCCGGTGGGGCGGACGTCGGCGAATCTGTACGCCATCAGGCTGCCCTCGAACGTGGCGGCGACGGCCCACCAGCCGCCGCTGCGCTCGATCGCGTCCGGGGTGACGGTGAGGTCGACCACGTCGATCAGGTCGGTGGCCTCGAACCCGCCGAACGAGGCCATCGCCGCCGGCCGTGCCCCCGGCGCTCCGGCCGGCGAGCCCGGGTGGAGCTCCTGCATCGGCGGGCGGAGCGCCTCCGTCGGCGGGCGGTCGGTCGGCGACTCGCTGATGGTGGACATGATGCGTCCCAGCGTAGGGCTGGAACCGCCTCGAGCCACCCCCGCGCCGAGCCTGGAAATTCCGGTGCAGGACCAGCCTGGGAACTACCGGTGCAGACGAGCCTGGAACTACCGGGGCAGGAGGTGGTTGAACCTGCCGCCGAGCCCGGCGAGGGCGATGACGTTCTGCGGGACCGCGGTGACCGGTTTGACCCCGCCGACGGACGCCCAGCCGGCGACCGGGATTGCCTTGCCCGAGATCACCCGGTAGACATTCGGGCGTCCATAGCTCTGCAGGTAGGCGTTGTCGGCCGGGTGCCACTTGAGGTGGGACCAGACCCCCGCCATCCCACCGTGCGACACGGCTGCGGCGTCGATGGCGATTGCGGGCTTGACGCCGCCGATGGCCGCCCAGGAGGACACCCAGAGCGGGGCGCCGCCGGACATCCGGTACACCGCGCCGTCGCTGGTGGTCCGCACGAAGGTGCCGTCAACGGGGTACGCCCGCAGATGCGACCAGTTGCCGCTGCTCCCTGCATAGGAGATGGCCAGCGGATCCACGTCGGTCGTCGGGAAGACCCCACCCATCGCGGCCCACCGGGAGACGTAGACCGGAGCCCCGCCGACCACCTTGAAGACTGCGCCGACTCCGGCGGTCCGGAGGTAGGTGCCATCCGCCGGGTACTGCGGCAGGCGGGCGACCGTGGTGTGGGCCACCAGCTTCGTCGGCTTCACACCTCCGAAAGGCGTCCAGGAATGGACGGCGATGGGCGCGCCGCCGGCCATCCGGAAGACGGAGTTGGTGCTCGCATCGCGGAAGAACTCACCGTTCCTCGGTACCGCAGCAGTGACGACCGGCGCCGGGACGACGGCCTGACCGGCGTCCACCGCGTTGGTGAACTCCGTGGTGTTGAACAGGCCGTGGGCGCCGGTGACGGTACCCATTCCGATGAACCGGTAGTTCGGCGCCAGGATGTTGGCCTTGTGATCGGGTGAGTTCATGTAGGCCGTGAAGAGCTGGGCGGCGGTCGTGCCCGTGGACGACGACCAGGCGACGTTCTCGCCCCACGAGGTCCGGTTGGACGCGCCATAGCTGGTGACCATCGTCCAGGCGTTGGGATTGTGCTGGAGGTTGTAGCCGGTGGAGCCGTTCTGCATCTGCGACGACCACCAGACGGACAACTGCGTCAGGCCCTTGGCCTCGGTCACTGCCGGTGCGCCGACGGAAGCGCGCGCCCGGTTCACCAGCTGGACCATCTGGGCGTCGAAGCTGACGGCCTGCGCGAGGGAAGCCATCGGAGCCGCCGCTGCCAGCGACGCAGATCCGACAGACGCAGAACCCACCGAGCCAGCGATCGGCGAGGCAGACGCGGGTGACGCCGCGAGCACCGCTGCGGCGGCCACGGCCGTCACGGTCACACCTGCTCGTCTCGCCCAGCCCGTGTACAGGCTCCTGTTGCTCTTCATCTGCGATCACTCCAGTCACTGAACGTCATGGTTGCGCGACGCCTTCCCCGATGAACCGAGTGTAACTGTGGATATACAAGGAGTAACAGAGTCTCTGAGGGTGAAGAATTGATTCCGGAACGTGGCCGTTTCGACACCTTTGTACAACGTAAATCCCCTCGGCGAGGAGCTACCGGCCCGACGACACCATTGCCAATGCCGCCGACACTCGGAATTTCCCGATCTGACTACAGAAAGTAAGCAGCGTTGTTGACCGTCGGACGATGGACCTGAGTCACCGGACGGACCTGGGTACCTCTGGTGACGCGGGGCTCAACCCCGCGTAGGGGAGAACTCGGCGCGGTGGGCCGCGAAGGCGTCGGACAGCGCGGCACGCCAGTCCGGCAGCGGCGTGAGACCGGCCTCGTTCCAGGCCCGGGGCGACAGCACCGAGTACGCCGGCCGCGGGGCAGGCCGCGGGAACTCCGCCGTGGTGATCGGCAAGACGCGCTCCGGGTCGGCACCGAGTTCTTCGAACACCGCTCGCGCAAAACCGCACCACGAGGTCTGGCCCGCGCCGGTGGCGTGCAGGACACCGCCCGGTACGTCGGCCCCCGCCAGCTGGATCAGCCCGGCCGCCAGATCGGCGGTCCAGGTTGGCGACCCGACCTGGTCGTCGACGACGCTCACGGTGTCGCGGGAGCCCTCGAGCATCACCATGGTCTTGACGAAGTTGCTGCCGGTGGCTCCGTAGACCCACGCCGTGCGCACCACGTGGGCGGCCGGGTGCGCGGACCGGACGGCGATTTCACCGGCCAGCTTGGTCGCGCCGTAGACGCTCCGCGGGCCGGTCGGATCATCAACCTCGTAGGCCCGGGTCGCGTCGCCGGGAAAGACGTAGTCGGTCGACACGTGGATCAGGCCGATCCCCTGTGCCGCAGCCGCTTTCGCCAGGTTCTGGGCGCCGACGACGTTGACCGCCCTGGCCCCGGGCTCGTCCGTCTCGGCCGCGTCGACCGCGGTGTAGGCGGCCGCGTTGACGATCACCTTGCGAGCACCGGCCTGGCCCGATGAGGAGCTGTCGTCGTCACCGACGGCATGGCGTCCGGTGTCGTTGGCGAAGTGGGCGACCGCAGCCTCGACCGCTTCCGGATCGGTGATGTCGAGATCGGCGGACCCCAGCCCGACGGCCGGGATCGACAGTGCCGCAGCACGGCGCAACAGGTCGGCGCCCAGCTGACCGCGGGCACCGGTGACGAGCAGCGCGGTCATCGATCGATGACCGCGCGACCCTTGAGCGGCTCCCACCAGTCGCGGTTGTCGCGGTACCAGGCAATGGTGTCGGCCAGGCCCTGCTCGAACGGCACCTGCGGGGTGTAGCCCAGCTCGTTCTTGATCTTGGAGATGTCGACCGAGTAGCGGCGGTCGTGCCCGCCACCGCGAGGGTCGTGGATGCGCTCGATGGACGACTCGTCCCGGCCGGTGGCCTCGAGGAGCTTGTACGTCAGCTCGGCGTTGGTCAGTTCGGTGCCGCCGCCGATGTTGTAGACCTCCCCCGGACGTCCGCCGGTCAGCACCAACGCGATACCGCGGCAGTGGTCGTCGACGTGCAGCCAGTCGCGGACGTTCGCGCCCTCGCCGTAGAGCGGGACGGTCTGGCCGTCCATCAGGTTGGTGACGAAGAGCGGGATGACCTTCTCCGGGAACTGGTACGGCCCGTAGTTGTTCGAGCAGCGGGTGATCGCCACCGGCACGCCATGGGTCTTCGCGTAGGCCCTGGCGATCAGATCGGACGAGGCCTTGGACGCCGAGTACGGCGAATTCGGTGCCAGCGGCCAGTTCTCGTCCCAGGAGCCCTCGTCGATCGACCCGTAGACCTCGTCGGTCGAGACGTGGACGAACTTGGTGAGCTTGGTGGAGAGTGCGGCCTGCAGCAGCGTCTGGGTGCCGAGGACGTTCGTCAGGACGAAGTCGGCGCCGCCGAGGATGGACCGGTCGACGTGCGATTCCGCTGCGAAGTGCACCACCGCATCGACCTGACCGACGAGCTTGGTGGCCAGTTCCGCGTCGCAGATGTCGCCGTGCACGAACTCATACCGGTCCGCGGAGTCCTCCACGGTAGCCAGGTTGGCGAGATTGCCCGCGTAGGTCAGCTTGTCGAGCACCGTGACGTGCGCGCCCTCCAGACCGGGGTAGGTGTCGGCCAGGACGTTGCGGGTGAAGGCCGAACCAATGAATCCGGCGCCGCCGGTCACGAGAATGCGCATGGTCGGTCATTCTGCCTCACCGATCCGCGGGACCCGACACACGCACACACCCGGTACGGAGGTGGTCACGGGCAGTAGGACCTGCGTCAGGCACCCCGGTGCCTTCACCGACCGTCACCCCACGGCAGAGCGGATTGATCGGGCCAGGTCCCGGAAGAGGGGGCGCGTCGACGGTTGGTCGACCCCCGGATTCCTGGTTCTTCTCGTTACCCTCGACCAAGGCGTCCGTACTCCGGCACGCCCGCGCAACCGCGAACCGCGACCGGGCGTCCTCATCAACAGCCACCTCCCCCTCTACGCCCGCCCCACCGCTATTTTCCCTCTACCGGAGACGAGTCCGCTCGTCCACACGAAAGGTCCGCCGCGATGAACAGGCCCCCTGACGACGATCCGCAGCGCGGACCTCGGCGTTACGGACCCAACGGCGGCGGAGACATTCCTCGTGCCAGGGACCCGCGTGCCCAGGACCCCCGCGGACGGGACCCACGCGCGCAGGACCCCCGTGCGCAGGACCCCCGCGGGCGGGACCCCCGTGCGCAGGACCCCCGTGCGCGGGACCCCCGTGGGCGGGACCCACGGTTCGACCCGAACAACCCCCCTCCGCGGCAGACGCCGCAGAATCCCGGGCCGGTGCCACCGGCAGCCCGACCGCAAGGCCCGCCGCCGAATCGGCAGCCCTCGCCCGGCCGGCAGCAGCCACCCCGTCTGCCCGAGCGTCAGGCCTGGTCGGACCTGGCCGACGGCGACCCCGGTCGGGACCGGACAGCGATCTACCCGCCGGGCGCGCTCGGCTTCGACCGGCCCATCCCCCAGGGCCAACCCGTCCCCGAGGGCCCTCGCGGTCAGGTCCCGCTCCGAGGTCCGATCCCGCCGGGGCGGCAGGTTCCTCGCGCACAGGGCCAGCGGAATCAGGGCCGGGCGCTCGACCCGTACCGCCCTGTCCCCGACCAGGAGCAGCGGCGCCGCACCCCGGGCGTCATCCTGGCCGGCCGGATCATCGCGGCCGTGCTCTCGGTTGCGGTGCTGGCCGGATTCGCTCTCGCCTGGGGCTTCGCGAACAACGCCACGTCGAGGGTGGCCACGGGCAACGACACATCGAAGGCCGGCCAGGCCGGAGTGCTGTTCCGCGGCGGCACCAACATCCTGCTGATCGGCTCCGACTCCCGCACCGACCAGCAGGGGAATCCGCTCACCGCCGCCGAACTCGCGGCCGTGAGCACCCAGGCCGACGGCGGCAGCGTCAACACCGACACCATCATGATCGTGCACATCCCGGAGGGCGGCGGGAAGGCCACCGCCGTCTCGCTCCCCCGTGACACCTGGATCCCGAAGTCGGTCACCGACATCGTGATCGGTCCGTACGAGGATGGCACCAGGGGCCCGTACAAGCCGAACAAGATCAACTCGTTCTACAGCACCGCCCGCTTCTACACCCAGCAGTTCGAGGTCTCCAAGGGCGTGAAGGACAAGCCCCAGATCGAGCGGGACGCCAACAACGCCGGACGAACCGAACTCCAGGCGATCATCCAGGCCTTCACCGGTCTGCACATCGACCACTACGCCGAGGTCAACCTGATCGGCTTCTACACGCTCTCGAACGCCATCGGCGGGGTGCCGGTCTGCCTGAACGCCGCCGTCAGCGACCCGTTCTCGGGGGCCAACTTCAAGGCAGGTCCGCAGGAGATCTCCGGTAGCGCAGCGATGTCGTTCGTCCGACAACGGCATGGTCTGCCTGGCGGTGACCTCGACCGGGTGCGACGTCAGCAGGCTTTCCTGGCCGGGGCGACCAGCAAGATGCTGTCCGCCGGTGTGCTTGGCTCACCGAGCAAGCTGTCCAGCCTGCTCGACGCGGCCGGGCGCTCGCTGGTCCTCGATTCGGGTTTCGACCTGCTGACGTTCGCGGCCCAGATGGCCGACCTGTCCGGCGGGAACGTGACCTTCTCGACGATCCCGATCAGCGGCACCGAGACCTCGACCAACACCGATGCCCTGGCCACCGACCCGACTCAGATCAAGGCGTTCTTCTCGGCGATCAACGGCAAGTCGGCGACGAAACCTGGAACGACGGCCGGCGCCACCTCCGGGCGGGCGACCACCTCGTCGGCCGCTGCGTCTTTCGACCCGGGCTCCGTGACGGTCGACGTGCAGAACGCCACCAAGATCAACAACCTCGCAGCCTCGGTGTCCGCGAGGCTGGCAGCGGCCGGCTTCGTCGCCGGCGATGTCATCACCTTCCCCGGCATCACGGCGGCCACCGCCCACGCGACGACGACCATCTCCTATCCGACCGGGGCCAAGGATGCGGCCACTGCCGTACAGAAGGCGCTCGGCGGCAAAGGCAAACTCGTGGTGGACGACTCGATCTCGGGTGGCCACATCTCGGTCGCGGCCGGCCAGGACATGCCGGCTCCGTCCGGCCTACGGGCGTTGGGGCTGAGCGATCTCGCTGCGGGCGCCGTCACGATCCCACTGGCGCAGGCTGCCCCGGCCACCACCACGGGCCCGGCGCCGATCTCCGCTGCCACGGTCGGCTGCGTCAACTGATGCCGACCGACAACACCTCGAACGTCACCGCCGCGCTGCTCGGACCCTTGATGCGCGGCGACGCCCATCGACCGCGGGTCACCACCTACTCGGGTGGGTTCCGGACAGAGTTGTCCACGGCCTCGCTGGCGAACTGGTCGGCGAAGGTAGCCGGGCTGCTGCTGGACGAACTCGGTTGCCGCCCCGGCGATCTCGTCCATGTCGGAGTCGGTGCCGGCTGGCAGACCGCGCCGATTCTGCTGGGTTCGTGGTGGGCCGGCCTGACGGTGACCGACCTGGATCTGCCCGAGGCCGCTGCGTCGTTCGTCTCGGACGGGGCCGATCCTTCGATCGGCGCTGCGGACGAGGTCTTCGTCGTCTCCGGTCACCCACTCGGTGCGCCCAGCCAGCAGATCGCAGCCCATCAAAGGGATTTCACCACCGCGGTCCTGCCGCAGGCCGACCGGTTCGCCCCCCGGGGACCGGCCGATGCGGGCGCCGTACTCACCTCGGCAGGTCGGGTGCCGGTCGACGACCTGCTGGCCGCAGCCCGCGGTGTCGCACTGCATCCCGGTGCCAGGCTGGCGTCGATCCTGCCGTGGTTCCTGCCCCATGGCGTCGCCGGAACGCTCCTGGCCGCGCTGGCGGCCGACGGGTCGCTGGTGCACTCGGACTCGACCGGCCAGACCCTGATCGACCAGGCCGTGGCCGAGCGCGCCACCGTCACCGCCGGATTCGACGTGACCGGGCTCGCCCGGCTCGGCTGAGCCGACCGCGATGGGTGCACCAGCCGTGCCGCGTCATCTGGAAGTACTGGAATCAGGACGCCAGCCGGTCGGGCCGATCAGCAGTAGCCGGCCGGGCCGATCGGCCGTCACTGATGAAGCGGCTGCCGGCTGGTGAGCCTCAGCGGAGCAGCGAGCGGGCCATCACCAGTCGCTGGACCTGGTTGGTGCCCTCGTAGATCTGGGTGATCTTGGCGTCACGCATCATCCGCTCGACCGGGAAGTCGCGGGTGTAGCCGGCGCCGCCGAGCAGCTGGACCGCGTCGACGGTGACCTTCATCGCCACGTCGGACGCAAGGCACTTCGCAGCCGAGGCCAGGAAGCCCTTGTTGGCGTCGCCCCGCTCGGTGGCCGCGGCCGCCTGGTAGACGAGCGTGCGGGCCGCCTCGATCTCCATCGCCATGTCGGCGATCATGAACTGCAGGCCCTGGAACTCGGCCAGTTTCTTCCCGAACTGCTTGCGCTCCTTGACGTAGGCGATCGCAACGTCGAGGGCACCCTGGGCGATGCCGACAGCCTGGGCCCCGATCGTCGGGCGGGTGTGGTCGAGGGTGGCCAGCGCGGTCTTGAATCCGGTGCCCGGCGCGCCGATGATCCGGTCGCCCGGGATCCGGCAGTCGAGGAAGTGGATCTCGCGGGTCGGCGAGCCCTTGATGCCGAGCTTGCGTTCCTTGGATCCGACCTCGAACCCGGGATCGCCGGAGTGCACGACGAACGCGGAGATGCCGTTCGCCTTCTTGTCGGGGTCGGTGACGGCCATGACGGTGTACCAGTCGGAGATGCCGGCGTTGGTGATCCAGCACTTCGTGCCATTCAGGATCCAGTCGTCGCCATCGGCCCTGGCTCTGGTGCGCATGGCCGCCGCATCGCTGCCGGCCTCCCGCTCCGAGAGGGCGTAGGAGATCATCGACTCGCCCGAGGCGATGGAGGGCAGCACCTTCTTCTTCAGTTCCTCCGACCCCGACAGGATGATCGGCATGGACCCGAGCTTGTTGACCGCCGGGATCAGCGACGACGAGGCGCAGGCCCTGGCCACCTCCTCGATGACGACGACCGTCGCCACCGCGTCGGCGCCGGCCCCTTCATAGGCCTCCGGGATGTGGACCGCCGAGAAGCCGGAGGCTTCGAGGGCCTTCTGCGCCTCGATCGGGTACCGCTCCTGCTCGTCGACATCGGCCGCGTAGGGCTGGATCTCGCGATCGGCGATCTCCCGGACCGCCTCCCGGATGGCACGGTGGTCGTCCGTCAGGTTGAAAAGGTCTGAGCTCATCGCTTCGTCTCCATCACGCGCCTATGGGTGTTCGAGGGTGACCGGGCCAGGACCTCAGAACGGGGCTACTGGCCGGTAACTTGGGATAGTAGTCCGGTCTGCGACCGGTAGCGTCATGACGATGGGCACAACGCTGGACGAGGTCGGCGCACGCGAGTCGTGGCGCTGTTGGCTGTGCGACGAACCGGTCGAGAAGGACAAGTCGGTGAACGACGCGCGCGGCCCGAGCATCGACAGCATCAATGTCGCGGGCAAGAGCGGGTCGGGGAAGGGCGGCAAGGCCGTACCCGGGCCCGAGCGGTTGGCGCATCGCTCGTGCAACACGAGGAAGGGTGCCGTCAAGCCCGTCATCCCGTGGCCGAACCGCCTGTTCGTCATCGAACCGGCCCCGATCATCGGGGTGGTGGAACGCCTCGGCCGCAAGGGCGGGCGCGAGGTGGTGGCCCGTTGCCCGAGCCGGGCCGACGCGGACGAGGCGGGCAAGTGGCTGATCGACCGGCTCTCGCGCCTCGCCCCCGACCTGCGCGTGACGACCAGCGCCGAACCCGGCGGCGGCCAGTTCATGTTGGTGCTCAAAACCTCGTAGCGCAGCGCCGTTCCGTCGCTGCGTCGTTGCGCGTCGCTGCGTCGTTGCGCGGCGCTGCGTCGCTGCGCGTCGTTGGGGGCGGGGGGGTGGGCGCGTGTTCGAGGCCGCGGCAGGGCGCCCCCCCGCGGGGGCCGCCCCGCCGCCCGGGGGCGGGGCAGAGGGCGCGGGGGGTGG
>NZ_JBEPNO010000044.1:0-19014 GCF_040546275.1 Nakamurella sp. UYEF19 | reverse complement strand
CCGGACCTAATCGAAAAGATCGAAGAGTATCTGGCTGCCCACAACAGCAAAGGGATAAAGTTCACCTGGACGGCCACCACGGACCAGATCCTGGCTAAGGTCGCCCGCGGCCGTGTCGCCCTGGCAAAAGTCAGCCAAATTTGAGACACACCACTAGAACCGGAACCGACTCTCGTTAGAGTCGAAAGACTCGAGTAAAAGTCTGGTCAGCAAGGTGCCCAGCCTGCTGGCGGCCACCGGTTCTGTCCACTGACGGCCACGAACTGGCTCATCGCAATCGAAGGTGTAGGCCAAGTCTGAATCCAATGCCGTTCAGTTAAGCGGCTGGTCTGTTGAAGATGTCGATTTCGGGGGCGGAGTCGTATTCGATGATCTTGTGATGGTGGCGTTTAATGTTGGTGTTGCGGATGGTGTTGCGTCGGACGACGCGCGGGCAGGACCGTTGCCGGCGGTGGGGCAGGGTGGCCTGCCCAATGTCGTGGATGGTTTCGCGGTGGGCTGTGTCAAGGGTGGAGGGGGAAAAGGCAGCCTGGTTGAGAACCTGGCTGCGGATGATGTTGATGACCTTGGTGAAGGAGTACCGGGCCGGGGTCCGATCCGAGTTCGTCGGCGGCTTCGGTGATGAACACTTGAGTGGCGTAGTGGGTGATCAGCAGTGACCAGATCTCTTGTTTCACCAGGTCGGGGGTGCGGGAGCGGAGGAGCCGGGTGCGGCTCATCTGGTGGGTTTTGATTTCGTCGAAGACCAGTTCCTGCTCCCACCGCTGTTGATACAGCGCTGCCAGTGATTCGGCTTGGGCGTGCATGTAGTCCAGCAGGGTGGTGATCAACCGGATCGTCTGGGTGGGTCCGCGACCTTTGACCATGTGCTCGATGACTCGGACCGGGATGCGATGGGAGTCGATGTCGGTCGTTGTCCGGCCGAGCTTGACGGCGGCTCTCATCCTCTTCGGCAGCGGCTCGGAGCGGAACGACCCGTCGGGATGTTTTTGCGGTACCGGTAGGTCCAGGGTGTCGGAGATCCGCCACAGCAGGGCGGCACCGTTTTCGGTGGCCGTGTGGAACAGGTCGTAGGAATAGAACCCGCGGTCGGCGAGCACGATCATGTCCGGGGTGAACGCGTAGGACAGCCGGGTGGTCAGTGCCCGCTCGGACGTGGCGATTCCGTCGAATTCGGCGGCGACGCTGGCGTGGGTTCCGCATTCCACCAGCGTGACGATCCTGATCTGGGGGTAGGCATTTTGGTTGTGCTTGCCTGGGCTGGAGTGTCCGAACCGTGCGGCGTTGTCATCGGTGTCCTGGACGTCGATGACGGTGCCGTCGATGGCCATCACCCGCCACTGCTGGTACCAGGCGCCGACGGTGGTCCGGTTGGCGATCGGGACGCAGACCCGGTCGAACAGATCCGCCATCACCTGATGTCCGAGCCGGGTCCTGGCCTGCGAGATCGCCGACGCGGTCGGTATCTTCCACTCGTCCCGCCAGATCCGCAGGCCCCGCAGTCCGTTGGTCAGCTTGCGGATGACCTCCTCGTAGCCGTCGGAGGTGAAAAGGGGCTCTTCAGACTTGGTAGGGGCCGAGATGGCACCGTTGGTCCAGGCGTCTTCGGCGGCCGGTGTTGCGACGACCCAGCGCAAACGGCTGGTGACGCAGCTCCGGCAGGCCGAGGTGGCGAAGGACGTCGAGGGCTGGCTGGCCGACGTCCTCGCGGGCACCCTGTCCGCTCTGCGCGGCCGGGGTTCGGCAACCGCCGCTGACCTCGTCAGGGATGAACCACGCCTCGCCACCATCCTGGATCTTGCGCCGGAGAAGAGCTACGCGACGCCGCAGAAGATCACCAGCCAGGTGCTGACGGTGCTGGCGCTGCAGGGCGACATCGTCCGCGGCCGTGTGCTGGGCGGCTGGACCGCCAACCGCAACGAATGGTGGCCGGCCGCGTCGTGGCTGCCCGGCGGGCTGGGTGATCACGACCCGGCGTCGGCCAGGGTGGAGCTGGTACGGCGCTGGCTGCGGACTTTCGGTCCGGCTCCGATCGCCGATCTGATCTGGTGGACGGGCTGGACCAAGGGGCAGGTGCGCGCCGCGTTGGCCTCCGTGGAGGTTGCGGAGGTGGCGCTGGACGGCCAGGTCGGGCTCGTCCTTGCAGATGACCTCGACGACACTGCGGATCCGGGCCCGGTCGTAGCCCTGCTTCCCGCGCTGGATCCGACACCGATGGGGTGGGTGGACCGCGACTTCTTCCTCGGTGAGCACCGGGCGCCGTTGTTCGACCGGACCGGCAACATCGGGCCGACCATCTTCCTGGAGGGACGAGTGGTCGGCGGTTGGGCGCAGCGGGCTGACGGCGAGATCCGGACCAGACTGCTGCAGGACGTCGGAGCAGGCAACGCCGCCGCCGTCGAGGCCCGGGTCGACGAGCTGAGCCGGTGGCTGGGAGATCTCCGCTTCATCCCGCGCTTCCGCACGCCGCTGGAGCGCGAGCTGACCAGCTGAAACACCTGGACGGGCGCCGCGCGAGCACGGATCAAGCGCTGATCCGAGCACCCGCTGCCTTGCGGGTGGGGCCCTCCGGGAACTGCTCCGGTACCGCCGGAGCGGCGGTACGCAACGCCTTCAGAGCGCCGGAGGAAGCCAGATCGGCCGCCACCAAGGAGTCGTCGACCAGGAATTCACGCGCGGTCGGCAGCACCAGGGTGGCGACCAATCCGCCTCCGTCCCGGGCGCGGAGCTGCAACCGCCCGTGCTGGGCCTGCGCCACCCGCTGCACGATCGATAGTCCCAGCCCGACACCGCGACCCGGTTCACGCTCACGTCGGCTGTCCTCGCCCCGGTAGAACGGCTCGGCCAGCAGTGCCACCTGCTCGTTGGTCAGGTCGATCCCGGGATTACTGACAATCAATCGGATCTCGTCCTCGTCGGCGGCCAGGTTGATCGCGATCGGGCCGCCGTCCGGGTTGTGGCGGACCGCGTTGTCGAGCAGATTGCCGACCGCCTGCTCGACCATGGTGGCGTCGCCGATCACCTCGGCGCAGCAGAGATTCCCCGTCTCGATCCCGAACTCGGCCGCCGCTCGGGCGACCACCTCGGCCAGATCGACCAAGCCCAGATCCCCATCGTCGCCGCGGGCCAGGGTGAGCAACGAGCTGATCAGACGTTCGCTGCGTTCACCGGCCCGGAGCGCCGTCCGGAAGGCCGGCTGCAGATCTGCCGGGACCCGGCCCTGGGCCAGTGGAATCTCCAACGCGGTCCGGGCGGTCGTCAGCGGGGTGCGCAACTCGTGGGAGGCATTGGCGACGAAGCGGTCCTGACCGGCGAACGCTGCTTCCAGCCGGTTGAGCATGGCGTCAATGGTGTCGGCCAGATCCTTGATCTCGTCCGCCGGGCCGGTCAGGTCCAGTCGGCGATGCAGGTCCGACCTGGACAGATCCTTCGCCATCGCGGTGACTTCGCCGATCCGGCGCAACGATCGCCGGACCAACCACCAGGACGCGGCCGCGGCGAACAGGGCGAAGACCACCAGCGCGAGGCCCGACCAGATCAACAGGCCGGTCAACACATCGCCGGCCAGGACCTGCGATTCGCCGGTGTGCCACACCGCGATCGCGGTGGCCGCCGACGAGGTCTGGCTGACGTCCAGCGTCCCCCCGGCGGTCATGGTCATGCCGGGCTGGTCCAGCACCCAGGCCGGAACAACCTGCAGCGGAGCAGCCTGCCCGGACGAGGCAGGGCCGGCCTGACCCCGCACAGCAACCACGGAGGGGCCCAGGCCCGTCGCCGCACCGCCGGTCAGGGTGGTCGTGTAGCCCGCCGCGGCCGGCAGGGTGCTACTTCTGATGGCCTGGTCGAAGAGGCCGGAAACCAGGAAATACACGACCGTCAGCAGAGCGATACCGGCGGCGACGAAGACGGCGGTCATGGTCAGGGCCAACCGTGAACGGAAACTGAGTTGCCCGAGGACGGGTCGAAGATGCATCGCTCAACCGATCCGATAGCCGTGGCCGGGCTCGGTGCCGATGACCGGCGGTTCACCGAGTTTTCGACGGAGCGCGAAAACGACCGCCTTGACCACCGCTCGGGATCGATCGAACGGGTCCTCCCAGATTCGATCCAGTAGTTCAGCCGGTGCAACGATGCCGCCGTCGGCTTCGAGAAGCACCTGCAACACGTCCATCTCCTTCGGCGTCAACCGGATCGGCCGGCCGTCGCGCTCGGCGATACGACGGTCGGTATCCAACCGGACGCCGTGCCGGTCCAGGATCGGGCTGCGCGGAATGGTCCCGAGCCGTCGACCGAGGGCACGGATCCGGGCCAGCAGCTCGAGATAGGCGAACGGCTTGGGCAGGTAGTCGTCCGCGCCCAGATCCAGCCCTCTGACCCGGTCGGCCAGGCTGCCCGCGGCCGTGAGCATCAGGATGCGAGCCGGATATTCGGTGGTCGACAGCGCTCGGCAGACCGCATCCCCATCGAGCACCGGCAGGTCGCGGTCCAGGACGACCACGTCCACGTCATGGTCGCCGGCGAAGGCCAGTGCCGCCGCGCCGTCACCGACGGCGTCGACGATGAAGCCCTCGCCCCGCAGGCCGGCGGTCAGCGTCTCGGCCAGATCAACTTCGTCCTCGACCAGCAGTATCCACATGACATGCACCTTTCGCGCTGGATCCGACCGGACCAGCATCGCCGGGTTCAGGTTAGGAGCGGGTTGGTGTGAATGGAACCTGAAACGAACCGGGACCTGCGTAGACCTTTGCCCAGGCGAACGTCGCCGGGGACCAGCGTCCCGGGAGTGGAAGGACCTGAAGATGGATCGACAGGGAAGATGGATGGGCGGATCGAGTAGTTTGTTGCTCGCGTTGGTGCTGGTCGCCGGATGTTCTGGTGGCGGGTCGTCGCCCGACTCGGTCGCGGCGGCCAGTACGGCCGGCCCACTGGCCGCCTACCGTGACCCGGTCCGGGACCCGGCAGAGGACAAACTGGTGCAGACCGAGGTAGCGGCCTGCATGAAGCGGGCCGGCTTCGGCTATATGCCCTACCTTCCCGCGGCGCAGCGCCAGGTCCTTCCGGTCGGCGACCGCTCGTGGGCCGAGAAGTACGGATACGGGATCAGCACCGAGGTCAACAAGATCACCCCTGAGTCGGATCCGAACTTCGTGATCCGGCAGGGGATGTCGGCTTCCGAACGCAAGGCCTACGACCAGGCGCTGTACGGCGACGGTGGGCTCTTGACCACTGCGAGTGGTCGCTCGGTGTCGATCGGGGGCAACGGTTCCGGTCCGGTTCCGGCCGGTCCGGGCGGGCCCGGCCCGGCTGCCTCCGGGCCGAATCAGCCGGTCCGCCCCGGGTGCTTCGAGTCGGCGTCGACGAAGGTCTTCGGCGCGGCGCCCCGCATCGAGGTCGGCGAGTTCGACGAGTTGTTCAAGGCGATGCAAAAGCTCACGGCAGCCATCGATGTCGATCCCCGGGTGGCACCGAAGGTCACCGCCTGGGCCGGCTGTCTGGCTGACGCCGGGCACCCGGGTCTGAGCAAGATCGAGGACGCCCAGAACTCGATCATGAAGAAGTGGTCCGATTTGAACGGATGGAAGTTCACCCCCGGCTCCGGCGGCAGCGGGGTGTCGATCGCCGCCTTAGGGGCCGTTTCCGCCGACGGCAAGAAACTCGATCCGACGAAGGTCACCGCGCTCCGCCAGGAGGAGATCGCCCTGGCTGTCAAGGATCTGGACTGTCGGGTCGGGTACCAGGTCGTCCATGACCAGGTCCGCGTGGAACTCGAGAGCAAGTTCGTGCAGGACCACAAAGCGGAGTTGGAACGCTACCGCAACTCGATCAACGGGGGCCGATGATGGCTCGGCCCCGGCGCACCATCCTGCTGGTGGCTCTGATTGCCGCGGTCGCCGCCGGCGGCGGACTGGTGGCGACGAATTTCATCGTGTCGCCGGCCGAGGCGGCCGCGCGCACCACGCCCCCGCCGGCCCGCCCGATCACGGTCATGGTGGTCAAGCAGGCCCTCAGTTCGATGATCACCACCCGGGGGGACGTCAGCTCGGCTGATTCCACTTCGATCAGCGTGGCCGCGGGGAGCGGCGCCCCGGGAGTGGTCACCGGGCGGGTCCCGAAGGTGGGCAACGAAGTTCGTGAAGGCACCGTGCTGCTCGAGGTCTCGGGGCGCCCCGTGATCGCCCTGCTCGGGACTGTGCCCGGCTACCGGAGTCTCAGTCCCGGCAGTTCGGGGCAGGACGTGGTCCAACTGCAGAAGGCGCTGGCCCGATTGGGTTTCAACAGTGGTCCGGCCGACGGAAAGTACGACCCCGAGTTGGCGGCCGCGGTAGCCCGCCTCTATCGGTCGGTCGGCTACTCACCGCCAACCGCGGACGTCGAGGCCGCCGGGGCCCTGAAGGCCGCTCGCGGACAACAGGCCGCCGCCCAGCAGGCCCTCTCGTCCGCCGAAGCGGGGCTGCGAGCTGCCGAGAAGGGTGCCACCGACTCGCAGCGGCTGGCGGCCGCCGGCGCCGTTCAATCGGCGGCCGACGCGCTGGAGAAGGCGACCACCACGGGCACCCCACCCGACCAGAGCGCGGTCGAGGCGGCAGCTCGGTCGGTGCAATCGGCGATGACCGCCTTCGACCAGGCCCAGCAGCGCCAGGCCGAGATACGATCGCGCAAACCGCAGGTGGCCGTGGACATCCGGGCTGCCGAGCAGGCAGCGGCGCAGGCCGCCGATCGATTGGCCCAGGCCCAGGCCGCGGCCGCCAAGGCCGCCCGGACCGGACCGCCCGACCAGGCTGCGATCCGGGCCGCCGAGAATCAACTCGAGGTGACACACGCCCAACAGCAGGAACTACTGGCCGGGCCGGATTCCTCCGATGCCCGACGGGCGGTCACGGCTGCCCGCCAACAGTTGACAGCCACCAACGCATCCGTGCGCACCGCCGAGTCGGCGGCCGCGACCCCGCTCCCGCTCAGCGAGGTCACCTTCCTGGCCTCGCTGCCGCGGCGGGTGGACAAGGTGGCCGTGCAGGCGGGATCCACTGTGATGGCTGCGGTGATGTCTCTGTCCAGCAACGGGTTACAGATCCTGGCCACCGTCACCGAAGTCGAGGCCCGCATGCTGAAGCCGGGGATGAGAGCCGCCTTGACCGTCCCGGGTACCGGGACCGCAGGCGCCTCGATCAGCAAGGTCGCCGCTTCCACGACGCAAGCGGACAACAGCTGGCAGGTCTGGTTGACGCCCGACAAACTGACCGCACAGCAGGAGGCTGCGTTGCGAGAAACGAACATCAAAGTCGACATCAAGATCGGCGCGACTGCGGGGGCGGTATTGACGGTGCCCATCGGTGGGCTGTTCTCCGACGCCGCGGGTAACCCGCGTGTCGAGGTGTTGGAAACCAATGGCACCAAACGGTTTCAGCGGGTCCGGGTCGGTCTGGCCGCCCAGGGAAAGGTGGAGATCCATCCGGTCGCCGACGACGGCAAAGACCTGGCTGAGAACGTGCGATCGCTGCAGCCGGGCACTCTCGTAGTGGTCGGCCAATGAGCGCCGGCGAAGAGAATCGCGCACCGATGAGCGCCGCGCCGGTGGTCGAGCTGAGCAACGTCTCGCGGTCGTATCCGGGTCCACCGGAGGTCCGGGCGGTCCACGAGGTGAATCTGCGGATCGACAGAGGTGACTATCTCTCGATTGTCGGGCCGTCCGGGTCGGGCAAGTCGACCCTGTTGCACCTGTTGGGTCTGCTCGACCGGCCGTCGTCGGGCACCTACCGATTGGACGGGATCGACGTGGCCGAATTGAGCCATGCCCGACGATCGACGTTACGCGGCGCCCAGATCGGTTTCGTGTTCCAGGCTTTCCACCTGCTGCCGAGCCGAACCGTGCTGGACAACGTCATGCTCTCGATGTTGTACCAGGGCATTTCGCGGGCCCGGCGCCGGGCGACGGCCGAGATCGCCCTGCAACAGGTAGATCTGGCCGAACGTAGCTCCTTCTTGCCGACCCAGCTGTCCGGCGGCGAGCGGCAGCGGGTTGCCATCGCCCGAGCGCTGGCCGGCCGGCCGTCTCTGCTCCTGGCCGACGAACCGACGGGAAACCTGGACCATCACAACGCAATCGGGGTGATGGATCTGTTCGACGAATTGCACGCGGCCGGCCTCACGCTGGCCGTGATCACGCACGACGACGAGGTAAGCGCTCGAGCCCAACGGCGGGTCCGTATCGCCGACGGCGAGCTGGTGACCCTGTGACCGGGGTCGGTTTGTCGATCCTGGATGCGCCGCCCCCGGACCCGAAGGTCCCTCGGCGACGGGCCCCCCGGCTGCGGCTCGGCGACCTGCTCGATGAAGCGGCGTTGGGCATCGGTTCGCGCCCGGCCCGGCTGATCCTGACGATGGTGGGAACAGTGGCCGGGATTGCCGCTCTGGTAGCGACTCTCGGCCTGGGCCAGACGGCCGGAGGGCAGATCGCCGGCCGGTTCGACGCTGCCGCCGCGACCCGGGTGACGGTGACGATGCCCAAGCCGCCCGGGCCGCCGGGTGGGCAGAACGACGCCGCCGGATTGCCCTGGGACGCCGCCGAACGAGCGCTGCGACTGGCCGGAGTATCGGCGGCCGCGACGGTGAGCGAAGTCGATCTCGGCCAGCACAAGGTCACCGGGGTACCGGTGGTCGACCCCGCCGGGCCGAGCCCGGTCGAGATCCCGGTCTTCGCGGCTTCGCCCGGGTTGTTGACGGCCGAGGATGGACTGCTC
This sequence comes from Nakamurella sp. UYEF19, assembly GCF_040546275.1. Classification (NCBI taxonomy): domain Bacteria; kingdom Bacillati; phylum Actinomycetota; class Actinomycetes; order Nakamurellales; family Nakamurellaceae; genus Nakamurella; species Nakamurella sp. UYEF19. The sequence goes on along the minus strand of NZ_JBEPNO010000044.1, from coordinate 10,276 downwards.
TCGACCGGCCGCTTCTTCGACGCCGGTCACAGCGGCCGAGCCGACCGGGTAGTGGTGCTCGGGGCGAACGCCGCCCGCCAACTCGGGATCAACCGCGTCGACTCGCAGCCCAGCATCTTCATCGGCGACCAGGCCTACCTCGTGATCGGAATTCTTTCTGCCGCAGACAGGCGGAGCGAATTGCTGGACGCGGCCATCATTCCGGAGGGAACGGCCGCGGCCGAGTTCGGATTGACCGCGCCCGTGCAGCTCGACGTGCGGACGATGCTGGGCGCCGCCCAGCAGGTGGGTCGACAGGTCGGCGTGGCGATGTCGCCGGCCGATCCGAAAGCGGCCAAGGTGAAGGCGCCGCCGGCCCCGGGAACCTTGGGCGGGGACGTCAGCCAGGACGTCAATGGGTTGTTCCTTGCGTTCGGGGGGGTGGCGCTGATCGTCGGCGGCCTCGGCATCGCCAATGTCACGCTGCTGTCGGTGATGGAACGTACCGGCGAGATCGGTCTGCGCCGAGCGCTGGGCGCCAAACGCCGACATATCACCGGGCAGTTCCTGACCGAGAGTGCCGGTATCGGTCTGATCGGTGGACTGATCGGCGCGGCCGTCGGCATCACCACCGTCCTGGTGGTCTCGCTGACCCGGGGTTGGACGCCTTTGCTCGACACCCGACTGGCGCTGGCCGCACCCGTCATCGGAATCGTCATCGGACTGCTCGCCGGGGCGTATCCCGCCCTCAAGGCAGCCACCATCGAACCCATCACCGCCCTACGGGCGAGCAGTTGATCCGATTGCGGTGCAGCGCCCCCGGAACCGACCGGGCGCTGCCCGACAGCGGGATCAGGCGCTGATCCGGGCCCGCGCGGCCTTGAGGGTGGGGCCCTCCCGGAACTGCTCCGGCACCGCCAGCGCAGCGGTGCGCAACGCCTTCAGGGCGCCGGTCGACGCCAGATCGGTCAGGCCCAGCCCCGGCAACCGGTACAGCCGGCGGGCCCAGGTCGGCAGCAGACCCATGGACAGCGCGGCGAGTCCGCCCCACGCCGGACGGGCGGGGGTCAGCAGTCGGACCCAACCGGGCATCGGCGGCGTCGCCACCGCCCGTGCACCGCGGCGGGCGGATTCGGTGAGCTTCAACTCCGGGCGTACCTGCTCGAAGTACTCGGACAGTTCCGCGCGGGTGGCGGGCACCACCGAGGCCGGCAACCCGACCAGTTCTGCCGATCTGATCTGCTCGCTGACGTAGAGATCGGCCTCGACCTCGGTGAGGTCCAGTCCGCCCCGGACTGCCGTGGAGATCAGCGACTCGACCTCGCAGCAGTGCACCCAGAGGAGCAGGTCCGGACGGTCGACGCGGAACTCCTCGCCCGTGAAAGGGTCGTTGCCGTGCAGCTTACGGTTGATGCCCCGGACCTGTGAACTTGCGCGGTATGTGGTTCTGGCTCAAGTTTCGTGAAGCTGGGTGGGGCTGCCGATCGCGGCGATGATCAAAGTGGAGCTGCTGGGCAGGGGTCGCCCGGTGACATCTTGATCGGTGTTGCAGATGTTGCCGCACGCTACGTGGGGTGTCAGGGATCTCTGTCGGCAGCAGCACCCCAAAGCACCGGCCCCGCCAAGTGGCGGAACACAGGCAGCGACCGGGCCGCGCGTTCTGCGGTGTGCTTCGGGGCGTTGGCATGGTGGGTGACGTGTCGGTGGCTGTCGCCATCGGCAGTGGCAGCGGCCAGCTCTGGTGTGTGTCTTGCCGTGGCCCCGCGGCCAGGCTGGCGTCGACGGTGCGTGGATGATGACGGGCCGCGACGCTCAGGAAAGCAGGATGAGTTTCCGCAGCAGGTCGGGTTTCGCGCGTCCGAACATCTGCATTTTGCGGACCTTGATCTTGTTGACGGTGCCCTCCACCGCGCCGGAGTTGTAGGGCAACGTCAACCCGGCGGTGACGGCCTCGAGGTCACGGCGGCACCCGCGGGTGAATGAGCGCAACGCCGGCAGGTCGTGATCGACGGCGACCATCCACTGGGTGAGTGTGTCCTGGTCGCCGGAAAGGTTCTTGATCATCCGGGCGAAGTCAGCCACATGTTTGACGGCGGCGTTGATCTCGGGGCAACGAGCACGGATCGGCTTCATGCGCGACTCGTCGGCAGGGTCCAGATGCCCGGGCAGGCCGGTGATCCATCCGGTGACCTGCCGAACCGCCGGCGGCCGATGCCGCAACACCTGGGTGAGGGTCGCCTTGTCGCTACGGCGCAGCGGCTCCAAATATCGCTCCAAGGTGTTGTAACTGCCGGTGTAGCCCCGGTTGGCGATCTCGGCGTGCAGCGCGGTCGCATTTCGGGCACCGGCTGTGAGCCGCTGGTGCAGGTAGGGCTTGAACGGGTCGAGTTTGCTGATCCGCACACCACCGGCGATCAACTGCTCGACACTGTCCGCGCGAAGGTAACGGCGGACGGTCTTGATATCCAGCTCGAGCCTGCATGCGATCACCGGCATGGACAGGCCCTGCACCCTGAGCGTACGAACCTCCAAGAACCGCCAGCGGGTGTGCTCGGACCGTGTCGTGCGTGGAAGATCCAACGTTGCCGGTCCTGCCGGCCCGCCGGACCAGTGCTCACGGTCCTCCCGCGGCGCCGGTAATCGGGCGGGCTCGATCAGGCAGGTGTGGTGCGCGGCGACCAGCTTGTTCACGTGCTGACACAGGTTGTCCCACAAGTGCCACCGGTCAGCCACTTGCAGCGCCTGCGGTGCACCGTCGCGGGCACCGTCGGCGTAACCGCCGGCGCGGTCCCGGCAGATGAACTCGACGCCGGGATGGGCCCGGAGCCAGTCGGCGAAATCCTCAGCGCCCCGACCGTCCAGGACGTCCACCGGCCGATTCCCGTGGCTCAGGTCGACCAGCACCGTCCCGTAGTTTCGTCCGCGACGCACGGCGAATTCATCGACTCCCAGCACCGTCACCGACCCGATCGGCGGGTCCGGTAGGCCGCGGATCAGGCGCAGCAGCGTGGAGCGGCTGACCGGCATCCCCATCGAGGTCGCCAACCTTGACCCGGCCCGCCCGGCCAGCGCGAGTGCGAGGGGTACGAGGGCATCCTGCAGGCCAGGGGTGCGCCGCGCGTGCTGCTCGGTCAGACCCGGGATCTGTTCGACGAACGTTGCGGTGCGGCAGTCATCCTGATCACAGAAGAACCTGCGCGCCGTCAGCCACAGCACCGTCGACTGCCCGGCGACCGGCAGATCCGCCAACCGGCGGTGGTAGTGACTGTGCACTCGCTTGGAGATATGCGCGCACCGGCTGCATCGCGCTGCCCGGGCCCTCGGATGAGCGGAGATCCGAACCACCCCGTCGACCCTGCAGATGTCATCGACCACCACCGGCGACAGCTGCGGAAGCAGAACCCGGCAACAACTGCAGTCGACAGCCATACTCCAGGTCATCACAATCCTGGTTCGAGTGACGGCCGCCCTGCAACGATCCCGTCCTCCCGCCCACCACGAGCGGGAACACTCCGCGCCGACCCGAGGGTCGCTGTTCGCCGCGATCGGCACCCCCACCACCTTCACGAAACTTGAGCCAGAACCAAATAAAACGCCAATTCACAGCCAGGACCAACAAGCTGGAGCGGGACTGACCGGGTACAGGTCGATGTATGCACCCCGACCCCCAGATTGGACATCTTCTACCTTTACCTAACGATTACAACCATGACGGGGTGACCCGGGTTCTGGGATAGGTTGCGTCGCAACGGTTTACGGCGAGCATAAGCCTGAGGGCTCCGGGTCGAGCCGATCACAGTCTGGTTACGATCGACCGCTTTCTGGTACTTGTGGGCAGCTAATTCCGGCCGGTTGTGGTGTGCTCCGAGTCCGGCAGTTGAATGTCGGATCAGCTGCCCAGCCCTGGATTCGTCTTCTGGACTGCTTTCGTGCCAACCCTTTTGGAGTTCTCCCTGTGCTGAGCCGTATCGTTTCGCCGCGCCTGCGTGTCCTGCTGCGGCGTCTGGGTTCCCGTGGCGTTTCGACGACGACGGCGGTGGCGTTGGTCGCCGGGTTGTTGACGGTGTCTGCGGGTGTGTCGGTGGTGACGGCTCCGGCTGTCCGGGCGGCGGTGCCGGCGGCGACGGGGCCGGCGGCGACGGGTACGGCGGGTCAGTTGGTGCCGGTCCAGTACCGGGCGCTGGACACCCGTGACAGCGCGCCGTTGACGGCGGATGCGTGGAGGACGGTGAGCATCGCCGGTGTCGGCGGGATTCCCGGTTCCGGGGTGGCCTCGGTGCAGGTCACCGTGACGGTGATCAACCCTGCGGCGGCCGGCAATGCTTATGTGGCTCCGGATGGCTTCAGCGGAACAGCAACGACGGCGTTGATCTACCGGGCGTTCTCGGCTGGTACGACGTCGGCGACGACGATCAGCTCGGTGGCGGCCAACGGCGACATCCAGGTGAAGACCACCACTTCAGTGGATGTGATCCTGGACGTCCAGGGTTACTACACCGCCGGTGACGGAACACCCGCGCCGGGCGGTTACGTGCCGGTCCAGCCCACCCGCATCGTCGACACCCGCACAGGTCTTGGTGTCGGTGGGACTGCAGCAAAGCTGGTGCAGGGCACCCCGAAAAACCTGCAGGTCGGCGGCGTCGGTGGGGTGCCGGTCGGTGCCTCGGCGGTGTTCGCGCTGCTTACCCCGATCTCCACCTCCACCACTGGTGGCTATCTGACCACCTACCCCACGGGAACCAGCGCAACTGGTACGTCGCTGAATTACATGCCGAACGCGGCGACCGTGATCGGCAGCATCCTGGACGTGTCGGCATCGGGGGCGGTCACCGTCAATGTGCTTTCCGGCGGCAACGTCGATTTCATCGTCGACATCCTCGGGTATTACACCGCTACCCCGGGCACCACCGGCGCGTTCACCCCCGCCGCGACCCGCGTCTACGACTCGCGGATCTCGCCGCGGGTGGCGATTCCCGGTTCGGGGACGATCACCGTGCCGCTGGCCGGGGTGGCCGGCGTACCAGCCGCCGGGTCGGGTATCAGCGGCATCGCGGTCAACATCCAGGCGCAGAACGGCAGCACCGGCGCCGCCGGATACCTGTTGGCCTGGGGAGCCGATCAGGTCAAACCGGGAGTGGCGTCGGTCGGGTTCCCGGCGGGCACGTCGATCCGCAACAACCTGATCGTGGTGCGCCCCGGAGCCGACGGGCAGATCAAGATCTTCAACTCGGCCACCACCGCCGCCCACGTCATCCTGGACGTCGTCGGCTGGTACTCCAACGTCGGGACCGCCGTTCCTGCGGGGCAGAGCCGCACCCAGAAGCGGATCACCTTGCAGGCCGCCGCCGGCGGCGGCGGTGCTTGGGTGAACTACCAATACCGCCGGGGCATCACCGGGTCCTTCACCGCCGTGCCCGTCGTCGACGTCACCGTGCCGGGCACCACCACCCACTCCGGTGGATGGCCGGTCACCACCAGCGGCGGGCAGTTCAGCCCCTACACCTGGGACCTGGCCGCGACGGTCGGCGGCGGCGACCAGCTGGTACAGGTGCAGGCCTGCTACGGCTCCAGCAGCGCCGACACCAACCCGGTCTGTTCGATGCCGTCGAATGTGCAGTTGGCCGCCCACGCGTTCGGCGCCTCCTACGCCACCACCGACATCGGGCCGGGCACGGTGGCCCAGCTGACCGGCGACCTGCAGGTCTCCGAAACCGACGTCACCGTCGCCTCTGCCCTGGGTTCGCTGACCGTCGGTCGTAAGTTCACCACGCTGGCACCCACAGGCGAGCAGAGCGGCGCAGCCGGAGTATTCGGCCCGGGCTGGACCGGCGCGTTCCCCGGCCCCGACGCCGGCAACGCCGACCTGGCCGTCACCGACCAGACCGCCACCGACGGCTACCTGCTGTTCACTGCCCCCGACGGCGCAGTGTCGGCCTACCAGGCCACCTCGGACACCACCACCTACCCGGTGACTTTCAGCGGGATCGACGACGGCGCCGCCGACGGTGCGAGCGTCACCAAGGACAGCGCCACCCAGATCACCCTGACCGACGACGCCGGCACCGCGACCTACTGGACGAAAACCGGTGCAACGTGGGCAGTGTCCAGTGTCAAGGAGACCGGATCGGCGACCGCGACCACCTACACCCGGGACGTGACCGGCCGGATCACCCGCATCCTGGCCGCCACCCCCAGCGGGATTTCCTGCACCACCCCGGACACCACCCCCGGATGCCGGTCCCTGACGTTCAGCTACATCACCATGACCGTCGCCGGAGCGTCGGTGACCCGGCTCGCCGGGGTGAACCTGGTCGCCTACGACCCGGCCGCCGCTGCGATGAGCACCATCGCCGTCGCCGCCTACGCCTACAACACCGCGGGCCGGCTGACGCAGGCGTGGGACCCGCGGATCTCCCCAAGCCTGAAGACGGGCTACGGCTACAACAGCAACGGTCGACTGGCCACCCTCACCCCACCGGGCCTGGCCGCATGGACCCTTGGCTACGACTCGTCCGGACGGCTGACCACCGCATCACAGCCGGACCCGTCCGGGTCCACCGCCACCTCGACCGTCATCTACGACGTACCGTTCACCGGCGCCGGCGCGCCGGTGGACGTCGGCGCGACCCAGACCGCGACCTGGGGACAGACCAGCAACCTGGTCGCGTCCGGCACCGCGGTGTTCGAACCCAGCCGGGTCCCCGCCGCCGCGCCGACATCAGCGGACTGGCCCTGGGCGGATCTCACCTTCCTGGATGTCAACGGCCGCACCGTGAACACCGCCAGCTTCGGCGCCGCGACCTGGCGACTGGACTCCACCCAGTACGACATCAACGGCAACGTGGTGCGGGCGCTGACCGCCGGGAACCTGGCCCAGTCGCAGTCCACCACCACCGACACCGACCCGGTGGCCGTCGCGGCCCCGACCACCGCGGCCAGAGCGAACCTGTTAGCCACCAACACTATCTACAACCCGCTCGACCCGTCCCAGGTCACCGACACGTTCGGCCCGATCCACCCCGTCACACTCACCAGCGGCGCCCTGGTACACGCCCGCTCGCACACCTTCACCGCCTACGACGAAGGCGCACCGGCCGACGGCGTCACCTACGCCTTGCCGACCACGATGATCTCCTCCGCGCAGGACACCAGCGGGGTCGACCGGGACCAGGTCACTACCCGCACCGGCTACGCCGCCATCACCGCCGGTGACATCACCGGCTGGTCACTGCGCATGCCGACCAGCATCACCGCGCAGATGAGCGCCGCACCCTCTGCCGCGGACCTGGTCACCACCACCCGACACAACTCGGCCGGGCAGGTCATCGAGCAGCGCCTTCCTGCCGGCAACGGAAGCGATGCCCGCTCCACCCTCACCAGCTACTACACGGCCACCGGCACCGGCACGTGCGTCTCACCCGGATTGGCTGGGCTGGTCTGCAGCAGCGGCCCCGCCGCCCAGCCCAGCACCGGCAATCCGCTGCCGGTGACCACCAGCACCTACAACATCTACAACCAACCCCTTGCCGTCACCGCAACCGCCGGCAGCACCGTCCGCACCACCACCACCACCTACGACGCCGCCGGCCGCGGCGCTACCGTGAACACCACCGTCACCCCGACCGCGGCGGGAGGTACCGCCATCCCCACTGTCACCACCGCCTACGGCCTCAACACCGGGCTGATCAAAACCGTCTCCGCCGGCGGGAAGACCCTGACCACCACCTACGACACCCTGGGCCGGCAGATCACCTACACCGACGCCGCCGGCACCGTCTCGACCACCACCTACGACCTCGCCGGCCGGGTAGCGACCACCGACGACGGCAAAGGCACCGTCGCGTCCACCTACGACACCGCCGACGAGCACCGCAATGTCGTCACCACCCAGAACATCGGGGTCGGTTCCGCGCCGGGCACGTTCACCGCCACCTACGACCCCGACGGGAACCTGCAGACCCAGACCTACCCCAACGGACTTCTCGCCACCCACCGCTACGACAACACCGGCGAACCCATCGCTTTGACCTACACCAAATCCGGATCGACGTGGCTGGACTTCACCGCCGCCGTCGACGCCCAAGGCCGCACCGTCGCCCAAACCAGCCCACAATCGGCGCAGACCTACACCTTCGACGCGGCCGGACGCCTCACCAAGGTCACCGACAACGCCAAAGCAACCAGCGCAGCGACCACCTCCACCTGTGTCACCCGGACCTACACCTTCGACGCCAACTCCAACCGCACCGCCCTGGCCAGCTACCCCGACGGCGGCGGCAACCCCGCCGGCAACTGCAGCATCTCCACCACCGCGACCACACTCACCTCGACCTACGACCAGGCCGACCGGCTCACCAACACCGGCTACAGCTACGACACGTTGGGCCGCACCACCACCGTCCCCACCGTCGACGCCAAAGGCATCGGAACCTCCGCCGCCATCACCGGCAACCTCACCGTCGGCTACCACAGCAACGACCTGGTCGCCACCCAAACCCAAGGCGGCCAGACCCGCACCTATACCCTGGACCCCCGCCAGGACCGCATCAACACCACTACCACCGGCAGCGTGACCAACACCAACCACTACGACTCCGACAGCGACTCACCGTCCTGGACGGCCACCGGCGCCATTTGGACCCGCAACATCACCGGCCCCGACGGCAACCTCGCCGCCACCGACACCGACACCGGTGTCGTCACCCTGCAACTGAGCAACCTGCACGGCGACATCATCGCCACCGCCGACAACACCACCACCGCCACCGGTGTCGGTAACTACTTCGAAGCCACCGAATACGGCATCCCCCGCAACCCCGCGGCCACCCCCGACCTCTACTCCTGGGTCGGCGGCAAACAACGCTCCACCGCCACCTTCGGCGGCCTCACTCTCATGGGCGTCCGCCTTTACAACCCCACCACCGGCCGATTCCTGTCCGTCGACCCCGTCTATGGCGGAAACCCCAACGCTTACATCTACCCTGTAGACCCCATCGACCAATACGACCTCAACGGCAAATGGGGCTGGGGATGGGCGAAGAAGGCCTGGCGGTCCACCAAGAACTTCTACAACCGACACAAGACTGCTATCAACGTTGTCCTGACGGTGGCATCGTTCATCCCGGGAGTAGGAGCCGGAGTGGTAGTCGCTCGGACTACCCTTGCTGCGCGCGCAGCCTACGGAAGTTATAGGGCGAAACGCATTTTTAGAGCCGAACGGGCGGTCATCAACCGCATTAAGATTGGATACCAAAGCGGCTGGGTATCGAAGGCAGCAGCCTCGTTCGGCAAGAGGGACCATTATGGACGGCACTGATCCGCGGCTGGAATTGATGGATGATGACGACCCGTTGACGCGATGGCCGACTGAATTCTTTACCGGTCTGACGGTTGACATGATCGCCGAGCTGCGCCGCCTGTCGAAGTGGCGTTTCATCGGACCAACTGAATTCACGCTCGCCCGCGAATACGAAGAACGATCCTTGTCCCGGGGGCCTGTGCGAGCAGTTCTTCCTGGATCCTGCAAACCAGGAATTCGCCTCGGTATCCTCGTTGTTACCGACGAGGACGTAGTGGCATATGGATACGGCCCCGGAGATACAAAGGAATCTGTAGTCGTCGCTAAGGAGTGGATCTCGAGCATTGATCTTCGTTGGCGATCAGTATCCGGCCGTTTGACAATTCACTTGCATGACAGCGGTGGTCGACACGAGAGCAGAATTAAATTAGAAGGAATCCTGGCAACGGCGGAAACGGCGGAACGCTGGCGATCTGCTGCCCTGAGCTGACGTGATTTCAGCTATCCCTAAATCCGGATGCGCCGTCTGACCAGGTTCTCGGCGAGTCGGGGTGCGGGAAGGCCCCCTCAAGGCAGGAGGATCGGACTTCTCTACGGTTCGATTGGTCCAGTCTGAAAAAGCATCCCGCGGATGCAACTATCTCATGGTGGCGCCGCGGGGCGCTGTTGTTCGAGTGGGGGTGAAAGACCACCACCGCCGACCTTGTCGTAGCAGGGCGGTGTAGCTGAGGGCAGCCTGTCCCGGGAGGTGCCGGGCATGGGTGGGAGTAGCCCTGACAAAGCCGGGACGTGTCAGCACTGCCAGATGGTGCGGGTCCTGCGAGCAATGATGGAAAGGAGGTAACTGGTCAGGGGTAGCCGGGTAGCCAGGGGTTTCTGCTGGTCAGCTGGGTGAGGGCGGCGGGGGCTGTGATGCCGTTTTTGGCGCATGTTTGTAGGTAGGAGCGCAGATCGGCGAAGTGTTGGGCTCCTTTCTGGGTGCGCATGGTGCCCGATATT
>NZ_JBEPNO010000043.1:0-22575 GCF_040546275.1 Nakamurella sp. UYEF19 | reverse complement strand
TCCCGCTGATCACCCGCTCGACCCTGCATCCACCCATCGTCCCAAACCCGCGAATCAGGTGGGCGGACCGACACAGTTATTCAGGAGTCTCCTAGGCAGGGATCTCGCCCGAGCCGCGTCGGAGAAAGCGCACGGCGACGTCGACGGTGCGGCTGGGCCGGTCGCGGTCGAGACTTCGACCCAGTGCCAGCATCGCGGCCTGCCGACCGACTTCCTGGGCATCGCGGACCACCGCCGAGACCCCGAGGCCCGCAGACAGTTCGCTCTCGTCGAAACCGACGAAGGCGTAACCACGGCGATGGTGACGCGGTCCAGCAGGACCCCGTCGCTGATCCCGAGATTCAGGGCGATCACCGCGGTGCAGTTGACGCCTCACCCGAAATCGATCTCGGAGTCGTAGGCAACCCTGTTCGCCCGCCCAAGGTGCCCAGGGACGGGGGTGGGTCGGACGAAAGGTCGATACTCATGTGATCGCCCGATCGCCGAAGATGACGGGCCCGTGGAGAGGTGCACCGTTGCCCGCTTTCGACGATGGCTTGGCCGAAACCGTCCTGCCGACCGACACCGCGATCCAGACCGCCGTCCTGATCGTCGGGTCGGGGCCGGCGGGTTCCTCCGCCGCCCTGTTCCTCTCCACCCTGGGCATCGGAAACATCGTGATCACCAAGTATCGCTGGACGGCCAACACTCCGCGGGCACACATCACGAACCAGCGGACCATGGAGATCTTCCGCGACGTCGGCATCGAGCCGCAGGTGCTGGCAGACGCCACACCGAACGAACTCGTCGGGGACACCGTGTTCTGCACCTCGATCGCGGGCGAGGAGATCGGCCGGATCCTGACCTGGGGAACGCATCCCGCCCGCAAGGCCGACTACCAACTCGCATCACCGTCGCTGACGGTCGACATCCCGCAGTCCTACCTCGAGCCGATTCTGGTGCGCAACGCGGCCATGCGGGGTTCGCAGATCCGGTTCTCCACCGAGTACCTCTCGCACCGGCAGGATGCCGACGGGGTCGACGTGCAGGTGCGGGACCGGCTGACCGGTGCGGTGTATTCGATCCGCGCCAAGTACCTGATCGGTGCCGACGGTGCCCGCTCGGTCGTCGCCGCCGAACTCGACCTCCCGATGGAAGGCCGGATGGACATCGCCGGTTCGATGAACATCACCTTCAAGGCCGACATCTCCCGCTACGTCAGGCATCGGCCGTCAGTGCTGTACTGGGTGATCCAACCTGGTTCCAACGTCGGCGGCATCGGTGCCGGCCTGGTCAGGATGGTCCGCCCGTGGAACGAGTGGCTGATCGTCTGGGGCTACGACATCAACGGCCCGGCACCGGTTGTCGACATCACCGAAGCGACCCGTATCGTCCGGACGCTGCTGGGCATGCCCGACCTCGAGGTGGAGATCACCGGCAGCTCGCTCTGGGGCAACAACGAGATGTATGCGACGCATCTGCAGTCCGGCCGGGTGTTCTGCGCCGGTGACGCAATCCACCGGCATCCGCCGAGCAACGGTCTCGGCTCCAACACCTCGATCCAGGACTCCTACAACCTGTGCTGGAAACTGGCGGCGGTCCTGAAGGGTTGGGCCGATCCGTCGGTGCTCGACACCTATTCGGACGAGCGGGCCCCGGTCGCCAAGCAGATCGTGTTGCGCGCCAACCAGTCCGGTCGGGAGTTCGGTCAGCTCTTCGACGCTTTGGGGGTGAGCACGGCCGTCGACGAAACGGAGATGATCCAGCGGATCGAGGAGCGGAAGGCCAACACCCCGGCCGGGGCGGCCAAGCGTCTCGCCATCGCGGAAGCCATGGAGATCAAGAACTACGAGTTCAATGCCCACGGCGTGGAACTCGGTCAGTTCTACGAATCCGCCGCGGTCGTGTCCGACGGTTCCGAGAGGCCAGTGCCCAAACGAGATCCGGAGCTGTACTACCAGCCGTCCACGGTGCCGGGGTCACGTCTCCCGCATGCCTGGGTGGGGGACCACACCCGCAAGCTCTCCACCCACGACCTGGCCCCGATCAGCAGGTTCACCCTCCTCACCGGCATCACCGGTGAGAAGTGGGTGCAGGCGGCGGAGCAGGTGGCCGCTGATCTCGGGGTGCCGCTGGTGGCCGTCGTCATCGGCCCTGGGCGGCCGGTCACCGATCTCTACTTCGACTGGGCTCGCCTTCGTGAGGTACGGGAGGACGGCGCCGTCCTGGTCCGCCCGGACAAGCACATCGGCTGGCGGGCTGCGCAGCTGCCGCAAAACCCGGTAGATGCGCTCCGCGCGGCGATGGCGGCCATTCTCGGTCGGGTGGCGATCTGATGATCACGTCAGACGATCCAGCGGGCCAGGCGGGCGATTCGGAGATCTCGGTCGAGCAGCGGGCACGGGAGGACGAACTGGTGGAAAGGGTGGTCGCCTCGTTCGCCAATGCTCCGGATCCTCGGCTCCGCCAGATCACCACCGCATTGACCCGGCATCTGCACGCGTTCCTGCGGGAGGTCCGCCTGACCGGCGCCGAGTGGGAGTCCGGCATCGAGTTCCTCGCTGCGGCAGGGCACATCACCGATGCTCGCCGCCAGGAGTTCGTCCTGCTCTCCGACGTTCTCGGCGCCTCGATGCAGACGATCGCGATCAACAACGTCGCGGTGGGCGACGCCACCGAGGCCACCGTCTTCGGTCCGTTCTTCGTGGAGGGAGCCCCGCTCATCGAGAACGGTGGCGACCTGGCCGGCGATGCGCCCGGTGAACCATGCTGGGTGGAGGGGGTCGTGCGCGACGTCGTCGGTAACCCGGTGCCGGGGGCCAGGATCGAGGTGTGGGAGGCCGACGAGGACGGGTTCTACGACGTCCAGTACGAGGACACCAGGACTGCTGGAAGGGCCCACTTGTTCTCCGATGCGCAGGGCGAGTTCCGTTTCTGGGCCATCACGCCGACCCCCTACCCGATTCCAGCCGACGGACCGGTCGGAGCGATGCTCGCCGCAACCGGACGGTCACCGCTCCGCGCCTCGCACCTCCACTTCATGGTCACCGCAACAGGTCTGCGCACCCTGGTCACCCACATCTTCGTGCGTGGTGACGAATTGCTGGACCGCGACAGTGTTTTCGGCGTCAAGGAGTCGCTCGTCAAGGACTTCCGCGGTCAGGAACCGGGGACGCCGACGCCGGACGGCCGAGCGGTGGACGGGACCTGGTCGCGGGTTCGGTTCGACATCGTGCTGGCCCCCGCGGACGCGTAAGAGGGCGGTCACCGGCTTCCCGGGGACACCGCGCGCCCGCCCTGGGAGCATCATGGAGACTCCCGAGGCTTCCGCTCGAATTCGACCCCTGATCAAGGAGATCTGATGACCACCACCCTGTCGCCGGCCCACACCGCCCTACTGGCCACCGTGCCCATCGGGACGTCGATGGTCGTCACCACGGAGGTGACGTACGAGTCAGAAGGTACGACCCTGGTCGGTTACCTCGCGGTCGACAGTGCTCTGGAGGGCGCTCGCCCAGGTGTTCTGGTGATCCACGATTGGCTCGGGGTCGGGGAGTACGTCCGGGTGCGATGCCAGATGCTGGCCAGGATGGGATTTGTCGCCTTCGCACCCGACATCTACGGCAAGGGCGTGCGTCCTGGTCCGGCAGAGGCTCCGGCCGTGGCCGGCTCGTTCTACGGGAATCCTTCCCTGATGCGGAGCCGCGTCCTCGCCGGCCTCGACGAGTTGCGGGCGCAGCCACAACTGGACCAGGACAGAGTGGCCGCGATCGGCTACTGCTTCGGCGGATCGGTGGCTCTGGCGCTTGCGGCCACCGGAGCGGACATCGCCGGCGTGGTCAGCTTCCACGGGGGACTCTCCCCGGTGTCCGTCGAGGACGCGGCTGGAATCAAGGCAGGAATCCTGGTGCTCACCGGGGCCGCCGACCCGGTGGTGCCGGACGAGGCCGTGTTGGCCTTCGAGAACTCGCTGCGGGCCGCTCCTGACGTCGACTGGCAGGTGGTGTCCTACGCCGGCGCGATGCATGCCTTCACACTGCCGGAGGTAGCAGCTCCGGAACAGGGCGCCAATTATCAGCCCCTGGCCGAACGACGCTCCTGGACTGCCATGCAGAATTTTTTCGACGAAATCTTCACGAAAGCCGTTTGACACGCCTTGGTCCATTGGATCGTCGGATGCAGACCGAATCTCAGGAAATTCGGCTGACCGGGGACGTTGCGGCGGCGGCTCGGGCGCCGACCGCCTCGATGATCCCGTCGGCCCAGGCCAGCGCCCCGATCCTCGGTCTCGTGCCCATTCCCAGATCTCCGGCCACGTCGTCCAGGGATGCGAAATGCTTGTTACGCCTCTTGTTGTGGATGGCTATTGCGGCAGCGGCGCGATCGGGGGTGAACATGGTGTCAGCTTGCGCTCTGCGAAGGCGCAAAGTGTTGATACTGCAAGCCTTACACTCGAATGCCCGATTGATGAACGTCGCATGAATTCGAAGCGCCGGATGTTCCGAGCGCCTGCGTGTGTAAGGATCAGCGGATGCGGACGGTCTACGAGGCAGCGGGTGCCTATCACGGACTCCGGTTGCTGGCGGCGGCCTGGCATCGCCGGGTGATGGTCGACGAGATCGTGAGCCATGCATTCAGTCATGGATTTCGTGCCGATCACAGCGATCGATTGGCCGCGTATTGGAGCGAGGCACTCGGTGGTCCGCCGGCCTTCTCTGTGTTCGACGTGGACGAAACGGACGTGGTGCGACTCCACAGCGGAAATGGTCGGCACGAGGTGATGGACCGCCGGGCCATCGATTGTTTCGACCGTGCCCTCGAAGACGTGGGTCTGGCCGGCGACGAAGAACTCGCGCGTGTCCTCCATGACTACTTCGCCTGGGTCACAACCACCACGATGTCTCGATTTCACCGGTCCGCCGCCGAGGTCCCCGAAGGCCTTTCCATTCCTCGGTGGTCCTGGGACGGGCTGCAGTAGCGAGCGGTCCGCACCGCAGGTCTAAGCCGCCTGGTGGATGGTGATGGCGTAGCCATCGAGATCACGGAATACGAAAGTCAGTCCGAACGGTCCCTGGAACGGTGCCGTCAGGATCGTGACGCCGGTGGCCGCCAACTCGTCGTGCAGTGCCTGTGCATCGCCAGAGGCCATCCACAGAGCAATCCCGAGCCCAGTCGGGCCGCTCTCCAGATCCGTTCCCGGCAGCGGATTCCGGACGGCGAACGACACCGGCGACGTCGCGAAGACGACCGCCCCGGGCGGCGACTGGGGTGCGCGGGACAGTCCGAGGCGGGATTCGTAGAACGTCGCTGCGGCCTCGACATCTCGGACTTGAAGGGCCAGGAAGCTGGGGCCGGTCACGGTGCTGGTCACGGTGCATCTCCTCGTGGATCGATGACCTCTCGACTTCGTCAAGAACTTGACGTCCCCGACGTTACGTCAAGCAGTTGACAACAGTCAACCCGGGCATCCCGCGGTGGACTTCTTCGGCCCGGGTCCAGCAGAGATCGCACAGCGCAGCTACTACGACCCGAAGACGCACGGCCTGGACCCCGCCACGCCATCCCCGGATGCGCAGGCGGCAATGGTTGCCGATCGCGCCTGCCTCGCCGTCCATGGCGTCTCCGGGATGACCGACAGTGCTCTGGCCCAACGGCTTGCCGCCGTCCGGACACCAACCCTCTCCAGCAGAGGTCGAGTTGGGTAGCCTGCGGATCGGACTGCAGACGAGGCGTAGCAGACCGTTCTCAAAATCATCGCGATTGGTAAGGACCGATGACGGAACAATGACGACCTGACCATTTCTCTGGAATTGACGCACAGCGCGGCGTTCACTTCCGACGGGGCCACCTGGACCACTTCACGATCCGCCCCGGACATCCTGGAGACACCATGCGCATACGCCTGGGACTTGCCTACGCCGCCGTCGTCGCTGCCGGACTGAGTGTGCTCGGAGGGACCGCTGCGGCGTCGACCCCGCACTCCTCGTCCTCGGTCGTCGGGCACGCGTACGTCAACGACAATGCCGTCGGTACCAACACCATCGCGGTCTTCGATCGGCATGCGGACGGATCGCTGAGTCCAACGCCGGGCTCCCCGGTCCCCACCGGTGGTGCCGGTCTCGGGGCCGGCCTCGGCTCGCAGGGCGCCATCCAGGTCAGCCCGAACGGACGGTTCCTACTGGCGGTCGACGCCGGCAGCAATCAGATCTCGGTGCTGCGTCTCACTGCGAACGGAACTCCGGTAGCGGTCGGAGAACCGGTCTCCTCGAGGGGCGTGAAACCGGTCAGCATCGCCATCAATCGTTTCGGTCTTGTGTACGTGGCGAATGTCGGCGACGGTGGCAGCAACTATGCCGGATTCTTCCTCACGCCGGCCGGCCGCCTGATCCCGCTGCCGTACACCACGGTCCCCGTCCCCGAGGGGTCCGGCGTCGGCGACGTACTGTTCAACTCCACCGGCGACCGACTGGTCGGGACCCGCGACAACCCCTCGCTGATCGACAGCTTCACCGTCCGCCCCGACGGCCGCCTCGTCCCCGCGCAGGGTTCGCCCCTTCCCGGCCCAGAGCCTGGGGCCGATCGGAGCCGAGTTCCGTCCGACCGATCCGTCTCAGCTCTACGTGAGCAACGCCCACGCGGGCGCTGGTCTGGGAACGGTCTCGGCTTTCCAGGTGAGCCGTCGCGGCCTGCTGAGCTCCATCGGCGACTCACCGGTCCCGGACTTCCAGACCGCTCCCTGCTGGGTCGAGATCAGCCACGACGGCAGGTACCTCTTCGCCGTGAACACCGCGTCCGCCAACCTGTCCCGCTATGCGATCGCCCGTGATGGTTCGCTGAGCCTGCTGGGGACCACGCCGTTCGTCAATGGAACGGGCGCCGTTGACGCCCGGCTGTCACCGGACGGCAGTTTCCTGTTCGTGACCGGTGGTCGGGGACTCGTCGTCAGTTCGTTCGCCGTCAATGGGGGAGAGGTCACCGAACTGCCGGGTTCGCCGACGCCGCTGCCGTCCGGCACCGCTCCGACCGGAATCGTGGTGCTCTGAACGGATCTCGTTCCTGATGCGGAACCCGGACGCCTGCCACCGGCAGGCGTCCGGGTTCCATGCACTCCGATCAGTGCCCGCTGAGCATTTTCAGCATCGTGTCGTAGTTGCCGTCGGCCTCCGCGAAACGCAATGTCTTGACCCGCTCTACACAGATCTGGGTGGCGTCGGGGTCGTCGGCGAGAATGGTCATCACTTCGGACAGGTACTCGTCCAGCGGCATGGAATTGGGGTCGTTCTCCTGACCGAGCAGAGTGGTCTGCACGGCCGGAGGGATGAGTTCCATGATCTGCACGGGCTTTTCGGCCAACTGGACCCGCAGGCTCTCGGTGAACGAATGGATCGCCGATTTGGTCGCGTTGTAGGTCGGCGTGACGGGAAGCGGGACGAATGCCAGTCCCGACGACACGTTCATGATCACCGCGTGGTCTTTCCCGGTCAGGAGCGGCATGAAGGCACTGATCATGCGGATGGGGCCCAGCAGGTTGGTGGTGACGGTCGTCTCGGCGATGGCCAGGAACGACGGATCCAGGAGATTCTCCGTCTGCATCACCCCGGCCATGTTGATCAACACGTTCAGTTCCGGGTACCGGCTGGTGACCCGCCGATGGACAGCGGTGATCGAGTCCGGGTCGGCCACATCGAGGACCTCGGAGTCGATCCCGTCGTTCTCGGCGACGATCTTCGCCAGCAGATCTTCCCGTCGTCCTGCGACGATCACCTTGTTGCCGGCGGCATGGAACCGCTGCGCCAGTCCAAGTCCGATGCCGGAGGTACCGCCGGTGATCAGGATCGTGTTGCCCGTCATCCTCATTTGTTGCTCCTCTTCGTTGCCGGGGCCGTTCGGCCCCACACCGACCACTGTGCCGAGGTTTCTCGGAAGCGGGAGAGGAGGGTTCCTCCAGGGAGTGGCACTCCAGGGATCACCGGAACCCGGGATCAGCGCCGGCCCGGATCGGTCTCGTGCTCGCCGACCGTCAGACGTTGGGTGCCGATCACCGACAGAAGATCGAGCTTTTCAGCGTCCACACTGCCCGGGATTGCGGTGAAGATCAGCAACATCTGGGCGTCGTTCTCGTTGATCAGCAGCTGGCAGTCCAGTTCGATCTCGCCCAGTTCCGGATGCACCAGCGTCTTGTGCTGGGCCGCTTTCACCGACACTTCGTGCCGGGCCCAGATCTCGGCGAATTCGCTGCTGGACTTGAGCAGAGCCTCGGCGACCCTGCCTCCGATCGGCGGCGAACCGGCTCGACCGATCGCCGCGCGCATCTGGGCGACCTGCAGTCGGCTCTGGTATCCGTGATCGCGTTCCGGGTACTTGAGGCGTTCGGCCGGGTCGGTGAACCACCGGTAGACGGCGACTCCTGCCAGCCCGGTGAAGTGCGTCTGCTCGCCCAGGAGCGCCACCGCCATTGGGTTCTGGACGAGGGTCTCGTTCAGCTCGCTGATCACCATCGCGGGGGTGTCGTGCAGACGGTCGAGTACCCGCATCAGTGCCGGGCTCACGTGCCCGGACCGGATCACCCGCGCGGGCGCGGTGTGGCCAGCCATCCGGAACAGGTGATCCCGTTCGTCCAGGGTCAGCCGCAGCCCGCGCGCCAAGGCCGCCAACATCTGCTCGGAGGGGCGGGAGCCGCGTTGTTGTTCCAGACGGAGGTAGGTATCGGTCGACATCCCTGACAGCGCTGCGACTTCCTCTCGTCGCAGACCCAAGGTCCGCCGGCGGGGTCCGGTGGGGAGACCGACGTCTTCCGGTGTCAGCGCCTCACGTCGGCGACGGAGGAAGTCGGCCAGTTCGGTGCGTTCCATGTCCCCATCATCGACGACAGAGAACCCGGCATCCAGGGAGTGGCTCTCCCCGCGGACCGGGAGGATGGGCCGCACAGGCGGACGCTCTCCCCTCCTGGAGTGTCCGCCTGTGCGGCCCTGGTGCGTACTGCGGCTGTCCGCCGGGTCGGGGTGGGAGCAGCGAAACCAGGTCGGGGGTTCGGCCTCCCGTCGATCACCACGGAGCAGCTAGCCCGTCAGTCCTCTCAGTTCTTCCGGCGCTGCAATATGACGGAGTGATCTGAGTCACGTCATCCGTCGGTCCGTGGTCTGTCCGGGACAACCCGTTTGAGAGGATGTTGCTCGGGCGGCCGAGGCTGACGGACCCGGCCTGACGACATTCCCGGACCGTCCGAGGGAGGGACCGAACCGCATGGATGCTGTGGAAGGTCCGGACCGGTTGTGGGCCCTCGTGCAATCGGGAGATGCCGACGCCTTCGCCCGGGTGTACGACCTCCACGCGGGGCGGATCTTCAACCATTGCTACCGCCGGATCCTGTCCCGCCAGGACGCCGAGGATCTGACGGCGGAGGTCTTCGCCCTCGCCTGGCGCAAGCGCACCGAGATCCGGCTCGTCGATCAGGTCGGCGGGCTGCCGTGGTTGCTGGTCACGGCCAACCACCTGATGCATCGTCATCGGTTGTCAGCGGTGCGGTCCCGCGCGCTCCGGTCCCGGATCCCGGCGCAGGAACCCGGCCCGGACCACGCCGGGATGATCGTCGAGCGGATCGACGATGACCACACCCTGGCCCTGATCGCCTCGGTCCTTGGAACCCTTTCCAGGCGGGACCGCGACGTCGTGCAGCTGTGCGTGATCGAAGGACTCACGCCTACCCAGGTGGCAACCGCGTCGGGTGAGCCCGCGAGTTCGGTGCGGTCTCGTCTCTCCCGGGCGCTGGCCAAGGCGCGTCGGGAGTACCGGGTCCGGCTCGATGCCGCGGCCACCCTGCCCACCGGGAGAGTGTCCGAATGAGCGAGGACTTCGACAAGGTCGCCGCCGCGCTGCCCGAGCTGGAGTTGAGCTCCGCAGTACGGCAACGCCACCTGGCCGCGTTCGTCCTGCTGACCCAACCGACAGCAACCGCGCAGTCCACGACGACCACCCGGCCGCCACGGACCGTGCAGCTCGCACGGCCCCGGCGCAGGTTGACGCTGGGGATCGCGGCCGGGGTGGTGGCCGGGGCCCTCGGGTTCGGGGCGGCGGCCAGTCTCGGCGTCTTCGACGCACCGGTCACCGACCGCGGGACCGCCCACTGCTACACGACCGCCGACCTCGGCCGCGCCGACAACCACAACGACTTCGGGGTCGCGGTCAGTCCCGATGATCCGGATGCGATCGCCGACGCCGCGGAGCAGGCGACGGCCATCTGCTCGAGTCAGTGGGCCATCGGCCGTTTCAGCACGGCCACCGCGACCTTCCCCGTCTCCGCGTCCGGGCCGGCGGACCATCCGGTCCCGCCCCTGGTGGCCTGTGTCCTGAGCAACGGCGAGGTGGCGATCTTCCCGGGTCCGCCGAGGACGTGCGCGTCGATCGGTCTGGCCAACGCTATTCTCTAGCGGCGAGAGTCGAGGCAGGCGAGTCGGTGATCGCGCTCCGAGTGGTCCGGGGAGGAACCTTGTTCAGCAGAGGCGTCGCCGTTGTCGGCGTGGTCCTGGCGGCACTGCTGGCCCCCTTCTCCATCGCGCACGCGGGGCCGAGGACCGATCTGTTGGGCGGCGGTCCCGGCATCTTCTGCGTCATGTTCCTGCCAACGGGCGTCCACCGCTGCGTGGACAGCCCGGCCGATCTGGTCCGAGCCCGCAGCGCCGTCATTCCGTCCCGGACGTCGGTCGAGGAGAACGGGGCGGTACGGGGGACGAACGCGGTTTTTCACATCGCGACCATCTGGGACAACGCCGGATACGACTCGAAGCGTGGCTCCTACGAGTTCTACGCCGGCGCCGACTGCACGCCGAGCAAGGGCGACATCAACTGGCAGAACCAGAATCTCGGATCCATTGGGTGGTCCAACCGGGTCTCCTCGTTCCAGTCGTACGGGAACTGCCAGACCCAGGTCTTCGCCGGCCTGACATTCACCGGGTTGATCTTTCCCGTCGGCGGGTTCCTGACGGCCAGCATCAACGTAGGTCCCACGATGAACGACAACGCCGAATCGATCAGGTGGTCCTGAAGTAGCCCAGTTCGAATCCCGGTACCGCCCCCGATGGGCCGAACGAGTGGTGACCGACCGTGCAAGAAACACCGGGTGGTAGTGAATTTTCACACTCACTTCTCATATTAAGCTGATCTGGTGCGTTGATTCTGCTGCGCTGCGTGACGACGAAACTCGGGCGTAACGCGGCTGGCGCACCATGTCGCCTTGGACGATGCCCTGGTCTGACGGGTGTCGGCACCTTCGGCAGAGGCGCCGACGTCCTGCGGTCCGGTTGATCAACAGAAGGTTTGAGGATTTCGATGGTCTCGTTGCACGCCAGGAGAACGCGGAAGTTCCAGCGTCTCGTGCTTCCCGTCCTCCTGGTCGCCGCTGCGCTCGCCGTGTGGACACCAGCGGCGAGCGCCGACAACGGGCAGATCGGTTACGACAATCTCCGGACGGCCTGGGACCCGAACGAGGCCGCGCTGTCGCCGGCCAACGTGTCGGCCACCGACTTCGGTCAACTGTTCTCGACCGTTGTCGACGGGCAGGTCTACGCCGCGCCCTTGGTCGTCGGCAACACCCTGGTCGCGGCGACCGAGAACAACAAGGTCTACGGCATGAACAAGGTCACCGGCGCCATCAGCTGGACCAGGGACCTCGGACCCGCCTGGCCGGCTTCCGCCATCGGATGTGGGGACCTCGTGCCCAACATCGGCGTGACGTCCACCCCGGTGTACGACCCGTCGACGCAGACCATCTATCTGACCTCCAAGGTCAACGACGGTGCCGACGTCAACAACCCCCACTGGTACATGCACGCGCTGAACGCGGCGACCGGAGCCGAGCGCGCGGGTTGGCCGGTGACCATCCAGGGCACTCCGACCAACAGCCCCGGCAAGCCGTTCAACCCGAAGACCGCAATGCAGCGCCCTGGTCTGCTACTGCTGAACGGCGTGGTCTACGCCGGGTTCGCCAGCCACTGCGACTACGGCCCCTACGTGGGTTACGTGATCGGCGTGAAGACCAGCACCGCCTCCGTCTCGACGCTCTGGTCGACCGTCGCGGGCAGCGCCACCGGCGAGTCCGGCATCTGGCAGTCCGGCGGTGGCCTGATCTCCGACGGTGCCGGCCGCATCCTGTTCGCCACCGGTAACGGGTCGTCACCGGCCCCCGGTCCCGGTGCGGGCGGCACCAAGCTCGGAGAATCCGTCGTCCGGCTCCAGGTCGGCACGGACGGATCGCTCACCGCGGCCGACTACTTCTCGCCCGCCAACAACACCGGCCTCAACACCAATGACACCGATTTCGGTTCGGGGGCGCCGCTGGCGATCCCAGACGGGTTCGGTACGGCGGCCCATCCGCATCTGCTGGTCCAGATCGGCAAGGACGGACGACTCTTCCTCCTCGACCGGGACAACCTCGGTGGCACCGCGCAGGGGCCCGGCGGGACCGACGCGGTGGTCAGCCAGAGCGGTCCGTTCCACGGCGTCTGGGGCCACCCGGCGTTCTGGGGGGGCAGCGGCGGCTATGTCTACACCGTCGAGAACGGCAGCTATCTGCGAGCCTTCACCATCACCCAGAATGCCTCCGGCGTACCGGTTCTCGTGTCGGCGGGCAACAGCCCCGACAACTTCGGATACACCTCGGGATCTCCCGTCGTCTCCTCCTCCGGGACCACACCCGGTTCGGCGCTGGTCTGGGTCGAGTGGAGCCAGGGCCCGTCCGGCGGCAACGCACAGCTGCGGGCCTACGACGCGGTTCCGCAGAACGGGGTCATGAAGCTCCGTTATTCGGCGCCGATCGGCGTCGCGTCCAAGTTCGCCTCCCCGACGACCGACAGCGGTCGGGCTTATGTCGGCACCCGTGACGGCCACGTGATCGGATTCGGCCGCCCGGCGACCTCGCCGTTGACCGGTGCGCCGGTCAACTTCGGATCGGTGGCCGTGGGTACGACGGCCAAGGCGACGCTCACCCTGACGGCGACCAAAGCGCTCACCGTCAACGGCGTGAGCACCGCGGCTCCGTTCGGGGCGACCCTGACCGGTGGCGCCCAGACGCTGGCCGCCGGTGCCACGATTGCGATCCCGGTAATCTTCACCCCCACGACGACGGGCGGGACCAGCGGGACGGTCACCGTCACGACTACCGCTGGCGATGTCGGCTTCGACCTGGCCGGGGTCGGAACGCAGAACGGTCTGAGCGCAAACCCGGCCGCCGTCGGTTTCGGGACGATCGCGACAGGCAGCAGGAAACTACTTTCCGTCAATATCGAGAACACCGGGACATCGGCGGCGACCATCACCGGCACCACCCTCTCTGCCGCGCCGTTCACGGTGACCCTGCCGGCCAACGGAACGGTGATCCAGCCGGGTGCATCGGTGGCCGCTTCGGTCAGCTATGCACCGACAGTAGCCAGAGCTGATTCCAGTTCGTTCACGGTGACCGGGTCGACCGGAGCGGTGACGGTTGCGTTGACTGGAAGTGCGGTGTCCGGATCTTCGAACTTGGATCTGGCCCCCAACCCGTTGGTCTACGGCCCGGTGTTGATCGGTACCTCCAGCACCAAGACGTTCATCCTGAGCAACACCGGCAACATCAACCTGACCGTCACCAAGGCAGCACCTCCCACCGCACCGTACGAGACGCCGAATCCACTGCCCGAGGGGCAGGGCATCGAAGGCGGGGCGGATGTGAGCCAGGACGTCACGTTCCGGCCGACGGCGGCCGGACAGGCCATCGGGCAGTACCTCTTCGGCAGTGACGACGGACAGGGCCCGAAAGCCGAGGCGGTACAGGGTGTCGGCGCAGTGGCGGGCAACTTCGTCTCCAGTGCCGCCAGTCGATGCATGGATGTTCGTGGAGGGACTGCCACATCCGGCACACCCGTTCAGATCTACGACTGCAACGCCACCGGCGGGCAGATCTGGACGTACGGTGCCGACGGCTCGGTCCGGGCGCTGAAGCTGTGCCTTGACGCTGTCAACAACGGCGGCACGGTCGGCACCCTCGTGCAGCTGTACGCCTGCAACGGAACTGCCGCGCAGAGCTGGAGTGTCACCACCACGACGATCAGGAACACGGCGTCCGGTCTCTGCGTGGCTCCGGTGGGCCTGGCCACCACCAACAGCGTTCGGCTCCAACTGTCCACCTGCAACGCGTCGGCGGCGCAGACCTGGACCTCCCCGCAGCGCACCGGCACGGTGGTCGGTAGCGCGTCCGGCAAGTGTCTGGACGTCAAGGGTGGGGTGACCGCCAACGGGACCGCAGTGCAGCTCTTCGATTGCAACGGCACCGGCGCGCAGAGCTGGACGATCGCCAGAGGCGGAGCGGTGACGGCCTACGGGAAGTGCCTCGACGTGAAGTCGGCCGGGACGGCCGCCGGCACACCGGTGGATCTGTACGTGTGCAACGGAACCGCGGCCCAGCAGTGGAAGCTGCAGGCCGGGGGAGTCCTGGTGAACCCGGCCTCCGGACGGTGTCTGGCACCGGCGGCACTGGGCAAGGTCAACGGGACGCTCGCCCAGATCTCGAACTGCACGGCTGATGCGTCGCAGAAGTGGCTGCTGAACTGATCGGCCTCCGGCCGAAGACCGGACCGCAGTCCTTGTGATCAGATCGGAGACGTGTCGCCGGGCGGCGCTGTGCCGGCATTGCCCGGCCACGTTCCGTCGATCGTGACATCTGCATGTGCAGCGGTGTTCTCGCGCTTGAACAGGGCGCTCTCCTGTCCGGCCCAGCGTTCCCAGTGGGGTCGGTAGGCCTCGCCGTCCCGGTCGAGGCCGCGCTCCATCCGCAAGGCGTCCGGCGCATGGACCCAGACGATGGACGCGAGATACGGCCGGCACGCGCGGGAACCGGCGCCGACCCCCTCCACGATCAGGACCGGGTCGCCGAGCAGGGGCAGCTCGACGTCATGCCAATCGTCGTAACGTCCGGCGTTCCAGTCGTACCGGTGGTAGCGCGGGGGACGACCCGATGCCAGCGGCTGCAGAATCCACGCCACCGTCAGCGGCACCACCTCGTCGAGGCCGTCCCATCCCGGATAGAGATCGTCCAGATGCACCACGACACACGATCTTCCAAGCGCGCAGAGGGCCACCCTCAGTTGCTCGGCGAAGGTCGTCTTGCCGGCGCCACTGGGGCCGTCGATCGCCACCACGACGGTCGAACCGGCACGGGGCGCAGCGGCAGCCACCAGGCGGGCGACCTCCTCGCTCGAGCTCATGGCATTCGAGGTTACCCGGGCCGGAACGGGTTTCGTCGGTCGATAGGGGTGGAAAGGAACGTCTGTCGGCCGTCATCGCGTCGGTCGAGACGAACTGGAAGGCCTGACGTGCCCGACGAGAAGAGCCTGGACCACCGTCAACACGACATCGTCGATCAATCGGCCGCGGTGCGGGACCCGGCCGACGACTCCGGCGAGGCGGACGATCCCACGGCTCTGGTCGAGGTCTACCCGAAGGCGTTCGACGAGAAGATCGCCGAAGCCGAAGACGCGATCTCGAAGGAGTCATCCGGCTGAGGCCGGGTGGCTCTCTCGACGGGCGGCGGTGCGGGCTCGATCCGCGGTCAGGAGAAGCGTGCCGCCAACGCCTCGAGCGTCTTGGTGATGCCATGGGCGTTGGCGACGGGCTGCTGGAAGATCTCCAGTAGTTTCGGTGCCTTCGAGCCGGTGTAGTCGAAGGTCTCGGTCACATCGGTACTTCCGGGTACGGTTTCCGCGAGCTCCCAGCGCCACCGATGCCCCATCGGGTGCTGCCACTCCACGAGCCGGCCTTCCTCGAAGGCCGTGACGGTGGAGGTGATCTTGTAGGGGAATCCGAACTGCTTCATCCCGACGCTGAACTTCGCGCCGGTACTGAGACGATCCGGCCCCGACACCGGGGTGTCGCGCACGGTTCCGGAGCCGTCGAGTTCCGGATGGCGGTGCGGATCGGCCACCAGCGCGAAGATGTCGGCGGCCGGCGCCCTGACGGTCACTCTCCTGGTCACCTGACGTGCGCCCGTATCGACTGATGTCACCACTGATTCCGCCATGGCTGGACAGTATCCGGGTGATCACCCCGCGAAACGGACGAATCCTGGGGTGCGCGACCTGGACCGGACGCCGGCCATCGAACACCGAAACGAATCCCGATGGTCAGACCGGGGACGGCGCCCCCTCGAGGACGAGATCCGCACCGCGGGTGAAGTCGTCGTCGGCGTCGTCGGTGAGAACGCCGACGGTGACACCGTCCTTGACGTACCAGATGGTCGTTCCGCCGTTTTCGTGCCGGACCGCGATCGACTGGTCGAACCCGTCACCCCATGCCTTGTATTTCAGGGTGTGGCTGCCGATCTGGGAGAAGAACCCCGGCGCATCTCCCCACTCCGCGGTGTCGCCCGTCGCCGTGGTGGCGGCGACCTTGCCCATCTGTTCGGCGTTCGCCCAGTGCTCCACCACGAGATGACGGCCGGCCGTGGTGTTGAAGGCGAGCGCAACGTCGCCGACCGCGAACAGACCGGCGACCGACGTGCGCATCTGCTGGTCGACCACGACCCGTCCGTTCCGGATGTCGGCGCCGGCCTGCTCGGCCAGTTCGACCCGCGGCGAGATGCCCACTGCGGCGACCACCAGGTCGGCGAGAAGTGATGTGCCGTCGGATAGTTCGACGATGCTGCCGTCCTTGACGTCCACGACCTCGGTTTCGCCGTGGAAGGTCACACCCGCGTCCGTCAGGAACTTCGTAATCAGATCGGCAGCGTCCGGGCCCAGCCTGTTCAGCTGCGGGCGTTCCTCGGTGGAGACCATGGTCACCGAGATACCGCGGGCCGCAAGAGAAGCAGCCACCTCACACCCGACGAAGCCAGACCCGACGACAACCGCGGAAGTCGCTGACTGCGCCTGGTCCCGGATGCCGCGGGCCTGCGCCAGCCATCGCAGGACGGGCACCTTCTCGCCTCCGGTGACGGGCAACGTATTCGGTTCACCGCCGGTGGCCAGAATGCAGTTCTGGTAGGTGAACTCGCGTCCGGCACGGGTGCGGATCGAGCGAGTTCCGGCGTCCAGCGACACCACGGAATCATCGAGCAGCAGTTCGTCGTCGCCGACGGTGTAGAACTCCACGCTGTCAAACGAGAGTTCGTCCTCCCCGGATTCGCCGCGGAGGTAGCCCTTCGACAGCGGCGGCCGACGGTAGGGCGCGGCTTCATCTTCCGAGATGAGCACGACCGGACCCTTGCCGCCTGCTTCTCGGTAGGCGGCGAAGGCTGCGTGGCCGGCGTGTCCGCCGCCGACGATGACCAGATCGACGTCCGTCATCGCCGGGCTCCCTTCGCGGTGGCTGCGTGCTCGGCGGTGGCTGCGTGCTCGGCGTTGGCTGCGTGCTCGGCGTTGGCTGCGTGCGTGAAATTGGCCGTGGACCCGGGGTCCGAGATGCTGAGATCGGTCATGAAGGTGCAGTTCCCATCGGGGGACTCCTCCGAAACGTCGACCGGCGAAGCGGCTGCTGCTGCTGCGGCAACCACAGATGCGGAGGGATCGATCGGTTGGCGCAGCGCGGCGCCGTTGGTCAGGCAGTCGGGAGATGGTCCTCGATCCGGGCGCGCCGGAAGGGGGAGAGGGCGCGGGCGAGACCGACAGCAGCCATCCCGCCGGCCACGATCCAGAGAGCCGTCCGGTACCCGATCGCGTCCGCGAGCAGGCCGCCCAACGGGGCCGAGATCACGAACATCGCGCGATTGATGGAACGAATGGTGGCGTTCATCCTTCCCTGCAGATGATCTGGCGTGATGGTCTGGCGATAACCCATGTCGTTGGAGTTCTCGGCACCCATGCACACTCCGAGGACGAACTGTCCGGCACCGAGCAGCAGCCAGGCGAGAGTGCCTCCGTGTGCGGAGGCCATCAGGACGTAGGCCAGGGGTGTGACGGCTCCGCAGCCGACGATGGTCCACCCGGTCCCGAACCGGCGTCCCAGCCGGGCAGCCACGAGACTCCCGGCCAGGCCTCCGATCCCGGCCAAGGACAGCGCCACGCCGAGGCCGAACGGACCGAGGCCGAACGGACCGAGGCCGATGGTGCTCAGGACCTACGGGGCGAGAACGGCGCCGGCAATCCCGGTGAAGAAGAACCAGGTGTGGCCGGTGAGGGCGAGCGGGCCGAGCATCCGGTGCCGGTAGACCCAGCGAAGGCCCTCGCCGATCTCGGCCAGGATCGGCGCCCGACGGGTGTGGTCGGGTGCCGGCTCCTCGACGCGGATGGTGAGTAGGACCAGCCCCGACGCCAGGTACGACACCGCGTCCACCAGGACCGTCCATGGCGCTCCGACGAGCGACACGAGACCCCCACCCAGTGCCGGACCGCCGGTCTGGGCCACCGCCGAACTCTGGTCGATCGCCGCGTGCGCTCTCGTCAACAGCGGCGACGGGACGATCCGAGGCAGGAACGACTGGGAGGCGGCGTCCCCCGTCAGGTTGAACAGTCCGAAGACGGCCATGAACAGTGCCAGGACGGGGACCGTGAGTTGACCGCCGAAGGCCAGGGCCGGCACTACGACGAGCAGGGTCCCCCGCACGAAATCGGAGGCGATCAGGACCGGCCGCCGCCGGACCCGATCGACGAATACCCCCGCCAACAGGCCGAAGAGCATGTACGCAACCACCGGGCGGCATTGACCACGCCCGTGTCGATTGCCGTGCCGTGCAGGTCGATCACCACCAGCGCGCTGATCGCCACCGAGGTGAAGTACGTGCCGAACTCGGACACCGACGATGCCAACCAGAACCGGGCGTACCCCGGTACCGCGCTGAGAGAGTCTGTCATCCCCTTCGACATGACCCATCTCCATCACGACGCGTGGACGGGTGAGGGCATCGTCACACCGGTCGAGATGAGCCGCAGGATCGGTCTTCGCAGCGAGGGTTCGGCATCAACTTGCACCCGATCGAACCAGAGCAATTCGACCGGCGTTGCCGAACGTACGGTGTGTCGGTAACTGGCCGGTTCAAACGGGTCACGCTCGCCGAAAACCCTTGTCGGCAAACAGGGACGACCTGTCGTCCAGCCGATCACAACCCGGTTGGAGCAGCAAGTCGGCACTATCCTGGGACCTGCAGCGCGAAGAGGCGTGGTCCCGAAGACTGACCGGAAATGCCCACCGGCCTGCTGATCCGCCCGTTCGGCCCGTGCGGTCGCGCACTTCTTGAAAGTTGCCGAATGTGGTGAGAACCGTCCGTTCGACCCCGCGACATGCCATGCGCCGTCGATCGCGGATCCTCGTCTCCGGAGTTGCGCTGCTGGCGGTGCTCGCCGCAACGATTCTCGGCCGGCCGGCCGGCGCCTCCTCGGTGTTCGTCTCGCCCACCGCGGGCGGGTCCGCCGCGGTGGGGCCGGATGCCTCCCGGGAGGCTGCCGCAGAGGTGTCGGTCGACGACTCCGATCCGACGGTGCGGTACCGCGGCACCTGGACCACCGGCAAGGATGCGGGAAAGTACGGAGGCGGCGACCACTACACCGATGAGCGCGGCGCGTCGGCCGAGTTGACCTTCACGGCCACATCGGTCAGCGTCAGAGGAGCGCGTGCCCCATGGCACGGGGATCTGACCGTCAGCATCGATGGTGGCGCTGCTACGACGATCTCGGCCTATGCAGCCAACCGCAGCGACGATGTCGAACTGTTCGGGACCTCGGGGCTGGCCGGCGGGTCACACACCATCGAGGTGGTTGCCTCCGGCGGCGGCGATCACGGCGCAGTCGTCGCGCTGGACCGTTTCGTCGTCGGCAGCACCACGCCGGGGACACCCAAGCTGTCTACTCCTCCTGCCCCGTCGGCACCCACCGCGCCGTCTACTGTCTCGGTGCCGGTTCTGCCCGCCGCGCCGACCGAGCCGGCTTCGCCGGTCGCCATCGATGACGACGAGTTCTCCTACCAGGGTCCGTGGTCCACCAGCCGGGGCTCCGCGAAGCTCGGGGGCGGCGATCACTACAGCGATAGTTCCGGCGCCACTGCAACTCTCACCTTCACCGGCACCGGGGCAACGATTGTTAGCGCCACGGCACCGTGGCACGGACAGGCCACCTTCTCCGTCGATGGCGGACCTGCGCAGCCGCGCGGTCTCCAGGCGTCAACGCGAACCGATCAGCAACCGATCTTCCGGGTGACCGGCCTGACGCCGGGACGGCACACCATCATGGCCACCGTGACCGGGCAGCACAATGCGGGGTCGACCGGGACCGTTGTCAGCATCGACGGCGCCGAGGTCCAGACCGGTGCCGGCGGCTCGTCGGGGGTGACCCCGCCGCCTGCATCGTCGAGCAGTTCGGTTCCGGACCCGACCACCTCTGCCGCACCTACGACGTCCGGCGCCGTGCCGACGACGTCCAGTGCCACGCCGACTACTTCCACTGCCACGCCGACTACTTCGCCTGCGCCGACGACGTCAGCGACGTCGCCCCCGTCGAGCCCGAGCACGAGCGTCCCGACACCGACGCCGGCGACGTCGTCGTGGGTGACGAGGAACGGCAGCCGGCTCCAGCTGGACGGACAGCCCTTCCGCTTCTCCGGCGCCAACCTGTACTGGCTCGGCCTTGACGACAACCTGCGCGACAGTTCCGGTCAGCCAACGCATCCGACCCATGCACGGATCGACAACGGACTCTCCGCCGCGGTATCGGTGGGTCTGACGGTGGTTCGTTCGCACAGCATGGGGATCTCGGTCGGTTGTCCGGGTTGCATCGAGCCCACCTTGGGCGTGTTCGACGACAGCGCATTCGAGTCGGCCGACTTTGCCCTCTACCGAGCCGGGCAGCTCGGTCTCAAGATGATCATCCCGTTGACAGATCAATGGCGTTACTACCACGGCGGTATCAGTACCTTCACCGCCTGGCGGGGGTACCCGAACGATGCCGACCTGTCCGTGACCGCGGTCAACAGCAAGGCGGAACGTGCTGCGGAGTCGAACTTCTACACCGATGCCCGCGTGGTGGCCGACTTCCAGCAGTACGTGTCACATCTGCTGGACCATGTGAACCCGTACACCGGGCTGGCGTGGAAGAACGATCCGACCGTCATGGCCTGGGAGACGGGCAACGAACTGTGGACCGCGAGTCCGGGCTGGACCCAACAGATCGCTGCCTTCATCAAGCACAGCGTCGGAGCGCGAGCGCTCGTGGCCGACGGAAGCGGCGCGGACGGCATGCATGTCGCCGACGCTGCCGTCGATGCCCCGGATGTAGACATGGTCAGTGGGCACTTCTACCCGGTCGATACGG
This sequence comes from Nakamurella sp. UYEF19, assembly GCF_040546275.1. Lineage (NCBI taxonomy): Bacteria > Bacillati > Actinomycetota > Actinomycetes > Nakamurellales > Nakamurellaceae > Nakamurella > Nakamurella sp. UYEF19. The sequence continues at coordinate 1,336 of NZ_JBEPNO010000043.1, read as the reverse complement.
GTTGGGCCCGGTCGGATGCAGCCGTTGCGGCCGCCCACGGGAAGGTCTACTACGTGGGGGAGTACGCGTGGACCGATCTCGGCGCGTCATCGGATTTGCTGTCGGCGGCGGCGGCGGATCCGAACGTCTCGGGCGATCTGGTCTGGTCGATCCTTCCCTATCTGGAGAACGGAACGCCGGAGCAGCACGGCGATGGGTACGCCCTCTACGTTCCGGCCACCTCGGACCCCATGCGCCAGTTCACCGACCTGCTGGCCGCCCACGCGACGGTGATGTCGGGCCGCTGAGCCCTGCGGGATACCTGCTCTTCGTGGCCGCACCGCTGCTGTCGCCGCGGAGCACCTGCTTTCGCCACCGCGTACATGTGACCGTCTCGTCATACACGTGACCATCTCGTCCGCGCGGCCACCCCCTCGAGACCTCGGTTGCGTGCTGTCTCCGTGCGTGCCGGTACCAGCCAGAACAGCAGAACGTTTGTACTGGGTAGGCGCTTGAGTCAGGCTCCGAGTAGCCCGATGGCGGAGACACCCAAAGGTTCTCCTATGGGACTCTGGTCAACGTGACAGGCATCGTCTACTTGGGCTGCGGCCGTGGAGCAGCGGACGAGGCGCTGCTCTGGCACGAGATGCCTCGAAGCAATCCCCGAGTGCTCTACTGGCCGTTCGCTCTCACGGGGCGGATGCTCGCTGGTGCGCACGATTGGCTGAGCAGATCACTGAACCAGCTGGGCGAGCGAGTAGATCTGTCGACGTGGGCTTCGCTTGATGGTCGCGATCCATCTGACCTGATGTCCTTCGATCTCCTTTTTGTCGGTGGCGGCAACACATTTCGGCTTCTACATCACATTCGCAAGCACGGATTCGTCCAACCGGTCCGAGACTCCGTTGCATCCGGCGTTTGTTACTACGGCGGCAGCGCCGGCGCCGTTCTCGCCTGCGATGACATCGCCATCGCGCGAGGCCACGATCCAAACCTGGAGAAACTGGAAGATTTGGACGGCCTCCGGCTCGTGAGCGAAATGGCCATTCTGCCTCACTACGACGATTCACAGAAAACTCACGCGCAAACGTTTTCGAGCCAGCATGAAACGCCCGTCGTTCCAATACCTGACGGAAGCGGCGTCGTAGCGTTCGACGGAGAGATGCGAAGCGTTGGTCGAGATGACGTGACGATCTTCGGCTGTGCTGGCCAATCATCTGCGATGTCGCGAAGGAAGAGAACTTGACTCAAGCAACTAGCCAGAACGTTTGTTCGGATTATATGGTATGATCTGTGCATGTGGACAACGGGGGTGGCATTCGGGCAGCACGTCGTCATGCTCATCCCCGGCGCCGCA
>NZ_JBEPNO010000042.1:0-23238 GCF_040546275.1 Nakamurella sp. UYEF19 | reverse complement strand
GATCAACAAATGTCAACTCCACACCACGCACGAAACTCACTCCTCCGATCAAGATCATCTTACCCGGAGTGAGGCACCCACCCATTTACGTTGCCCTACAAGTTCGGCTGCGACTGCTTAGCGGTCCGCCAAATAACATTTCGAGCCCCGACATGAAGCGACTACGGGGGTTTCTCCTAAAGTGGCGAGGAATGGGGATGAATATTTCATGGCATGCCGTTTCCTACAGTGACATCTCTGAACTTCACGATCGGCAGCTTGTGTTTAGGTCTCGATCAGACGGGTTTCATATGCCTCCCTCTGACCGAATCGTAGGCAAGGTTCCACCAGGGAATGAGAATGATGCCTACCTAGTGCGTGCTCCGAGAGGTAGGCTAGAGCGAGCATGGGGAAGATCCTCCTGTTGGTGTTGTTATGAAACGGGTATCCAACACTAGGAGTAATGGACCAGCAAGGTCGGTCCACGGGATTGATTCTCGAAATAAGCACGACTTTGTCGAGAAAGAAACTTGAAAGTTCGAGGGTTAATTGACTGTCAGCTTGAGGTGTTTCTCGGCCACGAGCGAAGCCACATGCTGGCGAAGGCTTAGCGCGGTGTCAATTCCTCGGACAAGCAGTCCGCATTCGAGGTTTTTGCCGAGAGCGGCGCCGGTGATGTTGGCGCTGCCGACGAGGGCGGAGTGGTCGTCGATGACCAGGAGTTTTGCGTGTAGGGAAGCCCCTGGTGGTCGGACGTCGGCCGGCCAGCACAGCCGGATGGCATCTAGGCCCGGAAATGGGTCGGCAAGTCCTTTGAAGTGATCATTGTCGGCTTGTCGCTCCAGAACCAGGGTGACCGTGACGCCACGTGCGCGAGCGTCGTGGAGTGCTTGCGCGACGGTCGGCTCGTTGTGGACGGCGTATCCGACCAGCAAAACGTCCTCAGCGGCTTGGCTGATCAGGTCGACGACCACCGCCGAGGTCAGGCGGGTGGCGGCGGTGGTCACGGGTCCGGTCCACACCGACGTGACGGTGGTGAGGTCGGGGTCCGGTTCGAGAGCCCCGAGCAGGGCCCCTGCCGCAAGTGGACGGTCGACATCGTCGAGGTGGAGCTCGCGCAGTTGGGCGCAAGCGTCACGGACGCGGTGCGCGGCGGTGGCCTGCAGCTTGCTCAGACCGTGCGGTGCCAGCAATGCCGCGGCGATGTGCTGGACGTCGCCGCGGGGCAGCTCCCGACTGAGTCGGACCGCCACAGCGATCACCGCGGCTGCGGTCACGACAGGAAGGCCAGGCTGTCGTGGGTGAGGTCGACCAAGACGGCCCGGTCCAGCCACCGATTGCCAGCCTCGCAACTAGTCTCGGAGGCGAACAGGCAGGCGTGGCAAGCCGCGGCGTGCAACGTCTCCGACGGGTCCTCGGGTACATGTTCGGCGCAGAGCGGGTCCGACGAGCAACGTTGAGCGTCGTTCAACGCATTGTCCAGCAGGCGTTTCAGATGGATCGGTTTGCCGAGGGCGACTAGGCCGCCGAGGGTGCCTTCGCTGTCGCTGGCCGCAGTGGACAGCAGGATTCCGGTCGCCGGTTGGGCGGTGGTGCCGACGTAGATGCGTTCGCGGATGCTGGAGGATCCGTAGCCGCATTCGAGCGCGACCTGCCGTATCAGCAGGTGGCTCAGCGTGTGTAGTAGCAGGAACCGCGGGATGGGGAGGGTGTCGTCGACCGGTCGGTCGCGGTTGGCCGACCACCGGCGGAACGCCTCCTGCATCGCGACGATGCGGGGATGTTCGGCGACTTGCTGCTCCCAGGCTTGCACGCGGGGCTCGGGGAGCTCCAGGAAAACACCTTCCCCGCGCTGTTCGAACGCCGGGACCCAGGACGGGGTGGAGGAGCGGCTGAGGTTGAGCCGGTTGACCGGTTCGAGTTCACGCCGGTCGGGTGCGTTGAGCCGAGTGAACCCGAGCAGCGCCTGGACCTCCCGCAGCCTACTGACCAGCACCACCTGTTGAAGGAGGTTGTCGTAGCCTGCGGGGTTGGTGGTCGGGACGGCCCGGAAATCATCGTCCTGCCGCTGAGTGGTGGGGTGAGACAGCAGGTCCCACTCGGCGCGGAGAAGGTCAGCCTGCGGTGGTGTCACGACGGGCCCACCCTGACCGCGGATGTGCAGAATCGCCGCCCACACCTGATCGCCGGGGGTGTCCCGCAGGGACCGAAGCTGATCCATCCCATTGATAATCGCTCCGACGACTTCGGCGTTGGGCAGTTGACCGAGCAGATCCCAGTTCGCAGCAACGATGTCGGCGACGGTCTGGCTCTGCGGCAGATGCAATGCACTCGCTGTGACGCTGAACCAGAGATTGGAGGCGCCCAGGACCATCAGGCGAAGGTTGCGTCCGCATTCCTCGAAGCGTTGCAGGTGGGGGTGGCGTCCGCGGCAAGCAGGCAGGGCGGCCCACCCGTCCTTGCCGCTGGCTCGGGACACGTTGCGGGAGGCGTTGCATTCCAGGCACCGGATGGTGACCCGCGGGCCCTGCGTGCTGGAGCTGTCCCGCAGGACCAGCTTTGCGCCACCGCAAGGGTCGGTGCTGCCCTGGTGCACAAAGTCAACGTAGGGAAAATCGTCGAGATGCCCTGCCTCGCAGGCCACGAGGAAGCGTGCCGGTAGGCAGGCGCGCTTGTTTCGGGTGGCTCTCGTGGTCTGCTTCTGGCAGGTGGTGTGGACGTATTTCGCCAGATCTGGGCGGCGGCCATGCCGGTGCACGAGGTCGAACTGGCCTGGTTCGAGGGGTCCGAGCCGGAAGCACGCCGGGCAACGGACCCAGCCCGGGAACGGCGAGACCGGCACCCCGGTCCGGGTCCATGGGTCGTCGTTGTCCTGTGGGTCCCACGGCGCGGTCCGCAGCGCGGTGACCTGAGGCCCGAGGGTGATCCGGATCTTCTCCAGCAGCCGAGGCTCAACAATGGTTTCAGCTCTTTCGAGCGGCCAGCTGTCGGTGTTGCGGACCATCACGCTCATGCCGGGCAGGTCGATGATCGAGCCGGTGCCGCCGGTGGTGATGAGGTGGCTGGGTCGGGCTCCGCCGACGCGGCTGGGCTGGCCCTTGGGCCCGCTGACTTTCGCGGCGGGAACTCGGCCGGCCATCATGAGTTCTCCAGGTTGCGGTCGTAGGACCATGCGGGCGTGGTGTCGGCGCTTTGGTCGCGGCGGTCAAGTTGCAGCAGCACTTCGGGTTCCACCTCACGCAGGCTCATGGGTGCCGTCCAGGTGGTCCAGGTGGATTCGTCGGGCTTGTGGAGTAGACCGGTGACGTCCGCGGCGCTCTGGTAGCCGAGTCTGCCGGTCTGCAGGTGGGTGCGCTGGTGGTGCCAGCTGTCGAGCCGGCTCTGCACCAGCTTGCGGACCGCGGCGGTCTGGGCGTTGTCGTGGGTGACCCGGTCGGCGCGGTCGGCGAACAGGTCCACTATGCGGGCGGCGGAGGGACCGGCGACGGGCACGGTCGATGCCGCGGTGTTGCCGAGCCAGGCGGTGCCGGAGTGGCGGAGCCCGGCGGCGAGCACGGCGCTCAGGCCCCGGTCGAGCGCGCGGTCGCTGTAGGGGGTGGTCGTGAGCCCTTCCACTCTCATGCCGAATGTCGCGTGGTCGTGGGCGAAAGTCTCGAAGTGGCCGAGGTCGCGGGGTCGGCTCCACTGATAGAGGGTGATCACCAGCCCTGGGCGGTTGGTATCGCGTCCCACGCGGGAGGTGGCCTGGATGTACTCGGCGGTCGACTTGGGCTGTCCGGTCACCAGCATCAGGCCGAGTCGCTGCACGTCGACCCCGACCTGCAGCATGGACGTCGCCAGCAGGACGTCGAGAGCCGGTGCTCGAGTGCGCATCTCGGCAAGAAGCGCGTCTTTGTCTGGGCCCGCAGGTCCGCGAAGCACGTCGGCCGCTGCGTTGGTGTCCATCCGCGGGATGAACGGTCGTTCGAGGTCGGCCAGTGTGGTGGCGATGCGGCTGCTAGGCATGCGGCTGGTGAGTTCGCTGACCTGAGGTCGGCGCCGTCTGGTGCCGACCGAGAGTGAGGTGAGGCGTTCGGCGACGTCGTCCTCGACGAGGCGTCGCATGCCGGCGAGCTCCCGGGTGGAGGTGAAGTAGTCGACGAGGGTCATGTAGGGGTCGGCGGCGTCGCCGTAGCGGTCGAACAGGGCCTGGGTGTGCTCCATCAGGGCGGCGGCCACCCGAATCTCGATGGCCTTGAAACGCTCACCGGTGGCGCAGATACCACGGTAGCGCCGGCTCGGCGTTGACGGGCTCGGGGCGACGACAGTGGAGAAGAACGTTTCCCCGGCGTCCAAGACTTGAGGCGGGAAGATCGCCAGCCCGCGCGCGAACACCTGCTCCACCTGGTCCCGCGCACGCCGGACGGTCGCGGTGGAGGCGACGAGCACCGGCCGGACGGGTTCCCCGCCCAAGGTGCGGGTGCAGAGGCTGTCGATGACGGTCTCGTAGAGGCCGACCATCGAGCCCAAAGCATCGGCGATCAGATGCAGCTCGTCCTGGATGATCAGGTCCGGGGGCCGTAGCGCCAGCACCGGCTGCGGCTTGGTCGCCGGCAACGGACCGGATTTCGGGTGGGTGCCGGAGCACCAGGTGATGTCGGGGCTGATGTAGCCGTGCCGGGGGCACAGCTGGTCCACGGTGCCGAACAACGATGCGGTGGATGCTCGCCATGGCAGCTGCGCGAACTTGTCGACGGTGCCGATGATCAAGCTGGGCGTGAGGCGGTAGATCTCCTCGTCGGTGACCAGCACCGGCAGGCCCTGCCCGGGTGCGTTGCGCGGGCTGAAGGCGCAGTCGCCTTCGGGGTCACTGCAGTAGAGCAGGACTCGGCGCAGCTTCTCATCAGCGTGCAGATCGCGCCCGGCGGACAGTCGCACCCCGCACCACGGGCAAGTGGCAAGCTGCAGAGGCCCGCCGACCGCATCCTCGACACCCTTGGTGTCTTCGATGGCCTGCCGGGCGTCCTCGAAGGAGTTGGGGGTCACGGAGCCACCCACCCACAGGCCTATACGGAAAGGTGTTGCACCCCAACGTGCATCACCGGCGGCCAATCGTTCCCGCCGCAGCTCCTCGCACGCGCACATCAGGGTGGACGCCCGCTGGAACTGCTGCGCTGTGAGCAGCCGCAACGTATATCGCATCAGAACGGCGACCCCGTCCGTGCCATCGCGAGCTTCCGATCCGGTTCCGACGACACCCTGCAGCCGGCGCAACCCCAGCGTGTAGGCGGTCAATCCCAGGTAGGCCTCGGTCTTGCCGCCGCCGGTGGGGAAGAACAGCAGCTGAGCTTCACCCTCGGCGTCGCGATGCGCATCCGGATGGGTCGGATCGGTCAGTCCAGGCAGGCACAACAGCACGAAGGCCAGCTGAAACGGTCGCCAGCTCCGGTTCTTGGGTACATCGAACTTGCGCAGCAACGTGCGGAGTTCAGCGGCGGGGTCTGCTGTCCGGGCCCGCACGACCTCGCTGCGGACACGCTGCAACGCCATCGCCTGGTTGGCGAAACGGAAGGCCTCCCGAGCCTTCGCATCGTCCCGGAGAAGGTCGACCGCCCGGTCCAGCCGGTCGGCCATTGCGCCGGCCGCATCCAACGCCAGCCGGCCCGCGGGCTCGTAGCGAAGAATCTCCGGCTCATCGAGCCGGACCCGCTGCGCCTTCAACCAACGGCGATACCCGGTGGCGAGCGGCCGCAAGGCACGCTCAAGGTCATCCCGCGTCATCTCCGGGCTACCCAACCGAGCCATGTCGGTCACCAAGTCCGGCATTGTCGCCGGATCACCGGGCACAGTAAGAGCAACATCCGCAGCCGGGAAGCTGGTCGTCTTCAGCCGCCACGCCCGCACTTCTCCTTCGTGCACATCCGCGTCGACGGCGCACTGCCGGCCGTGGGCGTACTCCCGCCGTTCCCGGTAGAGCAGCGCTAGGTGCTGGCGTTCTGCGTCCTGGTCGGTGGGTGGAGGCCTGGTGTCCGGATCGTTGTGCGCGACGAATATCGACCCGTTCCCATCGAGCGCCGTGACGGTGAGCGACACTTGATAAAGCCGGGCAGAGTCCGGGCTTGAGTCCGGGCGGCCTTGGTCGTTGATCAGGGCGAGGTCGACCAGTCGCACCCCGGACCGCTCCCGCACCGTTGCTCGCAGCACCACCCGCTCCTGGGTGGCGTCCACAGGTCGGGGCAGCTGCTCGGCGGCGGTCAGGTCGATCTCGACGGTCCCGCCGCGTGGCGTACGACGCCACACCGTTCGGGGCTTGCCCTGCTCGGTCACATGGATCTCCGACGTGGCCGGTGCATACGCACCCCACACGGCGGTCACCGCGATTCGTTCAACATCCAGCGGCACCTGGAACGACAGGCCGAGCGCCGAGGCGGCCATGGTTCCGGTGCGGGTGGTCTGCGTGATCGGCAAGTCGTCGCCGGGCGAGCCGGTGGCGTCGGTGACCTCGTTGTCGACCAGATCGGGGTCGTCGTCCTCGGTTCCGTCGGTCACCTGTGGTGCGGCTACAGGCTCCGATGGGCGGGTGCGCGGGACCAGCCGGCCGACGAGGTAGCGCTCTGCTGGCGGTACACCCGGCGGCAGCTCCTCGGTCTCGCCGTCACGGGGTCCCCGGAGGTCCAGCTCCAGCAGTCGCTCGAGCTTGGCCCTCACCTCGTAGGATGTGACGGGCGCGGAGGGAGCTGCGTCGGTGGTCATGTGGCGGACCGTACAACGCCGGACCGACAGGAACAGGCGATCACTGCGGACCCATGGCAGCACGTCGATGGTTCTCCTCCAAGAGAAGATCCAGGAGCTCGAAGCGAGCACGCGAGCTGGCGGTCCAACGGGTACCAATCTTGGTGGGGTGGTGGCCGATTCCGAGGTCGAGTTCCCAGTGATAGGCGGCCATCACAGCATGGTCGATCTCCGTGTGCAGGTCCCGGAGAGCGAGCACGGCAGAGTCGCGGTCGGCTGGGTCGTGCACGTGGTTGTACGTGGTTGTCAGCCCCCAAGCGCGATCCAACATAATTGCCGTACGCTCCGAATTCAGTCGCTCACCGAGGTGGCACAGCTCGGATGTGGGCTTTGGGCGCGGAAAAGTGAGGAAGACGTCCGACGGCGAGTAGTTCACATCAGTGCGCATTGTCGAGCTATAACGGAGCGTCCACGCTGTATGGGCGACGCTAGACAATACCGCCTGGTCGGCATAGCTGCTGAGCGCGAAGACGCAACATTTATGCGCAAAGACGGATCCCACGGGCACTCGTACGGGCATGACAACATTGCTGACGAGCGACAATGCCAAAACCTGGTCGAGATCGGCAATGGTCCGATACAAGCCGCGGCCACGCTCGGCGTAACGCCACCAGTTGTCCCGATAGTTCGCACGGTTATTAGTGTCCCGTTGGGGTTTTACAAGGCGACGAACGATGTCGATAGCGTCGGGGTACGTCTGGGCGCGTTCAATAGACCAATCGCTAAAATCAATGATCCACCGGCTTGCTGATGAGTCCGGGCGCTGATTGAGGTCCTGCCCGATGATGTATGGGCGGAGGACCTCGGCGTTGCGCTGATCGTGAGCGATCAGGTCTCGTGCCTGGTCCTCGGTCATGGTGAAACCAAGTCCTAAAACCACGGAGCCAATGAACGCGGTGCTGTCATTTTCCATCAGCCGTTGCGGGCGGCCCATCACTCTGCCGACCGGCTCAAGGTCGTATCCGATGGCCGGGACCTGCTCACCATCCAACACTCGCAAGCCTTCAGCGGCGACATGGGCGCGGCTGGCCCAGACATCAACGATTTCCAGGTTGGCGCTGCTGCTGGGCCACGGGTGGCTGGATCTGGCACGGCGGACGGTCAACCCGCGAGCCCCCGCCTCAGCGAGGCCGACCTCAAGGGTGTCTCCTTGGACGAGGGTATTGGTCGTGATGTAGCCGAGTTGCCCACGGCCATTGAGCAGCCGCTCGGCGCGGAGCACGAACCGTGCGGCCAAATCAGCGCTGCCGTTTATCGCACGGCCGTCCCACCGAACAAGTGCAGCCAGGTAATCGTTGCCCAGCGCGCCGCTGATCTTCTTGCCTCCTAGGAAAGGGGGGTTCCCGATGATGGCGTCGAACCCGGGCTCAGCAACGTCGGCAAATACCTCCGGGAACGCCAACGGCCAGTGCAGCGGTTCCCGGGCAACAACTCCAGTGGGTCGACCGGCCTGGACCGCGGCGACCTGGTCGGCTAGGCCTGCTAGGTAGTCCGGTCTGGCCCACTCGACGGTCATGGCCAGTGCGGTGAAGGCAATGTCGATCTTCTTGCCCTTGAGTTCTCCGGCTCGTAGCCCGACGCCGACCAGGGCGTCGGCGACGGCACCGAGCTGGCGGGTGGTGCTCCGCGCGTCAGTCAGCAGGCGGGTCTTGTGGGCGACGTCGCGGCCGGTGACCACGCTGTGAGCGGTGATCTGACGGCGCAGGTCCGCAGCCCGCTCGAGCTCGTCACCGCGCAGGACGGAGTCGAAGGTGATGGCCGAGCCCTGCGGGGCCATGTGTAGGTGCTCGAGCTGGGCGGTCGTGGTGATTCCGAGGAGGCTGTCGCCGGCCACGAATCGGTCGTCGAGGAAGCCGAACGGCCTCTCGCGGTCCATGGTGACCAGCCACAGTGACAGCTTGGCCATTTCGACAGCGAGTGGGTTGATGTCGACGCCGTACAGGCAGTGCTCGGCGACGAGGCGTCGGGCGTCCAACGCGACCTGCTCAACCTCTGCGTCGGCCGACAGGCGTCCTTGCTGTGTGTGCCGGATCGAGAGGAGCGCGTCGCCTTGGCCTTCTTCCCGGTACGCCTCGATGACTCGGTCGGCGAGGTAGCGGCAGGCGGCGACCAGGAATGCTCCGGATCCCATGGCGATGTCGGCGACGCGGAGGTCCAGGATCTCGGAGGAAGGGCGGATCTTCCACGTCCTGCGGTCGGCGGTTTCCAACGGACCCGGGCGGTAGACCAGCGGCTCGAGGGTGTTGTTGGCGACATCCTCGGCCAATGAACGCGGGGTGTAATGCGCGCCGGTGGAGGCCCGACGGGTGGAGGGTGCGGCAAATCGCCGGCCGGGTAGGACGACCGCGGGCCGCCCGAGCGAGTCCCACCGCAGCACAGGTGCCAGCGGCAGGATCTGCTCGGCCAGTTCGACACCGACGTGACGGCGCAGCGCTTCAAGTTCGTGCTGTTCGAGGGCTCGGGCGAGGTCCTTCTCGAGGCGGCTCTCGCTGCGTCCGGTTCGGGCCTTCAGCTTTGGCACGAGACGCGGGGGCACCTCGGCGAGCCACTGTGCGGCCTCAGTCAGCGGCAGCTCGCTGGGTTCTTTGCCGCCGGGCCAGTCGCCGGAGCGGGTGAGCTGCAGGATCACTTCGGTGGCGGTGCGCACCTCGAGTTCGAGGAGGCCTTCGTAGACGTAGCCGATCTGCTCGACGTCCAAGGCCCGGAAGGTGAGTTTGCGGCGTTCGCCGCCGATTTCGACGTATTGCACTGCGCGGAGTAGCCGCAGGACGGTGGCGTCATCGACCGCTGGGGGACGGGTGGCGGGGTCGGGTGCCTGGTCGGCGCTGCGGCCTTCCAGCCAGGGGAACCGGTCGGGGTCGAACAGTCCGCCGCCGTAGGCGGGAAGCCTCAGGTCTTCGTGGGCGACGCCGGCGTGCAGGGCCCGTGCGGTGGCCAGGAGACGGTGCCAGGCGCCGGTGCGGTATTCCAGTGCTTGTGCGCCGCTGAGGTTTTCGGCGATTTCGAGCTGCTCGACGAGGCGGCTGATGCTGTAGGCGGCGACGTAGACGTCGTCATCGCTGGGTAGTAGACGACGTTCTTCGGCGAAGAGCAGGAAGACGATGCGCATCATGACGGTGACGACCCCGTCGTAGAGGTCGTCGTCGCTGACACCGGCGAGGACCCCGGACTCGGCGTCGAGGCGGTCGAGGGTTTCCAGGAGTAGCTCGACGGCGTCGCGGACCTGTAGGCCGAGGGTCTCGGTGACGAGTTCTTGAGCGTCGAGGCTTTCGCCGAGTAGTTCGGGCAGTGTGTCGTCGTGGGCGACGGCGAGGAACCGTGAGCGTTGCAGCAGCGCGACGAACGCGGCGAAGGATTCCGGTTCTTCCCCCCACAGGCTGGCATCCCACACGGCCGCGCCGGTGGTGCCGCCGATCGGGGCCCAGACGATCGCCCACCAGCGTCCGTCGGTGACCACGCCGACGGGCACATTGCGGGCCCGCAGCAGCACGGCGAGGCGTTCCACCGGGCTGGCGGACCAGCCGGCGGTCGTTGTGCGGGCCAGTGGGTGTGTGCCCCAGTCGGAGATGGTGCCGAGCATCCGCCATGGCCCGACCGTCACGGGAGCAGGTGTCGAATCCTCCTCCGCGTCGGTGTCGTCGTCTTCTTGCTCGTCGTCATCGGTGACGTCGGGTTCGGCGTAGAAGCCGAGTTCGGGGCTGATGAGGACGCCATGTTCGGGGACGAGTTCGGCGAGTGCGGCGGGCAGATCGGTGTCCCAACGCAGGTGAGAGCTCCAGTCCAGGGCTTGGGTCAGGACGGTGTGCACGGCCTTTCGGCGGGAGGCGCCGCGGGTTTCCAGCGCGTCGATCACTGCGGCCCGCACAGCCCGTCTGGCTTCGGCCGGCACCTGCGGTACGCCGGTGGGCCACACCCGGTCGACGACCGGCAGGGTGAGGAACGGCCCCGAGGTTTGCAGCAGCTCCAGCCACGGGTGGCGGCGCCGGGCGGCTTCCCCTGCGGGATGCTGGCGGCGACGTCGGCGGGCCATCAACGCGACCCTTCAGTCATGGTTGCGGGAACGTCTGGAACGGCGAGCACCACGGCGAACGGAAACACGAGCTCGCGGACGTCGGTGTAGCGGCGGGCGAGCTGCTCGATCTCCTGCTCCCGGTTCTTTTCGAGGGTGTCCAGTCGGTCCTGCCATGCGCGGCGGTCCCGTTCGAACTGTTGCCGTTCGGTGCGGTCAAGGTCCTCGAAGCTGAGCTGGACCGATCCGTCAGCGTTCAGCGCGGTGGTCAGTGTGACGCGGAGCTGGTCGAACACGGCGTTGGTGTGCCCGGTGGCCCGGGCGTGCTGTGCCGCCAGATCCGTGGCCCGATAGTCCTTCTGGGCCGTGGCCCGCAGACGGAGGTCCTCCACCAGACGCGGGGTGAGCTCGTCCCATTGCTGCGCGAGCCGCGCCCGGTCGGCGGCAGATGCGGGACGGCATGTCGACGGCTCCAGGGCGGCTTCGACGGCATCTCGAAGTGCGCTGTAGCTGGCCTTCTGCAGGTCCATCCGCTTGGTGGCACCGCTGGTGGGTAGCTCCCGGCCAGCCAGGAAGATCTCCTCGTGCAGCCGTCCACCGTCGGCGCCGACCACCACCAAACGCGCCAAGACCATCACCACCGGGCCGCGCAGGGCCAGTTCGGTGGGCGGGGTGAAACGGACCGCGGTAACCCGGTGCAGATCGGTGCGTCCACCCCACACAGCACTCCGCAGCAGCCGGGTGGCCTGAGCGACCAGGGGATGGCCGAGGTGGCCCAAGACGATGTCGTCTCGTCCGCGCGCCACTTCGGCGTCGAAGGTCAGAGGTCGCAACACACCGGAGAGGGGGTCTTCCAGACCAGCGAGGGTGCGTTCCCACCCGCTCCGCAGCTCTGGGGGTCGAATTTCGCTAGGCTCACCGTCGGTCAGCGGCGGCTGTAGCGCGAGGGCCAGAGCGGTGTCGACGACGCGGCGGACATTCGCGGGCGCAACATGCAGGCTGCTGATCGAGGCATCGAGCTGGGTCCGTAGGCGCTGGGCCTGGGCGCGCAGGTTCTGCTCGGCTTTCAGCAGGGACGCTGCGGGGCTTGCCGTCACCGTCAGCGGGTCGATGAGAAGCGGCCGTCCAAGCATCTGGGCCTCGACCGCCCCGGCCAGAACGGGGTTCACGCTGCCCAGGTCCCTCCGTTCGGCTGCGACTTTGCGGGCCACGCGGGACAGGAATTCGAGGTCGCCGTCGTAGGAGCCGGCGGCTGCGGACTGCCAACCGGCGCCGACGAAATGGACCACGTCGACCTTGGTGCTCTGCCCGTAGCGGTCCACCCGGCCGATCCGTTGCTCGAGACGGTTCGGGTTGAACGGGATGTCGTAGTGGATGACGGTGTGGCAGTGGCGTTGCAGGTCGATGCCTTCGCTGGCGGCGTCGGTGGCCAGCAGAATCCGCAGCGGGTCGCGGTCGGGTGCGGCCTGGAAGGCGTTCTTCAGGTGTTCGCGGTGCGCGGTGTCCATGCCGCCGTGCAGCAATCCCAGCCGGTCACCACCGAGACCGCGGGCGGCGAGAATCTGCGCAAGCCACACCTGGGTGTCGCGGTACTCGGTGAACACGATGACCCGGGTCTGGCTGCCCTTCGGGCATAGCCGGTTCAACTCGGCGATGAGGGCATCGGCTTTGCTGTCCGCGGGTTCGGCGCGGCGCTGCGCCCAGGTGCTCAGCTGTGCGAGTAGGTCCGCCTGCGCCTGGTCCAAGGCGCCGGTGGCGATCGCCGCGCGGTCCAAGACGTCCGCTTCCGCCTCGTCGGCGTCCGGTTCGTCCTCCCACGCCAACGCATCGGCGAGCCACTCCGGGACATCGTCAGCGACTGCGGGCTTCTCGGCACGGGCCAGGGTGGCCTGGTGCGCAGCCAGGGTGCGAGCGAAGGCTGCGGGCGAGGAGAACAGCCGCTTCTTCAGCAGCAGACTGATCAGGTCTCCCGCCCGAACGGCGACCGCGCCAGGGACACGCTGCCGGGAACGGGTGTAGGCGATGAGCAGTTCGTGGCCGGTGCGTTCGTCGTCGGTGTACGTGACCTCGATCGCCCGGGCGGCGCGGCCCGGGAAGCGGGGAGTGCCATCGGGGAGCTGCAAGTCGTCCTTGAGTCGGCGGACCATCACCTGTTGGACAACGGCCGGGTCGGGCTCAACGCCGCGGGCGAACCGGTTGGGGTCCAGCAGCTCGAGCAGTGCCTGCCAGGACTCCGGGTAGCCGTTGTGCGGGGTAGCAGACAGGAAAAGGCGGTGCTGGGAAAAGTCGCCGACCCGGCGCACAGCCTGGGTCTGCTTGCTGTCCAACGCGTACTTCTTGCCTTTTGCCGGAGCCGGCGGGGCGCAGTGATGTGCCTCGTCGACGATCAGCACATCGAAGAAGCCGGGATGGCGGGCCTGCTGGACCAGTACCTCGTCGAGCAGCCGCTGCACACGTGGTGTCCGTAGCCACGGCAGGCTGACGATGGTGCGGGGGAACACGGAGAACGGATTGGCCTCCAGGCCGTGGGTGCGTCGCAGTGACTTGAGCGCGTCGGCGTCCAGGACCGTGAAGTCGAGTCCGAACTTCTCTGATAGTTCGTCTCGCCACTTGCCTGTGAGGGGTGCCGGGCAGACAACCAGGACACGCCGCGCCCGGTTGCGCAGCAACATCTCCTGGACGACCAGGCCGGCTTCGATGGTCTTGCCCAGGCCGACGTCGTCGGCGATCAGCAGGTTGACCCGCGGCATGCCCAGTGCTTTCGCCACGGGTTCGAGCTGGTAGTCCTCGATGGTGATGCCGGCCCGGAACGGGGCCTGCAGGGTGTGGTCGTCGGCGCTGGCGACGGTTCCCCAACGGACCGCGTCGAGGAACGCCCCGAGTGTTTGTGGTTCGTCCCATCCGTCGGCCGTCACCTGCGGCAGCCGCGTTTCCGGGAGGACCTCGCGGCCAGGCTCGATCTCCCACGCCACAGTCAGCTCGTCACCCAGGTCGTCATCGCTGACCGACGTCAGCGTGACCAACGTGCGACCCGGAACCTCCACCGCCAACTCGTCCCGGGGCTGACTACTCACACTCCGCCGGCTCACCACCCACTGCTGGCCGCGGACCCGCACCAACTGCCCCACATCCGGGGCGGCGTCCACTGTCAGTCCTCCAAGCATGCGCTGACTGTAATGGCCTTGCCATCTACATCCTGAAATGAAGCCGTCAGCTGGCCGAAGCGTCTCACCGAGGTGCCAGAGGTGTGTAGCTATTTCCTGGTCCTGGTCCTGGTCCTGGTCCTGGTCCTGGTCCTGGTCCTGGTCCTGGTCCTGGTCCTGGTTCTGGTTCTGGCCCTGGTTCTGGTTCTGGTCCTGTCGCTTGTCGCTTGTCTTGGCTGTCGCGCTGGCCGGAGCGTTGCTCCGCTCACAGTGGTGCAGTCGTTGTCGTCGCATGACGCGGCCAGCGGGTGACCACTGGCGTGGTGGGAGCCGTCGGCCGCCGGGATGTCTAGCGTGGGCGGCGGTGGTTCCGCCCAGCACATGGGCCGCGGTAGCGCGCTCGGAAACTGACAACAGGGGCTGATCAGCCGGCCGTGCCCAGACCCGCGGTCCTGCCTGTGGCACCCACCAGCGCGCACGGTGACGGCTGCAAGATGCTTGATGACGGGCGTGGCGCTCCATTCCGGATCGCCGCCCAACCGGGCGTCAGGTGACGGGAGCAGACCATGACGGCAATGCCAAGACAACGTCCAGAACGGTCGTCAATGCGATCGGGGGTCGTCATCATGCCGGATGCGATGTGCGCTTCTCGTGCCGAGTACGAACCGTCAGCCGGCGTGCCGGCGGCCAATACCGTGGCGTCAGCCGCGTGACGTCACAGCGACGGACGGCGTCGCGGGCGGCCCGCATGGGAGCTGGCGTCGTGGCGAGCGGCGCGGCAGCCTTGAGCTTCCGCGGGACGGCTGACTATGCAGAGAAGAGTCATGCCGTCGATCCGGGTTGGGGCTGGATCGTCCCGCTGGTCGTCGAGGCCGGCGTCCTGACCGCCGCCGCGATCGCCTGGGTTCGATCCGGTGACGGCGTGACGGCGCGCGTGGAGACAACGGTCATGGCGTCACTGCTGACGTTGAGCGTCGTCATCAACGTGGCACATGCTGCGACGACGACGCTCCTGGGACACGTCGTCGCAGCGACGCCACCCTTGGTTCTGCTGGTCGCGGTCGAAGGCTTGTTGCGGGAGCAGCGCCGCGTTGCCCGCCTGAAAACGCCGCTGGCGGTGGCTGACTGGAGTGCCGACGTCTCATCGGCTGACGAACGACCGATCCCCAGCTCGCAGCCTGACGGCGCGCAAAATACCGGCGGCCGTCAGGCGGGGAACGCGGAGTACGTATCGACGATTCAAACGCCGGCCACGGCCCGTCAGGTCGTCACAGTGCCACCGTCACCGAATGACGCCTCAGCCGATGTCGTCCCTCTGCAGGTTGATCGCCCACTTGATCTCTCACCGCCGTCAGCACCAGCGGCGTCCTCAGTGCCG
The DNA here is from genome assembly GCF_040546275.1 of Nakamurella sp. UYEF19. Taxonomy (NCBI): domain Bacteria; kingdom Bacillati; phylum Actinomycetota; class Actinomycetes; order Nakamurellales; family Nakamurellaceae; genus Nakamurella; species Nakamurella sp. UYEF19. Next base: position 7,958 of record NZ_JBEPNO010000042.1, on the reverse strand, counting down.
TCCCTCCTGCTCGAGGTATTTCGTGCCCTCGACGCCGGCGAAGCGGTGACAGGCGCGTCTGTGGGTGCGTGGTTGGACGTCTCGGAGTCCACGGGCCTCCGCCGCCTCCGAGAGCTCCGGATCCGTCATCCCGAGTTGGACCTCAAGATGCGGGCCAGCCGTCAGGACAAGGCAGACGCCGAGACGCCCAGCTCGCGGGACCGGGTACCGGTCGGTCGATGATGGTCGATGACCTGACGAACGTATGTTCGATAGACTCCGCGTATGGACCGATTCATGAACGAGGAGATTCCGAAGGACATCCCCGTCAAGCTGCCTGGTCCGAGCTACTCGGTGATCTCCCGGCTGGTGCTTCTGGACGGTAGCGAGGAGTACCGGCCGTCGAAAGCAGTCCGCTGGAGTCGATCCCACGTGATGATCAAGCTGCAGGAGCGTGACGGGATCGAGCCGGAGTACGTGTGGTTGCGCGTCGAGGACGTTCAGCGGGTGCTGCGGAAGCCGCCCACCCCTGCCGGCTGATCACGGGCAACGGTTGGCAACTGGGGGAGAGCGCGTAGTTATTCAGACCACGGAAAGCAGATGTGCGAGGTCCTGGGATTGCTCCCGCCGGCCGGCGTCTCGAACCCGCTGGCGTGGTGACGGTGACTTCCGTTGGCGTGAGCCAGCGCGGCCAGCACGAGACCGAGGTGACGACTATCCAGCGAGCAGACGACATCGCCCAGGTTGACCCGCGCGCTGCCGCCAATTGCTGCTGCAATCGACAGCAGAGCTCGTTCGCCGCTGGACAGGCCTGCGACCTGACTCGGGATGGCGTCGAAATCGATCCATGCTCCATTCTCGTCGCCGGGTTGGACCCACGGATTGCCGAGGGCGGCGAACCGTCCTCTGAACGATTCGATCAGCAGCTCGGTGGCGGCTTCCGTGGTGAACATGCCGCGGGCCCATTCACGGAGCGCAGTAGTGGTGTCGGTGATCATGAGATGTCCTCTCTTCGAAGAAGGTCCCCAACGGCTGCGTTGCCGGATTGGGGTAGGTGGGCTGAGCTGGCTGCGGTTTCTTTTCTCTGGCGGCAGGGGCCGGCGGGGTGGATCTCGAGCTCTTTTCCGCGTCAGGCCCGGGTTCGGAGGGCTCAACGAGGGCGGTAGTCGGCGGCGAGATTGTCGAGAACGGTGGCGATGAGGTCATCGATGAACTGGATCGATGCTGGGTTCTCGATCTCCGGTAGGGACATCTGGCCCATGTGTTTGTCCGGCAATCCGTCGACTGCCACGGTCCAGCGGACTGGGCCGGCCGCCAGGTGCTGATCGAGTTCGGTCCGCAGGGCGGCAGTCGCGCCGGCCGGGTCGGCGGCGGAGATGTCGAGCCCGGTGCTGGTGGTGAGGTGAAACATGTCGTCCTCCAGGTGGTGTGGTCGGTATGCAGCGATGTTGTGGGTCAACCTCATTACTGCCGAGCTGGGGCGAGTTCTTGTGGACAACCTCCGGCGCTGTGGACAACTTGGTCAGGCGAGCAACGCAGCGCGGCCCGCGGCGACCGGGGACGATGCTCTTCAGGTAGAGGAGGTCGGGCTGGTGAGGTCGACGCGGGCCGCCGGTTTTGCCGTGACAGCCGATTCATCCGGCTGATGACGACGGGGCTTGACGGACGCCGGTGGCCGTTTTCGGAACGGCCACCAGTGCTGTCAGATCCGGGGCAGGACCAGCTGGGCCATGCGCTCGGCCTTGCGGTAGGCGGTGGTCACGCTGTCGTAGGCCAGGCGGTCCGTGACGGTCCAGGTGACGGTTCCGATGCGGACGAGCATGGTCCGGCGGTTGCGGTCGAAGGCCTGGCCGACGTTATCGTGGCCGTGGGCCCGGATGAGCAGGCTCGGTCCAGCGACAGCCATTTTGCGGCGCGGCTGGCTGACTTCGTGGGCGATGCTGGCCGGGACCTGGACGCGGGACGCGCTGGTCGCAGGCAGCAGGCCCGCCATGTCGACGGTGTGCAGCCATGCGCCGCAGTAGGTGTCAACGGCGCCCAGGTCGTGGAGGGTGACCATCGTGGCGCCGGTGGTGATGGAGATGTGGCTGCCAGCTCCCGCGTCGCTGCTGACGATGGTGACGTTCTGGGTGCCGGTGATCTCGATCTGGACGGTGATGGCCTGCGTTGCGCTCACGGCGGGGATCTCGCTCTCACTTGGTGGACCTCCGCTTTTTCGGCGGCCCGAACGCTCGCGTTCGGGGTGACGGTCGAAAGGGGGCCGGAGGCCGGCGCGGGGGTTCCGGCTCGTCCGGTCGGGGCGTAGTGGATGAACCGTGGGGGAGCGAAGCGGCGGAAGGGTTCACCCGACCGGTCGGGCTGGGTTCATCGGGCCCGCAGCCCTGGAGCCGTCGCTACACTCCGACCCTGGTCGGGCCGCCGGAAAGGCGTTGGCTCCGGCCGTCTTTGCCGGAGACAATCCAGCGCGCCGAAGGTGCTCCCCATTGTTGTTGCACTGCTCACCCGCTGCGGATTGGATCACGGCAGTTCCGCAGATCCGAAGAGATCCGGCAGCAGCGCGACGGCGTCTGACTGCTGCCGCAGAGGCACGGCGACGTAGATCGAGGTGGTGGCCATGGACTCGTGTCCCATCAGTTCCTTGATGACGAGCGAGTCAGCTCCCCGCTCGCGAAGGGTGGAGCCGAACCAGTGCCGCAGCGCATGTGGTGTCCCTGGGACGCCGGCCCGGTCCATCGCCTTGGAGACAGAGGCACTGACGGAATTGGCGAGCATCGGGCCGCCGGCCAGGGCCCGTTCGTTGCCGACCCAGCTCGGGAACCACCACGAGCGGCTCGGCATCTCCCTGGCGAGTCGCTCCAGGAGCGGGTGCAGCGGGATGTCGCGCTTCTTGCTGCCCTTGCCGTTGACGCGGATGGTCTTGGTCAGCAGGTCGACGTCTTCACCGCGGATGCCGGCGATCTCGCCAACCCGGAGGCCGGCGTAGGCGGCCAGGAGGATCATCGCCTTCGTCCGCCGATAGGTGCGGCTCGTCAGCAGCACGACGAGATGTGCGTCGGCAAGGGGCCTCGGTTTGCCCTTCGGCACCCTTGGCGTGGTGGCGATCAGCGTGGGGTCGTCGGGGCGGTGCCCGGTCCGGACCAGCCAGAGGCTCCACGCACGGATTGCTCCGTGGTACGTGGCGCGGGTCGCTCGTGACCAGGCTGGGTTGACGAGAAACTCGTCGATGTCGACCGGAGTCAGGGTGGCCGGGTGCGATAACCGGCCGATGACGTTGATGCGTTCCTTGATCGTTTTGTCCGAAAGGTTGCGGGCACGCTGCCAGAGCGCCCACGCAGCGATGAGTTCCGAGTCGCTGGGGACGAGCGCTGAGGTCGCTGGCGAGCTCAGCGCCGCCGGCATGTCAGGCGCAAGGCCGGGCGAGTCGAATCGAGTTCTGTCGAGATCTGACGTGGCCATCTGCGCTCCCAGACTTGCAACCTTCGGAATGAGGACGAAGATGAGCCTCTGACAGCAGGCAGGGACGTCAACACCGCGTAGCGGGGACGTATCGGGACGTCCTGGGGTCGACGGGACGTCCCAGAACGTCCCTGGGGAGGGGAGCCAGTGCCGAACGAACGGCTGCGCAGCTCCATCACCTCGAGAGGGCTGTCGCTCGACGCCCTGGCGCAAGCTGTTCAGGTCGACGCAAAGACGGTCGAGCGGTGGATCTCCCTCGACCGGGTACCGCGTGGAAAGCACCGGTTCAAGGTCGCGGCGCTCCTCGCAGTGGACGAAGCCCACCTGTGGCCGAGCATTCTCAAGCATGCTCAGACCCGGGCTGCGACCGAGGCCGAGTTCGTAGCGATCTACTCCAACCGCGGTGAAGTACCCCACGACGTGTGGCATCAGCTGATCGACTCGGCTACTCAGCGGATCGAGATCCTGGCCTACGCTGCGCTGTTCCTGACCGATTGGGATCCTGATCTGGATGGGGTGCTGGCAGCGAAGGCGCGAGCTGGGACGACGATTCGGCTTCTGCTGGGTGATCCGACATCGCCGGCCGTCGCCGCCCGCGGCGCGGAGGAGGGCATCAACGCCGGCCTGGCCGCCCGGATCCTGATCAGCGAACAGAACTTGGCGAGGACAATCGGAACGGATGGGGTGGAGCTACGACACCACTCGACCACGCTGTACAACTCGATCTACCGATTCGATGAGAACCTGTTGGTCAACACCCACGCCTACGGCTTCCAGGCGGCCCAGTCCCCGGTGCTGCACTTCCATCGCGTACCCGGTGGCCGGCTCTTCGAGCACTACCTGAGCAGCTTCAACCGGGTCTGGGACACCACCGAACCGCAAGAGGAGAACCGATGATGGCAAGACGCGACTACCTCGACGACCCGAGCGCTCCGAAGGCGAACAGCATCGTCCCGTCGGCGACGGCAATCGTGGTGAACGAGGCAGGCGAGCTGCTGATGGTCCACAAGACTGACAACAAGCTCTGGGCGCTCCCGGGCGGAGGCATGGACCCGGGGGAGTCGATCTCCCAGACCGTCGTCCGCGAGACGAAGGAAGAAACTGGGATGGACGTAGAGGTCACCGGCGTGGTCGGGATCTACACGAACCCCGGCCACGTCATCGCCTACGACGACGGCGAGGTACGCCAGCAGATGTCGATCTGCTTCACGACCAACCTCCTCGGTGGTGAGATCGCGACCAGCTCGGAGACCAGCGAGGTTGAGTTTGTCCCGGTCGACCGGCTGGACGACCTGAACATCAACCCTTCGATGAGGTTGCGGATCGACCACTACCTCGAGCATCGCGAACGGCCGTACATCGGCTGATCACTCTCACCCGGTCAGGCGTATCTGCACTCGTCTCACGGCGGCCACAATGTCGCCCGATGCCTCCTCGATTGCCCTGTGGACAGGACTCTCCTCTGTATACCGGCGAAGGATCTCCGCCAGCCGGTCCTCGACGGTGACAGTCTGACCTGTGGGCCCGGTTGTCATGTCTGCCCAGATCAAGGCGTCTGCCACTGGGCCCACCTCGAGTTCATATGACTGAAGCTCAGGCAGCATGCCCCGTTCGTCTGCTTCGAACCGAGCGCAGGAGTGGTTGGCCACCAAGTTGATGAGCCGCGCAGGGGCACCTCGACCCGCTAGGTATCGTGCTCCGTCCAAGGGATGAAAACCCGTGTCGGCAATTTTCGGGCCGTAGCCAATGTCGTGGAGCCAAGCGGCGGCCTCAAGAAGGGCGCGGTCCTGTGGTCCGATTGTGACGCTGGCGATCCTAGCTTGAGCGGCTACCGATCGAGTGTGATGCCATCGACTTGGCAACGATTGGAGCTGCTGCCTCGCTAGCGGCTCAGCCCAATATTGAATTTCGTTGTGAGGCGGCGTAGCCGATCGGCTGGGCATGCAGCAAATCTACTCCGCCTCGGGAGATGGCGTGCGTAGACAAGATCAGACTGTGGACTAGCAACGACAAGATTTCTGGCGCCCCATGGATCGGTGCCGTCCACATGCACGGCCCAGCTCCGGAGGATGTCCGCATGTACGTTTCCATTACATCTGCCTCCACTCTCTGGCCCGTACGGTCACGCACATCTGAAGCTGAGTCACGTCACCACACCCACTGCCCCGGCTACGTCGCGAATCGCGAGTCTGGCGATCGTCAGGATGATGATGCGATCAATACCGAGACGGCGTACGGGCCGGTCCGCGGCGGGTGTTTGAAAAACCCGCAATACGTCTCTGAGTGGAAATACAAACCTTGGCCTCAGGAACTATTGTCGTCCTCTATCCAATTAGAGGTATACACGTGGCGGATGTAATATTTTTGACACAACTCCATTCTTCATTCAATTAGGGATAGGAACGGCGATTCATCTCGAGCCCAAACACCAACTCGAGTATTAACTTGACGAGGCCTAGTCAACAGCAAGAGCCTACTCGGCCTAGTCACAGCCACGTAGAAGGCCCGCAACTCCGCCTTAAAACTTTCGGGCGACCTAGCGCGGAAGTCGGGGAATTGGCCATCGTTTAGCCCAACGATGGCGACCGCCTTGAACTCTTGCCCCTGCGCTCGATGGACGGTGTGCAGTCGCACACCGGGATCCGAGTCTGTCCCAGCCTGCCATTGGGTCACAAATAGCTCGAACTGAGCCCACCCTCTATTTGCCGGCGGTTGCGTATCACAAAATGCAAGCCACGCCAGCTCCAACTCACGCTGATCGTCTGACCAGCCCAACTCATTGATACTAATCGATTGAATAACTTCCATGAATTCGGTTGGTGTCTGAGATTTGGAAAGCTCGCGCAGAGCCTCGCTCTGTATATTGCTGACGTTCAGATGGTCAATGGGGTTATCTGAAGCGCTCAATAAGTTTGTGCCCAGAATTCGACTTACGCGGCGACGGGAGACAGCTGAGCTCGAATCAAATGTCCCGATTGCCCATGCCCGTGTGCCTAGTTCGGATCCGAGCCAATCCGTCGCCTTACTAGCGAGCGAAACCTGAACGCCGAGTTGGCTTAAAACGTCTGCGGTTCGTCGCAGCGCCGCTGCCGATCGAGCTAACACTGCAATTTCTTTTGGTAACACCTTAGCGGATTCAGTCGGCGCGATTGAAGAACCTGGCATACCTTGGTTCAAAATAGTAACCACCCAGTCGGATACGGCCAGGGCCTCCGACTCCTCGTCATCATAAAAGTGCGATTCCACTTGTCCGGCAGCAGCAAAGTCTTGCGACCGTCCTGGCGGATCGTCGAGTTCCTGCGCCACGCGTTCGGCCACCTTCGCGATCGCCCTGGCCGACCGGAAATTTTGGGAAAGCTTGTAAACAGTAGCTTTGTGGGAAATCACAAAGTTTGTCAAATGCTCAGCACTAGCACCCGCAAACCCGACAATCGATTGTTTGTCGTCTCCTACCAGAACAACGTTGGTGGTGAGATCAGAAGAATCTAGTCCCCAGAGAGCTGATAGGAAAGCCATCTGAGATGCAGTGAGGTTCTGCGCTTCGTCCACAATGACATGTCGGTATAGTCGAGTGATTAGCCTACGCACACCAGGTGACTCTTCAAGCAATTCCCGTGCACGCCCGACCATAGATTCATAATCCAGGACGCCGGCATCAGCAAGGGCACTTGCCCACTGAAACATCATGTCGTTCTCGGCTTGGCCTAGTGCGCGAGAAAGATCCAGCTGATTCAGCAATCCCAAAGGGTTCTCAACGGGCTCCAAACCCTGCTCTTGACGCCAAGTCTGTAGCAGATCGATCCTATCCGTCTCGTCGCTGATCACGCCGGGCTCGGCCGGGAGGCCAATCCATGTGCCGTATTGAAGAAGCAAGCCGTGTGCGAATCCGTGGACCGTATTAGTTTCAACACTGCGACGTGTTTCGCCTAACCGGTTTGAAAGGCGGGACTGGAGCTCGTTGGCCGCGCGCCGAGTGTAGGACAAGGCGAGAACTTTGAAGTCACCTGCAGATTCTTTGAGCAATCGTTCAACGCGCTGCGCGACGACCTCGGTCTTGCCGCTACCGGCGTTAGCTAACACGACTATGGCCTGGTCGTCGCTATCTACGACGGACTTCTGCTGCTCGCTCAGATTGCTCCTGTTGATGTCCATCATAAGGACTCTTCCGAACGCGAAGTATAGCCCAAACAACTGATTAGATGCTGGAAGCCAAGTGGCCATTCATCGATGTTAGGAAAGCGGTCGACAAAGGATCGACCTAATGGTCCACCGTAACTTCCTTTGAGTGCTTTCAGCCTCGTTAGAGCATCGCCCTCCACGCTGGCAAGTAAATTAGAGCATTGCGACAAACACCACTCCGAATCGTGTGCCGCCAATACTTCTTCAAGTGCACCGTCAAGCTCTGTGGTGCCCATGGCCCAGACCCTGCTAGTGTCGCGTGTTTGAAGTCTTCTTACGGTGGGCTTTGGCGAGGATCTGGTCGGCTGTTTTGGTCCAGATGAACGGGTGGCAGCGTTCGTTCC
>NZ_JBEPNO010000041.1:0-27912 GCF_040546275.1 Nakamurella sp. UYEF19 | reverse complement strand
GGCGGCGGCTGCAAGGTGGCGACCACGACGGCGGCGTCGTCGATGACCGGCGGCCGCCCGGAACGCTCCAAATCCTGCAACGCTGCGATACCGCCTGCGGTGTAACGGTTGCGCCACTCCAAAACGGTTGGCCGGGACACCCCGACGAGCTGGCTGATCGCCACATTCGTCATTCCCTCCGCGGCCAGCAGCACGATCCTGGCGCGCTGCGCCATCCCGGCCGCCGCCGTGGTGGCTCGCAGCAGGGCAGTCAGTTTCGGTTCGTCGCCGGGACGCAGTATCAGCGGGGCAGCTCTGGACATACCCCATTTTCTCAAACATCCACAGTAAAGTCACTTGCAACACGCGACACTAGCAGTCGGACCTCCTCACCTGTCTGTTCGTCCAGGAAAACGAACTCAGGCATCCCGGCGATCACGTAGATCGCGGTCTCTGCTTCGCCGTGATGGTGATTGTCCGAGCGCATCCTCGGCTGCACATGGGTCTGCCCCATCCACAGCCGCTCCGACCCGACCTTCGTCCTGCTGATGGCCGCAAAGCGCTGCATGCCTGACGTCTGTGCGGTTTCGCCGTCGATCTCGGCGGCCCGGATGTGCCGCAGATTGGGCTGGGCGTGAAGCAGATCGGGGTGGAAGTCATCGGTCATGACGTCAGTTTGCCGGATCGAGGGACACCTCGCCGAAAGACGGAGGCGAGCCGAGCGCCGCGCCGGCACCTCGAGATCAAGTGGAAGCTGTCTTCCACTGCCCAGACGATTCAAACGGTAGATGGCTTCCACTTGGTCTAGGTTTGGAGGATGGCAGTCACCGAGGACACCGACGGGATGCGGGCGCGCCGGTCTGACGCGCAGCGCAACCGCGCCCGGCTCCTGGTGGCTGCCCGCGAGGTATTCGCCGAGTCCGGCCTGGCGGTGCCGATGAGCGAGATCGCGCGCCGCGCCGGGGTTGGCATCGCCACCCTGTCCCGCAACTTCGCCACTCGCGAGGCCATCATCGACGCGACCTTCGCCCCACGGATGACGGCCTACGCCGACGCCATGCAAGCGGCCCTGGGCGATCCGGATCCCTGGAACGGCTTTTCTCAGTACGTCTGGACGGTCTGCGGGATGCAGGCGGCCGACCGGGGTTTCGCCCACGTGCTCACCATGACCTTTCCCAGTGCGCTCGAGCTGGAAGCGGAACGAACCCGTGCCTACAAGGGCCTGCGCACCCTGATCGCCCGGGCCAAGGCCGCCGGCGCGCTGCGTCCGGACTTCTCGTCGGTGGACCTGGCGCTGATCCTGATGGCCAATGCCGGGGTGGTCGGCGCCACCGGTGACGCTGCGCCGACTGCGTGGCGTCGAATGGTCGCCTACTTCGTGCGGGCCTGCGCGGTGGACGCCGTCGACCCGTTGCCGCCGGCACCACGGGCCCGCCAGATGCAGCAGGCCCTGCACCGAATCCACGACCCTCTTTGAAACCCACCAGACTTCCAGCAGCAGAAACCCAGAAGGAGATTGCCATGTCAGGAAAGCTCGAAGGCAAAGTCGCTTTCATCACGGGCGCCGCCCGCGGACAGGGCCGCGCCCACGCGGTCAAGCTCGCCCAGGAGGGCGCGGACATCATCGCGAACGACCTGGCCGGTGGGATCCCGCTGGTGCCCTACGATTCCTCATCCATGGCCGATCTCGAGGAGACGGTGCGACTGGTCGAAGGGCTCGGTCGGCGCATCATCTTCCGGCAGGGCGACACCCGGGATCTGGAGGGCATGAAGGCATTGGTCGACGAGGGCGTCGCCGAGTTCGGGCGGCTGGACATCGTGGTCGCCAACGCCGGGATCTGCATCCCGGCGACCTGGGAGGAGACCACGCCGGAGATGTTCTCCACGACGATGGACATCAACGTCGTCGGAGTGTGGAACACCGTCAAGGCCAGCGCTTCTCACCTCATCGCGGCCGGCGGGGGTTCGATCATCCTGATCAGCTCGTACGCCGGCAAGAAGATGCAGCCGTTCATGATCCACTACACGGCCAGCAAGCACGCCGTCACCGGGATGACGCGGGGTTTCGCCGCCGAACTCGGCAAGCACAACATCCGCGTCAACAGCATCCACCCCGGCGCGGTCAACACCCCGATGGGATCGGGCGCCATGATCGAGGCCATCACCCGCACCAACGCCAGCAATCCGGCACTGGCGGCAATGGGAACTCCATTCCTGCCCACCTACGCAGCGGAGGCGCAGGACATCGCCAACGCCGTCGCCTTTCTCGCGTCCGACGATGCCCGGTTGATCACCGCGGAACACCTGAGCATCGACGCGGGCGCTCAGTACTTCTGAGCTGCTGGGGCGGTCACCACGTGCTGATCGGCGCACGGTCGGCGGGGTGAAGACCTCGGAAGGTCTTCACCCCGACCGCATCACTGGGGCGGACCCGTCAGGCGACCATGCCGTGAGGGTCGATGACGTACTTCTTCGCCGCGCCCTTGTCGAAGTCGGCATACCCCTGGGGAGCTTCATCCAACGGAATCACGGTGGCATTGACGGCCTTCGCGATCTGCACCTTGTCGCTCAGGATGGCCTTCATCAGTCCCAGGTTGTACCGCATCACCGGACACTGGCCGGTGGTGAACGAGATCGATTTGGCCCAACCGGTTCCCAGGCTCAACGACAGGGCACCGACCTTCGCCGCCTCGTCGATCCCGCCCGGATCGCCGGTGACGTACAGCCCTGGGATGCCGATGGCGCCACCCGCAGCGGTGACGTCCATCAGCGAATTCAGGACGGTCGCCGGCGCCTCGTGGCCGGCGTCGCCGCCGTGGCCGCGGGCCTCGAAGCCGACCGCGTCGACGGCGGCATCCACCTCGGGAACACCGAGAATCTGCTCGATCTGGTCCTGCGGTGAACCCTTGGACACGTCAACGGTCTCGCATCCGAAGCTGCGGGCCTGGGCCAGTCGTTCCTGATTGAGGTCGGCCACGATCACGACCGAGGCGCCCAGCAGCTGGGCGCCGACGGCGGCGGCCAATCCGACCGGGCCGGCCCCCGCGATGTACACCGTCGAACCCGGCTTGACCCCGGCTGTCACGGCGCCGTGGAATCCGGTCGGGAAGATGTCCGAGAGCATCGTCAGGTCAAGGACTTTCGCCAGAGCCTGATCGCGGTCGGGAAAGCGCAACAGATTCCAGTCGGCGTACGGCACGGTGACGTACTCGGCCTGACCACCGACCCATCCGCCCATGTCGACATAGCCGTAGGCCGCGCCAGGTCGGGCCGGATTGACGTTCAGGCAGATGCCGGTCTTGCCTTCTTTGCAGTTCCGGCAGCGTCCGCACGCAATGTTGAAGGGCACCGAGCAGATGTCGCCCACCTTGATGAATTCGACGTCCGGCCCGGCCTCCACCACTTCACCCAGGATCTCGTGGCCGAGGACCAGGTTCGGCGGCGCCGTGGTGCGGCCGCGGACCATGTGCTGATCGCTACCACAGATGTTGGTGGTCACGACCTTCAGAATGACGCCGTGGTTGAGCTTGCGGCCGATGTTGGCCGGGTTGACACCCGGCCCGTCCAACAGTTCGAGCTTGGGATAGTCGATCGACTGCACCTCGACTTTCCCTGCCTCGATGTACGCAACGGCTTTGTTGCCTGCCATGTCCTGACCTCCGGGTCTGCGCTGACGGATGGGATGCCAGTGACGCTACGCCGTAAGGGCCCCTGGAGCTCGGTCAGCCAGTGGAGAAGGCCGACGACGGCAGGTCCAATTCGTCGTCGGTGATGGCGCTGACGATTCGCGCGGCCACGGACTCCGGTGTGAGCCCGGTGGGGAGTTTGGGCGCGACACCGGCGATCGGCCGGGTGGCCAGTCCGGTCTCGGTGTGTGGCGGACGGGCATCCACGATCCGAATCTTCTTGCGCCGCGCCTCGGTGCGCGCCGCCGCATCGAAAGCCGTGAGTGCCGACTTGCTGGCCGCGTAGGCGGACATGTTGGCCACCGGCGTTTCCGCTACCACGGCGCTGATGTTCACGACGAAACCACCGGCCGGCAGGACGCCAAGGGCCGCCCTGGTGATCCGGAGGGGGGCCAGGTAGTTGACCAGCAGCAGCTCGTCGACGACGTCGTCATCCAATTCCGCGGCGGAGCCGAACGCCACCACCCCGGCGGCGAACACCACCCCGTCGAGCTGCCCGTGCCGGTCGATGACTGCATCGACGAGGGTGCGACCCACGTTGGGGTCCTTCAACTCTGCCGTCAGTGCGGTCGCCTCCGGCAGGCCGATGTCCTGAAGTCGTCTGGTGTCCCTGCCGGTGATCGTCAGCCGTGCACCCGCGGCCGCCAGCGCACGGCAGAGGGGTGCGCCGAGTCCGCCGCTCGCGCCGATCACCAGGATGTTCTTGCCCTGCAGGTCCGTCATGCCTCCATAGTGCCTGCGGTCGTCGGGGTGCAACGGTGCAACCCGCGACCGGCGCGACTGCGGCCGTGGTCGGCCGGCGGGCGTGAATGGGGCGGGAGTGGCATCCTGTCCAACACCGAGGAGAAGGTCACCGTCGTGCCGGGATGCAGGCAGTCGGCCTCCCCACCACACGTGACAGCCGTCGTGAGGAAGTGACCCGTGCAGGACCGTACGCCCGCCCCGGACTCGCTGGAGCCGATCGAACGTGCGTCGGCCGACGAGTTGCAGGCGCTGCAGATGCAGCGGTTGCAGGACACCCTGCATCGTGTCTACGAGAACGTGCCGCACTACCGGCAAGCGTTCGATGGGGCCGGGGTCCATCCGGGGGACATCACGATGTTGGCGGACCTCTCGAAGCTGCCGTTCACGTCGAAGGCGGACCTGCGGGAAAACTATCCGTTCGGGATGTTCGCCGTGCCACGGGAGCAGGTTTCCCGGGTGCATGCCTCCTCGGGGACCACGGGCAAGGCCACCGTCGTCGGGTACACCAGGGACGACATCACCACCTGGTCGAACCTGATGGCGCGTAGCCTCCGCGCGGGTGGGGTGCGGCCCGGCGACCGGGTCCACGTGGCCTACGGGTATGGATTGTTCACCGGCGGTCTGGGTGCGCACTATGGCGCGGAGGCGTTGGGCTGCACCGTCATTCCGGTTTCCGGTGGGATGACGGAACGGCAGGTGACGTTGATCCGCGACTTCGAGCCGGACGCGATCATGGTGACCCCGAGCTACATGCTGGCGATCATCGACGAGTTGGAACGGCAGGGCGTGGATCCGTCGTCGACCTCGTTGCGGGTGGGGGTGTTCGGGGCGGAGCCGTGGACGAACGACATGCGGGCGGAGATGGAGCGCCGGCTGGATCTGCATGCCGTCGACATCTACGGGCTGTCGGAGGTGATGGGGCCGGGGGTGGCGATGGAATGTGTGGAGACCAAGGACGGCCTGCACGTCTGAGAGGACCATTTCTACCCGGAGATCATCGATCCGATCACCGGGGAGGTGCTGCCCGACGGGCAGGAGGGCGAGTTGGTGTTCACCTCGCTGACGAAGCAGGCGATGCCGGTGATCCGTTACCGGACGAGGGATCTCACGCGGTTGCTACCGGGGACCGCGCGGACCATGCGGCGGATCGAGAAGATCACCGGCCGGACGGACGACATGATCATCCTGCGGGGGGTGAACCTCTTCCCCACGCAGATCGAGGAACTGATCCTGCAGACGCCGGCGTTGTCGCCACACTTCCAGTGTGTGCTGCATCGTGATTCGGGTCCGATGGACGAGATGACGGTGCAGGTGGAGCGCCGGGTCGACGCCACTGCGGACGATGCCGCGGCGGCCGGGGTCGGTCTGCGAGCCCTGGTGAAGAACGTCATCGGCGTCAACGTCGCGGTGCTGGTGCTCGAACCCGACGGCGTGGAACGCTCGGCCGGCAAGATGCGAAGGATCGTCGACCTCCGCCCGGCCCGGTGACTTCCCGGATCGCTGCGAGCCCGGTCGCACCCGGCTGACGCGGTCGCGAACTGTTGACTGCCACGCACGTTCGGAGCATGATTACCGAACGAACAGACGGTCGGTATCTCCTCACGAGGCGGCCGTCGCCCCATCGTGGAGGTCAGGGCATGACAGTGCTGTCGAGCTACCTGCAGGACCGGTGGGTCACGCCGACCGATGACGGCGCGGCCGTGCACGATGCGGTCACCGGCGAGGAGATCGCCCGGCTGTCAACGGCCGGGCTCGACATGGCTGCCGCGCTGGAACACGGCCGTACCGTCGGCGGACCGGCGCTGCGCTTACTCACCTTCCACCAGCGGGCCGCGCTGCTCAAGGCGCTCGCCTCCTTCCTCCGCGAGCGCCGTGGCGAGCTGTACGCGCTGTCGGCGAGAAGCGGTGCCACCAGGAGCGACTCGATGGTCGACATCGACGGCGGCCTCGGGGTACTGCTCACCTACGCCAGCAAGGGGCGCCGTGAACTCCCGAGTGACACCGTCCTGCTCGACGGCGTTCTCGAACCCATCGGCAAAGGTGGAACCTTTCTCGGGCAGCACATCTGGACCGCTCGACGCGGCGTGGCGGTGCAGATCAATGCCTTCAACTTCCCGGTCTGGGGTCCGCTGGAGAAGTTCGCTCCCGCCTTCCTCGCGGGGGTGCCGAGCCTGATCAAGCCGGCCAGCCCCACGGCCTACCTCACCCACCGGCTGGTCGAGCTGATGGTGGAATCGGGTCTGCTGCCGGACGGCGCGATCTCGTTGATCACCGGGAGTGCCGGAGATCTGCTCGATCACCTGACGGACCAGGATTCCCTGGGATTCACCGGATCGGCCAGCACGGCCCGCAAGCTCAGTGCCCATCCGGCCGTCGTCGCCAATGGGGTGCGGTTCACCGGCGAGGCCGACTCGCTGAACTGTTCCATCCTCGGCCCGGATGCCGTCCCGGGTACCGAAGAATTCGACCTGTTCGTGAAATCCCTCACCATCGAGATGACGGTGAAGGCCGGGCAGAAATGTACGGCGATCCGACGGGCCATCGTGCCGAACCCGTTGCTGGACGCGGTGGGGGAGGCTGCGTCGGCGCGATTGGCGAAGGTCGTCATCGGGAATCCGGCTGACCCCTCCGTCAGGATGGGCGCCCTCGCCGGCCTCGAACAGCGGGAGGACGTCCGGCGGTCGCTCAAGGCACTGCTCGACGTCGCGACCATCGTGTTCGGGGACCCCGACCACGTCGACGTGGTCGGCGCCGACGCCGATCGCGGTGCCTTCATGTCACCGATCCTGTTGCGGGCCAACGGTGATCGCGCCGAGCCGCACGAGGTGGAGGCGTTCGGGCCGATCAGCACGCTCATCGGCTACGACACCGTGCCCGACGCCATCGCCCTCGCGATCCGCGGGAAGGGCAGCCTCGTCGGATCGCTGATCACCCACGATCCAGAGGTGGCCCGCGAGGTCGTGCTCGGGATCGCACCGTGGCACGGGCGTCTGCTGGTGCTCGACCGCGACGACGCGGGTGAATCGACCGGGCACGGTGCTCCGCTCCCGAATCTGGTGCACGGTGGTCCAGGGCGGGCCGGCGGTGGTGAGGAGCTGGGCGGTCTGCGTGGCGTGCAGCACCACATGCAGCGCTCGGCCGTGCAGGCCTCGCCGCAGATGCTGACGGCCATCACCGGACGCTGGACGCCCGGGGCGGATCGTCAGGTCACTGACGTCCATCCCTTCCGGAAGTCGCTGCAGGAGCTGCAGATCGGAGACACGGTCGTCGCCGGTCCGCGCACCGTGACGATCGCCGACATCGACCAGTTCGCCGAGTTCACCGGCGATACCTTCTACGCCCACACCGACGAGGTGGCGGCCGCGGCGAATCCGTTCTTCGATGGACGGGTGGCGCACGGCTATCTCGTCGTCTCCTTCGCTGCCGGGCTTTTCGTCGATCCGGCGCCCGGTCCGGTGTTGGCCAACTACGGCCTCGACAATCTCCGGTTCCTCACCCCGACCTACCCCGGCGACGAACTGACGATCACGCTGACCGCGAAGGCGATCACCCCGCGGGACGGCGAGTACGGCGAGGTCCGCTGGGACGCGGACCTGACGAACCAGGACGGCACCTCGGTGGCCAAGTACGACGTGCTGACGATGGTGGCCAAGCGGTGGCCGATGCAACCCGCTCCGGAAGGATCGACGACATGACCGAGGTGCTGAACCCAGCCGGGCCGAGCCCCGCACGTTTGGCAGGAGACGCGGACGACACCGCCCTGCTGCAGGCACATTTCGACGAGACCATCGCCCACGAGCGCCGGATCGAGCCGCGGGACTGGATGCCGGACGCGTACCGGAAGACGATGGTCCGGCAGATCGCCCAGCACGGTCATTCCGAGATCATCGGGATGCAGCCGGAGGGCAACTGGATCACGCGGGCACCTTCGTTGCGGCGCAAGGCGATCCTGCTGGCGAAGGTGCAGGACGAAGCCGGCCACGGCATGTATCTGTACTCCGCCGCCGAGAGCCTGGGCGTCGACCGGGCCGACCTGACCGACAAACTGGTGCACGGCAGGCAGAAGTACTCCTCGATCTTCAACTACCCGACGCTGTCCTACGCAGACGTCGGTGTGATCGGCTGGCTGGTCGATGGCGCCGCCATCTGCAACCAGGTCCCGTTGTGCCGCAGCAGCTACGGGCCGTACGGCCGGGCCATGGTCCGCATCTGCAAGGAGGAGTCCTTTCACCAGCGCCAGGGCTACGAGCTGCTGATGTCGATGATGCGCGGCACCGACGCCCAACGAAAGATGGTGCAGGAGGCCGTCGATCGCTTCTGGTGGCCGGCGCTGATGATGTTCGGACCGCCGGACGACGAGTCGCCGAACACCGAGCAGTCGATGAGGTGGGGCGTCAAGCGGCACACCAATGACGAACTGCGCCAACGGTTCGTCGACATGTCCGTGCCGCAGGCCGCGAAGCTCGGTGTCACGTTCCCCGACCCGGAACTGAGGTTCAACTCCGAGCGCGGGCACCACGACTTCGGCACGCCGGACTGGGACGAGTTCTGGTCGGTGGTGAAGGGCAACGGACCGTGCAACGCCCAGCGCGTCGCGCACCGCAAGGCCGCCCACGACGAGGGCGCCTGGGTGCGGGAGGCTGCCATGGCCCACGCTGCGAAAGCCGCACCGGCCCACACCGCGGAAGCCGGACAGCGATGAGTTCCGGTTGGCCGTTGTACGAGGTGTTCCTCCGAGGAAAGCGTGGGCTGAACCACGTCCACGTGGGTTCGCTGCATGCCGCCGATCCGCAGATGGCGCTCCATCACGCCCGCGATCTCTACACCCGGCGCAACGAAGGCGTGAGCATCTGGGTGGTTCCCGCCGCGGACATCACGGCTAGCAGCCCGGACGAGAAGGACCCGTTCTTCGCCCCGTCCGGCGACAAGGTCTACCGACACCCCACCTTCTACGACATCCCCGATGATGTCCCCCACATGTGAAGGGCGGCGCCATGTCTGACAGCAGGGAAGATGATTTCGCGGGGCATGCCCTGGCGCAGGACTCGGACGACCACCGCTGGGCATTCGGCACCGGATTCACCGACGCCCTCGAAGGGGTGGACACCACCGTGCCGAAGGGTGTGGACGCGGAGGCGCTGGCTGCCTACTGCCTGATGCTCGGCGACGATGCGCTGATCCTCAGCCACCGCCTGCAGCAGTGGATGACGCGCGCGCCCGAACTCGAGGAGGAGACAGCGATCGGCAACATCGCCCTCGACCTGCTCGGCCAGGCCCGGATGCTGCTCGCCAGAGCGGGAAAGGCTGACGGCACCGACCGGGACGAGGATGCGTTCGCCTTCTGGCGCGAGGAGAACGAGTTCCGCAACGTCCGGCTGGTGGAACGTGTCGATGCCGACTTTGCCGAGATGCTCGCCCGTCTGCTGGTCTTCTCGACCTGGCGGCTGGCGCAGTTCGACGCCCTCCGGTCTTCGAGAGATCCTGTGTTGGCGGCGATTGCGGCCAAGGGCGTGAAGGAACTGACCTACCACCGTGACTACGCCGCCCGCTGGGTCGTCCGGCTCGGCGACGGCACCGACAAGTCACACCGGCGCATGCAGGCGGCGATGGACGTCGTCTGGCCGTTGGTCGACGAACTGTTCCGCTCGCACCCGGTCGAGGCCGCGCTGCCCGGCACCGCGGTGGAGGGATCCACCCTGCGCACCGGGGTGGACGTCGTCATCGATACCGTGCTGGCCACCGCCACGCTCGAACGTCCGGTTGCTGCCGCGCTGGCCGGGGTTCGCGGGAGGTACGGCCGAGATGGTCTGCACACCGAGGCTTTCGGCTACATCCTGGCGGAGATGCAGAGCATGGCCCGCGCCCACCCCGGTGCCACGTGGTGAGCGCTGTGGTGATCCGTTCCGGCCCGGCGTGGGACATCGCCGCGGCGGTCCCGGACCCGGAGTTGCCGATGGTCACGCTGGCCGATCTCGGCATCCTGCGGGACGTCCGTCAGGATGGTGACGCCGTGACGGTGACGATCACCCCGACGTACTCGGGTTGTCCGGCCATGCGCGAGATCAGCCAGGATCTGCGACACCGCCTGCAGCGAGCCGGTTTTGCCGATGTCAGGATCGAGACGGAGTTGTCGCCGCCGTGGACGAGCGATTGGATCACGGCTGCCGGGCGGACCAAGTTGAACGCGGCCGGGATCGCCCCTCCGCCGGCCGCCGGCCCCCGGTCGGCCGGGCCGATCCCCTTGACCCTGACCGTGCCGGTGCGCACGGTGGCCTGTCCCCGCTGTGGATCGGTGAGGACGGCCGTCACCTCGCAGTTCAGCGCGACCGCCTGCAAGGCGCTCTACCGCTGCCAGGACTGCCGCGAGCCGTTCGAATACGTCAAGGAGATCTGAGAACGCATGGCTCGCAGCGACTTCCACGCATTGCGCGTGGCCGATGTCGAAGCCCTGACGGACGACTCGGCAGCGGTCAGGTTCGACGTCCCGGCCGACCTGCGCGAGCAGTTCCGCTTCGCCCCCGGCCAGTCCCTGACGCTGCGACACGGCGAGGAGCGGCGGTCGTACTCGATCTGCGCCCCGGCCGGCCAGGCCCCCCGCATCGGCGTGCGAGAGGTCGCCGGCGGAGCGGTCTCGGGGTGGTTGATCCGGCAGGTGCGGGCCGGTGACGTCATCGACGTGCAGGCTCCCGCAGGCTCTTTCAGCCCCGACCTCACCGCACCCGGTCGACACGTGTTGATCGCCGCCGGGTCCGGGATCACCCCGATGCTGTCGATCGCGGCGTCAGTGCTGGAGGCCCACGCCGAATCGACGGTCACCCTGATCTACGGCAATCGCCGCAGCGACTCGGTGATGTTCGCCGACGACGTCGCCGACCTGAAGGATGCCCATCCGGCGCGGATGAGGTTGGTGCACGTGCTGTCCCGTGAACCGCAGGAGGTCGAGCTGTTCAGCGGCCGACTGGACGCCGACCGCCTACGCCGGCTGCTGCCGGCGACGCTGGAGGTGGCCGACGTCGATCACTTCTGGCTGTGCGGACCGTTCGGCATGGTCACCGACGCGATCGAGGTGCTGACCGGGTTCGGCGTGAGTCCCGACCGCATCCATCGCGAATTGTTCTACGTCGGTGACGATCCGCCGGAGGAGACCCGGCACGAGGACGCCCCGACGGGACCGGGTTCGGAGGTCACCGTCGTGCTGGACGGCCGCAGCACCACGACCACCGTCCCGCCGGACGTGCCGGTGCTCGACGGAGCCCAGAAGGTCCGACCGGATCTGCCGTTCGCCTGCAAGGGCGGCGTGTGCGGGACCTGCCGTGCTCTCGTCACCCACGGCGAGGTGCGGATGCGTCGCAACTTCGCGCTGGAGAGGGCCGAGGTGGAAGCCGGCTACGTGCTCACCTGCCAGGCGCTACCGGTCACCGACACCGTGACGATCGACTACGACTCCTGAGGCGTCAGGCCCTGGTGTCGAACACCACGCGGCCGGCGACCTGACCTGCCAGGATCTGCTCGGCCAGCTCCGGAGCCCGGCCGAGCGGCTCGACCGTCGTCAGGGAATCGAGCAGGTCGAGGGGCAGATCGGTGCTCAGGCGTTCCCAGGCACGGGTCCGTAACGCCGGCGGGCACTGGACCGAGTCGACGCCGAGCAGCGCGACGTTCCGAAGGATGAACGGCAGCACGGTGATCGGCAGGTCGTTCCCGCCGGCCAGTCCGCACGCGGCCACCGCGCCTCGTGACCGCGTCTGACGAAGCACGCTGGCCAGCGTCGTGCTCCCGACGGTGTCGATCGCGGCGCTCCAGCGCTCCTTCTCGAGCGGCTTGCCAGGAACAACGGCGAGTTCGGCGCGATCGACGAAGGCACTGGCGCCCAACGACTTCAGCAGCTCGTGGGTGGCCGGGCGTCCGGTCGAGGCGGTGACTCGGTAGCCGAGCCGGGCGAGGATCGACACCGCGATGCTGCCCACCCCGCCGGCGGCTCCGGTCACCAGGACCTCGCCGCCCGATTCCGGCGTCAACCCGTGATCCTCCAGCGCCAGCACGCAGAGCATCGAGGTGAGCCCCGCGGTTCCGATCGCCATGGCCTGCACGGCGGTCAGCCCCGCGGGCCGGCGGATCAGCCACTCCGGTTTCACCCGCTGGCGCTCCGTGTAGCCACCGGAGTGGGTCTCGGACAGTCCCCAGCCGGTGACGAGCACCTCGTCCCCTGGCGCCCAGGCCGGATCGTCGGAGGCGGCCACCGTCCCGGCCAGGTCAGCGCCGCAGATCATCGGGAACGACCGCGCGATGCGGCCCTTGTTGGTGACCGAGAGCCCGTCCTTGTAGTTCAGCCCGGAATGGCTGACGTCGACGGTCACCGCATCCTCGGGCAGGTCGGCATCCGTGAGATCCTGGAACTGCGCTGGTCCGTCGCCGGTGGCCACCAGGGCGCGAAACGTGTTCATGCGATCAGCCTTTCCCGTCATGTCCGTCAGCGTCGACGACACCGTCAACGTACTCGGCGAGAAGCCGTCCCCGGGCAGTCGCCTTCCAGATCGGGAGATGGCCGTCCGTCCCGGCCTTCCGGCGATCGAAGGAATAGGTCAGGGCTACCCCCCTCATGCTGGTGTTGACCAGTTCCCGCATCGCCGTATATCCCTCGCGCGCGGTCAGTTCCCGACCGAACATCAGATCCGTTGCGGTACGGATCTTCTCCCCCAGCAGACGTTCGGCGGGCAGGAGCGCCTGCCGGAGGTCGTCGTTGTACCGGGACGCCAGCCACAGTTCGGTCGAGGCCCAGAACAACCCCTGCTGGTAGGTCGACCACATCTCCTCGATGGCGGCGTCGATCCGGCTGCCCGGATCTTCCGGCCAGGTCGTGCGCTCCCTGGTCGCCTCGACCCGGGCGATGGCCAGATGTTGCACCGCTGCGATGAGCAGCTGGTCGCGGGCCGGGAACTGGTGCAGGAGGCGACCTCTGGTCACTCCGGCCAACTGCTGGATGACGACGGTGGTGGCCCCGGCGTACCCGTGCTCGATCAGGGCGGTCACGGCGGCGTCCAGCACCTGCTGCTGGGTGACCAGGCTTCTTGGCTGGAGGGGCCGGGGGTCGTTCGGGATGCGGGGAGGCATGGCGCACCGGCTCCGGTCGGTCCGGGGCGGCTACGCGTCGAGGAAGAGGTCGGGCGTCAGGCGGCCGTCACCCGGTGCGGCCCGGTAGACGTCCAGATCGGTGATGCCCTCCTGGGCGAGGACCTCATCGTCGATGAAGAAGTTCCCGGTGCAGGTCCGGCTGTCCCTGGTCAGGATGACATGGGCTGCGTCGCTGACGATGTCGACCGTGCGGGAACTGGCCATGGCGGCGTCGCCGCCGAGCAGGTTGCGGACGGCGGCGGTGGCGATGGTGGTCCGCGGCCACAGCGAGTTCGCGGCGATCCCGACCCCGGCGAGTTCCTTCGCGAGACCGAGCGTCACCAGGCTCATGCCGTACTTCGCGATCGTGTAGGCCAGATAGCGGCCCGCCCACTGTGGATCGAGATCCATTGGGGGAGAAAGCGTCAGGATGTGCCCGTTGGTCGACTTCTCCAGGTGCGGTAGACACGTCTTCGAGAGCAGGAACGTTCCGCGGGTGTTGATGTCGAGCATCAGGTCGTACTTCTTCATGTCGATATTCGACGTCGGCCGCAGATCGATGGCGGAGGCATTGTTGACGACGATGTCGATACCGCCGAACCGCTCGATCGCCGCGTCGACCGCCCGCGTGACGTCCTCGTCCTTGCGGACGTCCCCGACGACTGCGAGAGCGTGACCGCCGGCCGCCTCGATCTCCGCCGCGGCGGTGTGCACGGTGCCTTCGAGCCGCGGGTCGGCCACGTCGGTCTTCGCCAGCAGCACGACATTCGCACCGTCCGCCGCCGCGCGCAGAGCGATGGCGAGCCCGATCCCGCGGCTGCCACCGGACATGACGATGGTTCTTCCTGCCAGCGTTCCGGTCACGATGATCTCTCCTCTGTCGGTGCTGCGGCGTGGCTCGGACCGGACAGTACGACGGGATGCCCGGACGGTCAAGGGTGACCGTTGTTTGGTACGGTGCTCACCTGCCGCTTCTTCGATCGCAGCACCGAACCCGCGGAAATCGCAGTACCGAACCCACGAAACTGGAGTACTCGTCATGGATCTCGACAATGGAGTCGTAGTGGTCACCGGGGCGGCGAGCGGGCTCGGCCTGGCCACCGCCCGGACGCTCGCGCGTGCCGCCGCGCAGGTCGTCCTCATCGATCTCGGTTCCTCGGGTGGGAAGGAGGTCGCCGCCACCTTCGACGGGAAGGCCACCTTCGCCGAGGCCGATGTCACCGACGAGACCCAGATCGCCGCCGCCTTCGACGTGGCCGAGAACTTCGGTCCGGTTCGGGTCGTCGTCAACTGTGCCGGAATCGCTACCCCTGGCCGCATTCTCGGGAAGCAGGGTGTGCTCCCGCTCGAGCAGTTCGCCCGGGTCATCCAGATCAACCTCATCGGTACGTTCAACGTCCTCCGTCTCGGCGCCGAACGCATCGCCCGGACGGACCCGATCGGCGAGGAGCGCGGGGTCATCGTCAACACGGCCTCCGTCGCAGCCTTCGACGGGCAGATCGGACAGGCCGCCTACTCGGCGAGCAAGGGCGGCGTCGTCGGTCTGACCCTTGCTGCCGCAAGGGATCTGGCCGACAAGCTGATCCGGGTGATGACGATCGCACCGGGCATCTTCGAGACGCCGATGCTGGCCGGGCTGCCCGAAGCGGCCCGGGAATCACTCGGCCAGCAGGTTCCGCACCCCAGCCGGCTCGGCTCGCCGGTCGAATATGCGGCGCTGGTCGAGCACATCATCGCCAACCCGATGCTGAACGGCGAGGTGATCCGCCTCGACGGTGCCATTCGGATGGCGCCGAGATAGATCTGCGACATCCGTCCGGGATGGATGCCGCACCCGATGGGCTATTGATCCGGTGGCGCCGCGGACGGCAACATTCCTGGTGGGCGGCAGATCGCGGCCAGATCGACCGGTCGTGGGCCTGGAGGCCGGGGGACTGGTCGGACTACGCCAAGACACCCGTCCTGGAGATCCGTCCCGGCCTCAAGTGGTCCGGCGCGGCCCTCGGTTTTGGGCACGTGGCCAGTCTCGGCGAGATCCGCGACGTCAAGAAGATCACCGGCACCGACACCCTCTTCCAGATCGAGGTTCCGGTGGAATTGGTCCTGCTGGCCAAGGCGCCGGCCGCGGCCAGGCCCGCTCTGGCGAAGGTCCTGGCCCGCGTCGTGACCGCGCTCGCGGCCGGTGCCGCCGAAGGCACCCGGTTCGCAGTTCACCTCTGCCTGGGAGACATGAACAATCGAGCATTCGGGACGATGACGGACGTCAGCCCGCTCGTGCTGCTCGCCAACGCGGTGCTGGAGTCCTGGCCGGCCGCACGCTGGAGATCTTGCACGCGCCGTTCGCCGCGGCTGACCAGGCAAGTCGCTAAACTTTTAGGAGATCTGGTGGCCCGTGTTGAGCGCGGCCCTCGCAGTTCAAAGTGGGATCTCGCTCCTATGGCATCACCGGGAGCGGGCAGCGGGCCGGTTCGAAGTGGACTGATCCGCCAATCGTCGTGGCTATGAGCTCCTGCAAGTGTTGAACCTTGAAGTGGGGCCGCCGCTGGCGATAGCTGTCGAAATCGTGGCCAACCGCCCCGACAGGCCCAGCGGACCGATGACCACCGGATCCAGGTTTGCCCTGGGTGTCCATGATGTGGTCATTGGACTGTTCGATGTGCCGCTGGTGCGAGTGGTGTCCAATCGAACAAGACGGGAGTTCACACCCATGATTTCTTCTGTGAGTCACACACCAGAGCGTCACCAGCCGTGGTCATCCTATTCTCGGATTAGATTTCAGGCTCCGGGGGACATCGGACCGACCACGACGTCCTGCCTTCAGTGCACCTGGAAGAATCATCGGATGGCGGTTTGATGCTGAAACTCGACGGGGGGGCTGACCAGGGGAGGTTGAGTTGACGAACAGTGGTAGCAGTGTCGAGATGAGCGCCGATGATGCCGCTGCACTCGACCGCTTGGAGCGCCGGTCGCGCATGCTCCTGAAGTTCATGCGATGGTTCCTGTTCAGCCTGGCGATCCTGTACCTGGGGGGCCTTAGCTTGCACGGTGTATTTTTTGTCGTGGCCTTGGTGCTGGAGAACCTGGCGTTCGTCGGCTTTCTCATTGCCGGTGCGGCCTGGCTGGTGACGGCTCGGGGGAGGCGTCAGCTTGATCCGGATTGACCGATACAAATTTGCGGCGGGCTGGTTCGGCGTGTGGAGCGCACTCTCGGCTAGGGTGGCACTGGGATTGCTACTCGAGTAGCATCGGGGTATGAAACTGAGCGTCAGCCTGCCCGACGACGATGTGGCCGTGTTGGATGAGCACGCCCGTAGGGCTGGATTGGGATCTCGATCGGCCGCTCTGCACCAGGCCATTCGATTGTTGCGCCGGTCCAGTCTGGAAGACGACTATGCGGCGGCCTGGGAGGACTGGGACCGGTCAGGTGAGCGTGAGATGTGGGAGACGACGGCATCCGACGGGTTGTCCTGATGCGCCGCGGCGAGATTCGGCTGGTCGATTTGGATCCTGTCAGGGGCAGCGAGGCCAACAAGCAGCGGCCAGCTGTGGTGGTGAGCAACGATCGGGCTAATTCCGTTGCGCAGAGGCTGGGTCGCGGCGTGGTCACCGTGGTGCCCCTGACCAGTAACGTCGCGCGGGTGTTCCCGTTCCAGGTGCTGATTCCCGCCGACATTGTCGGTCTGCGCGTGGCGTCAAAGGCGCAGGCCGAACAGGTCCGTTCCGTCGCGGTCGAGCGGGTGGGGCCATCTCTGGGGCTGCTGCAGGCATCCCTGTTGGCCGAGATCGACGACGCACTTCGTCTCCACCTGGATCTGTAGAGGGTCGCGAACGTCGAAGCAGGATCGCCCTGCGGTGACGCTCGCCAGCGATCTCTTCCCGTGACCCGTCAGCGTTCGGGGGTTGCGGGCCTCCCGCAGGCGGCGGCATTCATCGTGGATACCGGTCGACCGGTGCGCAGTACAGGAGACGGTTCAGAAACCGTGTCCGGTCACGGATCGGCGACCGGAACACGATCCACGCGAACCGAACTGAGGCCTTTCGGGATCGGCACCGAGGTCCGTGGCCGGCTCCGCTTTTGACCATGGGAGGTGGTCCGCCTCAATGCTCAGTTCTCGGCAAGAACGCCCCGAGGGCAGTAGTCCGATCAGGGCCCTCTGCTCCGGATCCAAGATCGACGGAAACGGCATCTGGAGCGGCCGGCGCTCGGAGCGGATCGGTGACGATGACGAATGCGGCCGGTCACCGATCAATTTACGTACCAGTTGACGTCCTCTGCGACGGGCATCTTGAGATGCCCGGAAGCGATGACGACCGGGGTGCCGTCGGCAGGATTGATCCGGGCCAGTTGCGGGGCGATGGTAGTGGTGAAGGGGTTCGCACTTCGGCTGAGGACGACCGCCGCGTAGATGACACCGGTGGCAGCCACGGCTATCCCGCCCGCGGGGATGTTCAATCCGGTCACCAGGACGCTGGCCGGGGTGCTGCCGGACGATGTGAACTTCTGCACCGCGTCGACACCGTAGTCCTCGGTGCAGCTGCCGTCGCCGAGGGCCGGGTTGGTGTACCAGAGGCGGTTCTGCAGCACGAAGACATTGTTGAAGGGGTCGACGGTAGAGACCTGTTCACTCAGTGGCAGAGGGAGGGGCGTGCCCGGAGCAACATTCGCCCTGCCCGGCTTCACCCGCATGATCCAGCTGGGCCCTGACCCGCCGGTGCTGATGGTCTCGATGTACAGGGTGCAGTCGCGCGCTTCCACCACATTCGACAGAGAGCCGTCCTCCAGTCCGTTGTTCCCCGTCGAGGTCAGCATGCGGACCTGCGGAGGTTCTCCTCGGACCGGCAGCGTGGTGATCACGGTCTGATCCCCGCCGTTCGGGGTCGGTGTGGTGAGCGAGACGTTGCCGGCGCCGTCGAGCGTCATCTGACCCGGCCGCCGCCGACTGCGACGGGTGACGAGCCGTCAGGTGGCGAGTACTTGAACACCTGCACGCCGTGGTGGACGAACAGCCAGTTGTCGTTGTCGACTGCGATGGTCGAGTTGGCGGCCATACCGGAGCGAATCGTCAGGATGATGCCGCGCGGGGTGATCTTGAGCAGGCGCGGCCCGTCGATGATGAACAGGCTGCCGCCCCGGCTGACCACGATCTGCGGCGGGTTCATCAGCCCCGACATGACCGGTCGGATGGGACCGCCCGCCCCCGGCGCGAAGATCACGGTGTGGAGGTCCTGGTTGATGGCGAAGACTCCGGGGCTGCCCGTGGTCGTGCCGGCAGCGGTGCGCGCGATGACCGACGGCGCACCGGTGATCATCGCCAGACCGACGGTCAGTGCGATCAACACGTCGATCGATCGAGAACGACGTCCGCGATGACGGAGGACTACGTGGAGATCCTGCATCCGACTCATGGTGGCCCCCGACTCGTCACGATGGCGGACGGTGAATCCTGCGCGGTCTTCAGCTTCTGGTCGTGCCGGTGCGGGCACAAGCCCCAGCGGGCGGAGATCAACGACGCCCCGGACCCGAGTGAGTACTCGATCGGGTCGGTCGTGATTAGATGCCCTTCGCCGGTCCCGATGGCCGAGCCGATTGGATGACCCCGTGTGGATGACCCGGTGTGGATGACACTGCGTGAATGACACTGCGTGAATGACACAGCGTGAAAGGTGGACTTGATGGCAACGTGGTTGATCACCGGATGTTCGACCGGCCTCGGTCGTGCGCTGGCCGAAGCAGTCCTGGCCCGTGGCGACAACGCGGTGGTGACCGCCCGTGACGCCGCGAAGGTCGCCGACCTCCAGTCCGCCCATCCGGGGACCGCGCTGGCACTCGCCCTCGACGTGACCGTCCCGGCCGACGTCGTGAGAGTGGTCGGGGCGGCGCAGGAACGTTTCGGCGATCTCGACGTCCTGGTGAACAACGCCGGCTATGGATACCGGGCCGCACTCGAGGAGGGCGACGACACCGAAGTGCAGCAGTTGTTCGCCACCAACCTCTTCGGGGCGATCGCGATGATCAAGGCCGTGCTACCCGGCATGCGGAGCCGTCGGCGGGGTGCCATCGTCAACATCTCCTCGATCGGCGCGCGGATCTCGCCGCCCGGTTCGGGGTACTACGCGGCGAGCAAGGCGGCGCTGGAAGGAATCTCGGCTTCCCTGCAGAAGGAGGTGGCGCCGCTCGGGATCAAGGTGATCGTGGTGGAGCCGGGTGGCTTCCGGACCGATTTCGCCGGCCGCTCGCTGCAGCAGTCGCCCGGCAGCATCGCCGACTACGCGGAGACGGCCGGCCCGCGCCGCAAGGAGAACGACCGGGTGCACGGAACCCAGCCGGGCGATCCGGCCCGGGCCGCGCAGGCGATGATCACGGCTGTCGACGCACCCAATTCACCGTTCATGCTGCTGCTGGGAACGGATGCGCTCACTGCCTTCCGCAGCGTCTCGACGGCCATGACCGCAGAGATCGACACTTGGGAGCACCTGAGCGTCGGTACCGATTTCGACGCCTAGTCCCCCGTCGGGCATGCGGAGTTCGTCGACCCGGACCAGGGCGACGCCGGCGATGATCAGCATGCCGCCGATGGCCTGGATCGCGGACGGCAGTTGGCCCAGGAGGATCCAGGCGAAGAGCACCGCGAACAGCACCTCCAACAGCCCGACGAACGAGGACAGCTTGGATCCGAGTGCTCGCGCGGCCGAGATTCCGGCGACGTAGGCGAAGGCCGCCGCAATCACCGACAGTCCGAGAATTGGTACCAGCCAACTGACCTGGTGTCCGGCCAGGTTCACGTCGGACGTGTTGGCCGTCATGGGCAGGGCACCGACGGCGCCCAGCGCCAGCAGGATGACCGAGCCGATGGTCATGCCGCCGCTGGCCATGACGAGTGGCGGCAGTTCCGGATCGCTCTTGGCCGATAGCACGAAGAAGACGGCGAGGCCGACCGCGGCGCCGAGACCCCAGAGCACGCCGACGATGTCGATGCGAGTGTTGCCGACGAGGTCGAGGACCAGGCCGAGTCCGAGCAGGGCGGCCACCGACCCGGCAATGGTCAGCCGGCGCGGGCGCTGACCAGACCGGAACCAGAGCCAGCCGACCACCAGCACGATGCCCATGTATTCGAGCAGCAGGGCCACGCCGACCGAGAGGTGTTGCACCGCATTGAAGTAGAAGACCTGGCAGCCGGCGATGGCGACCAGCCCGTAGATGCCGATCATCCCGACGTTGCGGCGCAGTAGGTGCCAGCGTCCGCGCAGGCTGACGGCGGCCGGGACCATGAGCACGAGGGCGGCGATGCTGATCCGGGCCGTGACGGCGGCACCGGGTGACCAGCCGGCGTCGATCAGCGCGCTGGCGAAGGTGCCCGAGGTGCCGAAGGTCGCGGCAGCCAGGAGTGCCCAGACGAAGCCCAGGCGTGTGCTCCGTGTCGCCGGTAGGCCGGTCGAGGGGTGTTCCTGCTGCACGTGGTCCTCCCGGACGTGTTGGTCGGCTGCCGACGGCACCGACTGGCGTCATGTGCAAAAGCAATTACACTGATGACAGTACCGTCCAGCCGTAAGGAGTCAAGATGCTGTTCGCTCATGACACCGAGATGGCGCTCGCCGGAGCCGCGGCTCTGGTGAACACCGACGGCGATGTCGAGTTCGCGAGCGGCGAAGGTCTGCCCGATGTCGATGCGTTGGACCGTTTCGTCGACAGCTGGGGATGGACCGGAACCCGGACCCACACCGAGGCCGAGCTGTCCGCTGTCCGCAAGTTGCGGCCCCGCCTTCGGAAACTCTGGCAGGCCGACGAGGACGAGGTTGTCGAAGCGGTGAACCAACTGCTCCGCGAGGCGCAGGCTCTCCCACAGTTGGTGCGTCACGGCCAGTGGAATTACCACCTGCACGCCACTCCGCCGGCCGCGCCGCTGGCTACCAGGATGGCAGTCGAGGCCGCGATGGCCATCGTCGATGTGGTGCGCGCTGACGAGCTGGGGCGGCTGCGGATCTGCGCGTCACCCACCTGTCTGGATGTGCTGGTCGATCTGTCGAAGAACCGGTCGAAGCGGTTCTGCGACGGTGGGTGCGGCAACCGCGCTGCGGTCGCGGCCTACCGAGCGCGCCGAGCGTCGAACGAGAGCGGTTGAGGCCTGCCCGCGGGGGGGGAATGATGCAGCCTGGCGAGCCGATGACGGGCAAAGGCGAGAGCGGGTGGTGGGAAAGTGCCGGGCCTGGGTAGGGTTCGCCAGATGATCGTGGCGTGGGTCTGGCTCGGCCTGGCGATCGCCACCGAGATCGTCGGCACCCTCCAGCTCCGGACTCTGGCCAACGGCTGGCACGTCCTGCCGGCCGTCATCGTGGTGGTCAGCTATTCGGCGTCCTTCCTGCTGATGATTCCGGCACTCCGGACGCTGAATGTCGGTGTCTCCTATGCAATCTGGTCGGGTGTCGGTACGGGAGCGATCGCGACCATCGGGGCGATCTGGTTCGGTGACCGGTTGAACGCCGTCGCAGTGGTGGGACTCGTCCTGATCGTGGCGGGCGTGGTCGCTGTGACGCTGTCCGGAGGTACCAGCCACGGCTGACTCCTCCGTTCTCGGAAGCTGCGCCCACCCACCGAAAGGATCCCCCATGTTTGCCCTCGTCGTGCGATTCACCCTGCTGCCCAACGAGATCGCCGCCTTCGACGAGTTGGTCCGCGCTACGGTCGAACGCATTCGGCTCGACGAGCCCGACACGCTCACCTACTCCGTCCACCAGCGGCCGGAGCGCCCGCACGAGCGTGTCTTCTACGAGGTCTACACCGATCGTGCCGCCTTCGAATATCACGAGGCGCAGCCGCACACGCGCAAATTCCTGGCGCAGCGGCCGGCTCTGCTGGCCGAGGAACCGGAGGTCTGGTGGCTGACCTGAATCGCGTCATCACCGGAACCGGGCGCGCTCAGGGGAGCAGGACGACCTTCCCGCTGACGGTGTGCGACTCGGCCAGGGTGAAGGCAGCTGCTGCCTCGCTGAGCGGGAACGTCGCGGCGATCTGCGGAACGATCACTCCGTCGGCGAGCAGTTGCAGGACCGCGGTCAGGTCTGCGCGCTGGCGCTGGCGGAACTTGCGGATCGACACCGTGTGTCCGGCCCAGAAGTTGTAGAAGTTCGCCCTCCGCCTGTTGGGCAACAGGTTCCAGGAGTAGAGCCGGGCCAGCATGCCCAGAAACATGATGACCATGGAGTTGTCGTCGTCGAGCCGGGCGGCGCTGCCGTAGGCGACGAGGGTGCCGCCGGGTGCGAGCAGCGAGAACGATGTCGGGAAGCTGGCCGGCCCGAGGTGGTCGAAGACCGCGTCCACCCCGGCGGGTGCCAACGCGCGGACCGTCCCGGCGAGGTCGGGGTCATGGTAGTCGATCGGTTCGATTCCCAAGGTGCGCAACGCTTCGTGGTTCCGCGGGGCGGCGGTACCGATCACCCGGAGGCCGTCGTGGATGGCCAACTGGGCCAGCAGGCTGCCGACTCCGCCGCTGGCGCCATGGGCCAGGATGGTCTGCCCCGCCTTGGTGCGTGCGCTGCGGTGCAGCATCTGGTAGGCCGTGATGCCGTTCACCACCAGGGTTTCGACCTGTTCCGGGTCGAGGCCCTCGGCGACGGGGACGAGATCCGCAGCCTCGATGACGGCGTGGGTGGCCCATCCGCCGGTCTTCGTCGCGGCGGCGATCCTGGTTCCGATCAGCGCCCGATCGACGTCCCGGCCCACGGCCGTCACCGTGCCGACGAGGTCGTAGCCCGGGACGAACGGGAACTTCGGCTGGCCCGGGTAACGGCCGCGACGCATGCCCTGCTCGGCGAAGGAGACACCGGTGGCCTCGACGCGGATCAGGGCCTGTCCGGCCTCGGGCGGTGCCAGCTGCCGGACTCGGAACTGCAGTCCGTCTGGCTCGACGATTCCGGGCAGCACCACCTCGGTGGTGGTGACCGACCCGTTCGCAGGGGTGGCAGCGGTGGCCCGTCTGGCCTGCGTGGCGGACGTGGCGGTGTGGATGGGCATGAGATCTTCTCACTTGCGTAACGGTAACTAGCAACGGTGATAGACTATCACTCTTGTGTGGTGCATTGGCAAGAACTCTAGGCAAAGTGGAAGGAGGACACAGATGCGCGAAGAGCCATCAGGAGTGAAGGAGACCCCGGAAGCACCACGGGCCCGTTATCGCCGACAGGTGCGGGACGAGGTGCAGACCAGAGCGTGGTCGCAGATCGGCCAGGACGGTGTGTCAGCGCTGTCGCTCAAGGCCATCGCCACCCAGATGGGCATGACGGCCCCCGCGCTCTACCGCTACTACAGCAGTCGTGACGAACTGCTCACGGAATTGATCGTGAGCGCCTACCAGGACCTGGCTGAGGTCGCCGAGGCGGCGGCCGCAGGTGACCGGCCCGCGTTCGAGCGGATCCGTGACCTCTCTGCGGCGCTCCGTCGATGGGCTGTTGCCCAACCGCAGCGGTACCTCCTCTTGTACGGCACCCCCGTCCCCGGCCACCACGCCCCGGACACGGCCGCCCTGCTCGCCCAGCGGATCTTTGCTCCGATCCAGGCGGGATTCGCCGAGCTGCAGGACGAGTCGGCCGATCCATCGTCGTCATCCGGTGAGCATCGTTCCCTGATCCTCTGGACCCGGCTGCACGGTGTGCTCAGCCTGGAACTGGCCGGCCACTTCGTCGGCATGAACGTCGACGCCGACCTGCTCTACCGGGACGAGGTGGCCTCGGTCTTGAGGTGACGCAGGCCCGCTTGTTCGGCCGATAGATCCTGCAGTGCAATGAATTACCCGGTCAGCCCTGGGTCCAGGAGGGCAGCCAGTTCTCCATGTCGAATCGTTGGGGCGTCATCGAGGAGCCGTCGAGCATGGGCAGCAGCCAGATGAAGTTGGCGACCACCAGCCCGACGTACAGTGCGACGACCGCGATGGACAGGTATCTTCGCTCGACGCCGACCCTGGCGCGGCCCAGGATGTCGCCGAGCACGAGGGTGATCCCGATGATCAGGAACGGTGCCAACGGGGTGACGTAGAAGAAGTACATCTGACGGTTCAGGTTGGTGAACCATGGCAGGTAGTCGGCGCCGTAGCCGACCAGGACGGCGGCGTAGCGCCAGTCGAGGCGTGCGACGCACCGCCAGAGCGCCCAGGCCAGCACGAACAGCGACACCCACCACAAGGCCGGTGTCCCGATGATGAAAATCCGCTGGACGCAGTCGGAACGACCGATGCCGCAACCGGTCTGGTTCTGCCTGACGTAGTACAGCACCGGTCGGGTGCCGATCGGCCACGACCACGGCTTCGATTCCCACGGGTGACGGTCCGCAGGGTTGGAATCGGTAGCACCGGGCGCGCCGGGGGATAGCAGATTCGCATGGAAGTCCAGCATCTTGAACGTCCACTGCCAGAGCGCGTTGTGCCAGAGGCCCGCCAACTGGTGGAAAAGCCCGGTCTGATTCTGCCAATCGCCGACGTGGCTCGGGTCGGCCTCGAACTGGCGCCGCGGGAATGCGTCCTCGGAGAAGAACCATGCCCACCAGGACCCGATGTAGACCGCGAACGGGATGACGACGAGCGACCACAGGGACGGCCCGACGTCCCGGCGGAGCGCCGCGAGAACCGGTCGCCGAACACCGATTTCGCGACGAGCGGTGATGTCCCAGATGGTGGAGAGCAGGCCGAAACCGACGATCCAGTAGACCCCGTTGTACTTGATGGCGAACGTCAGCCCCATGAAGAAGCCACACCCGAACCGCCACCACCTGGCTCCGAGTGCTACGCCGGCCCGATCGCCCCACTGTGCCCAGGCGACCAACGGACCGCGGTGTCCCCGGGGCAGGAACGAGTCGAAGTCCGGGCCGATCGTCGAGTTCAGCCGGGCGCGGGTCTGGTCGCGGTCGGCGATCAGGCAGGCGAAGGCGGCCAGGATGAACACCTCCTGGAAGACGTCCAGGAGGGCGGTGCGGGCCTGCACGTAGCTGACGCCGTCGCAGATGATCAGGATGCCGGCGATCGCGCCCATCAGGGTGGACCTGGTCATCCGCCGGACCACTCTGATCGTCAGGAACACCACGAACGTTCCAGCGACGACGGAGGCCAGGCGCCACCCGGTGGGGGTGTAGCCGAGGATCTTCTCGCCGAGGGCGATCAGCTGCTTGCCCAGCGGCGGGTGGACGATCACGCCGTAGGCCTGGTTGTCCTCGACGCCGCTGTTGCGGGCGACCTCGGCGGCCTGGACGGCGTAGTACTTCTCGTCGAAGAGCGGGGTCCCGTTGTCGGAGGCACTGCCGACGTTCCACAGGCGGGTGAACCCGCCGATGATCGTCAGGACGATGGTGGTGATCCACCCGCGAACCCGGTCGCTGGGCATCGTCGGGTGGGCACGGTGCCGCGGGCGGACCGGGGGTTCGACCGGTGGAATCGCCCCGATAGCCACCACCCCGCTTGCGGGGTCGGACCTGGCCTGCCGCGGATCCGCCTCGTCGCCCGCGGGGGCAGTGGCCCGCCCTCCCGTCCACACGCTGCGTCGGCCCGACTTCTCCCCGTCCTGGGTATCGGCCGGCACTGCGACGGTCACCGGGCTCTCCGAAGGTCGAGCATCGGGCCAGTCTGCCACCGGGTACGTCGTGACCGGGTGTGGCCGCGACATGATCTGATGAGCCCCGACCATCAGACGCCACAGCGAGAATGAGGGAACGCGTTGACACCCTTCGACGGTCCTGCCGGTGCCGGTGCCGCAGTCGGTGTCGATCTCGCCAAGCTCCGCGCCACGGTGACGGTTTGCCGTGGGTGCTGCTGTGGGACTGCGCGCAAGCACCCTGAGGTGGATCACGACGAGCAGCTCCGACGGCTGACCGCCGCCGTGGGTGACATAGGGCAGATTCGGGTCGTCAAGGGCTGCCTCGGCCAGTGCGAGAGGTCCAACGTCATGGTGGTGACGCCGTCGACGCTGGGGCGACTGTTCGGCGGCCGCCCGATCTGGCTCGGCCGGATCCTCGACCAGGAGTTGCTCACGGCTGTCGCCGAATGGATCAATTCCGCTGGTCCCGGCTTGGCCCCAATGCCGGACGTGTTGCGACGTGTGGTCTTCGCGCCACTGGGCCCGATTGAACCCACGGCGACCGACTGAACCAGCGGGCTCGACTGAACCCACGGCGACCGATCGAACCAGCGGGCTCGACTGAACCCACGGCGACCGATCGAACCAGCGGGCTCGACTGAACCCACGGCGACCGATCGAACCAGCGGGCTCGACTGAACCCACGGCGACCGATCGAACCAGTTGGCTGGACTCAACCACCGCTCCGCGGTCAGAGTGGGTTGGCCGACCGCCACGCCACCGCCGCATCGAGTTCGTCACCACGGAACGGTTCGGAGGTGTCCAGGCTCGCCGAGGTCAACGTCCGGCCGTGTCGCCTCAGGCCCAGGAAGCGCGGCCACCCGATCCAGGATCAGCAACGTCAACGCGATACCGACACCGGGCGGTCCGTCGGGTGCGATCGAGCGGCTTCGGCGACAGTCCGGGTGGCGTCCCATCAGGCAGGAGGTACACGTACGCATCGCGGCCGGATGCGAGGAGTTCCTCCTTGGACCTCATGATGCCCCCATTGGTCGGTGCATGTTGTTGCGGAGGGGTTTTTGCTCCGAGTCCATCCATTTCGGTGGAATCAGCTCCGGTATTCCGTCTTCGCCCATCTGCACGACCCATTCGCCTTTGTGAATTTCGGTGTGATGGCAGGGGCAGAACAGAACACCGCCTTTGTAGCTGGTGTTGCCGCCGTCTCGGTGCCACCAATCAACGTGGTGGCAGTCGCACCAGCCGGGTGGTCTGTCACATCCGGGCCAGATGCATCCGCCGTCCCGCAGGGTGATGGCGCGGCGTATGGCGAGCGGGAAGGTGCGGCGTTCCCGCCCGATGTCCAGCACTTCACTTTTGCTGTCCAGGATGGCCGGGATGATCTGCGCGTCGCACAGGAACTTCCGGGCTTGGGCGGCGGTGATCGCCCCGCCGGAGTCGTACCCGGCGGAGGTCAGCGCGCCTTTCACGACGTCCCAGTTCATCACCATCGTGATGTGGGGCCGTTCGCCGCCCTGCGTCGGTCCCAGGCCCGCGTCCAGGAACCCGCGGAGCGCCGCGATGAGGGCGTGGGCGCGGCGGTTCGCCGGCGACCTCGGGTCCCGCACCTTCGTACCGCAGTGGGTCCGGGCGCCGGGTTTGCCGCCGGCACCGGCACCGGAACCGGCACCGGCACCGGTCCCGGTCCCGGTTCCGGCGGGGTGGGCGTCGCTGGCACCGGAAGCCTCGGCACCCGAACCTCCGTCGGTACCCGAACCTCCGTCGGTACCCGAACCTCCGTCGGTACCCGAACCTCCGTCGGTACCCGAACCTCCGTCGGTACCCG
>NZ_JBEPNO010000040.1:0-29944 GCF_040546275.1 Nakamurella sp. UYEF19 | reverse complement strand
GGTATACTTTCCTCGAAACTTGCTCACAATTTCTCCGTCCCTTCCCCAGTATTCTACTTGGGGACCCAAGTCCGGGAAAAAACGGGCGGCTCAGTGAGCGCCTGATGGGACTGCACCGGTCCACAGGTCCTAGTCGGCGCAGTTGTTGTGCCGCATTGGGCGGTGCCGACCGTCGCGCACTTGACACGGTGGATCCTTTAGTGAGCACCGCCGTGAGCGAGCCCTTTGACGCGACAAGTTAGGAGCCTCGACGACTGCATCGGCAGGTTGCCCACCACCGGGGGCAGACGACGTTCGTCAGGAACCAATCGCGAGGACTGGTGGAGGCCGAGCGATTGTTAGCCGAAGGATCGCGGCAGTCCCTGCGCGCCTGGCCTCATTCCCATCAGAGTGGTGGCGGACTACCGTGGATCGGGATGGGGCGCGGAACAGACCCGCTTTCGGCTGGCTCCGGCCGGATCGCCCCTGGCCTCAGTTCGGTTACGACGCGGCTGCCAGCACTCCCTGCGTGACTCGGGGTTCGTGCAGCCCGTGATAGACGGGCGGGACCTGGTTGTCGAGGCCCAGAAGCCCGTAGACGGCAATCATGGCGCCGCGTATGGAGTTCTCGACCGTGAACTCGACGCCCTCGAGGATTTCGGTGTATTGCCCGAGGAAGGCGAAGTTGGCCGCACCCACCGGTATCGTCATCGGTCGATCGCCCCGACTCCGTCGAGCGAACTGACTGGTGATGTAGGGCATCAGGACCGTTCGAGCGGTCGTCGTCGCCCGGATCCGTTCCAGGACGTCCTCGACGCCGAGGTGGCCGGCCAGTTCGGTCAGGATCTGCCGTCCGGTTGATTCGGCGAGAGTGGTTGCCACGAAGTTGCCGGGGCGATCCAGGAACAGTCCGTAGCCCCAGAGCGTCGACACGTCATCGGGCTGGCCGGCGAAGTGCGGTTGGTGAGGGACCACGATCGACAGCAGCCAGTTGGATTCGACGAAGGTCATCAGCGCGCCTTCGCCCGGCATGTTGTTCGTCAATTCCTGAACGCGTTGAAGGAGAAGGAAGTCGTGCATGGCGAGGGTGAAGGACTCCCATTTGCTCTCGTCGACGTTGCCGTCGAACGTGTTCGGTCGGCCGAAGTCCGGAGCCTTGACGGACAACGTCTCCCAGAGCGACCAGGCGCCGTCCCGCTTGTCCCGGATCAGCTCCGGGACGTGGTGATCGTCGCCATAGGTCGAATCTGCTGTCATCGATCCCAGCGTGATGAAGGCAAGGTCATCATGCCCGAGGAGCCGGGTACTCGGCTCTCCGTCGCAGATCAGATGAATTGCGGTGGCCCGTCTGGCGACGCCCGCAGCGATGAATTCGCCATCGGTCACGCGGACGCCATGTTCGATTCGGACGCCGTTCGCCATCAGGTACGACTCGATCGGTCGAACGATCGAGTCGTACTGATTCAGGGGTGTCCGTCTGACCCCGGCGAGCGTGTCCATCCTCGGGGGTCCTGCACGAACCGGAGGTAGTATCGTCTGAATTCTTTTTCACTGTGCCAGTTCTGGAACGCGAAGGTCGTGCGCCACAGGAACCAGAAATTGGTCTCGAAGAAATGATCGGAGAAGAGATCCTGGATGCGCCGGGCACCGATGAGCTTTCGGGCATGGCGATGAGTCTGGCCATCTCAGCCCGATCGACTATGTCGAAGCCGAGATCACCGGCGTCCAGGATCTGCTGTCCGTCGCCGATGAGTCTGGCTTTGGCGTTGGTGGGATGTTCGGCGTTGAACTCCACGACCTGTTCTCTCACCGACACCAGCGGGTTCTCCAGCGTCGGGATCGAGTCGAGGAGGTTCCACAAGCACGTGTAGGCCTCCTCCTCGAGCATCCGCCCGCCGCGGCTCACACACCCGTGAAACGGGTCTCCGCGTCCGTCGAGGGCCCTCCGGTCAACGGAAGTTCCTCGAGGATGTGGATGTTCTCGCCGGCGAAATGGGCGTCCCGGATCAGGAACACGGCACCGGCCAGCGATCCGATGCCGGATCCGACTAGGTAGGCCTGGGGCTGCGTCTCGATCACCATGGGCCTGCGTCACATTCCTGCCGAGGTGCCGTTGGTGGCGGCCAGATGTTCTGGTCTGGCAGCGCGAGCGGGTGCGCCATCATGATGTCCGACGCGTCACCCAGAGCAGCGGCCGCCAGCGACTCGCCTTCGGTGTTGATGATCTTGGCCCGCTTCTCGCGTTCGGCCTCCGCCTGACGGGCCATCGCCCTCTTCATAGTGTCGGGAAGCTGGATGTCCTTCAGCTCTACGAGG
The DNA here is from genome assembly GCF_040546275.1 of Nakamurella sp. UYEF19. NCBI lineage: Bacteria > Bacillati > Actinomycetota > Actinomycetes > Nakamurellales > Nakamurellaceae > Nakamurella > Nakamurella sp. UYEF19. The sequence continues at coordinate 27,649 of NZ_JBEPNO010000040.1, read as the reverse complement.
GTCACCTGGATGCCCCAGTCGATGGTCGTGACGTCCAGGATCTCGCGGATGTCGATGTTGATCTTGTCCGTTTCGGACAGCGTCTGGTCCAGCGTGTGCTGGCCGACAACCTTGCGCAAGGTCGTCTGGGCGATCTGATCGATGGCTGAGTACACGTTCTCGATCGCCACCACCGATTTGACGGCGTCGACGACCCGGAAGTAGGCGACCGCAGAGACGTCGACGCTCACGTTATCCCTGGTGATGATGCCCTGCGACTGGATGGGCATGGTGACGATCCGCAGCGACACCCGGTGCATCACGTCGATCAGCGGGACGATCACGCGAAGGCCCGGTTCCCGTACGCCGATGACCCGGCCGAGGCGGAAGAGCACGCCCTGCTCGTACTGCTTGACCACTTTCAGGGCCAGAGCCAGCGCAAGTAGCAGAACGACGACCACGATGACGACCACGGTGAGGAATGTCCTCATCGCACGTTCTCCCTGATCTCGTCGATCGCGGCGAGAACGGTCGCTGCGGCCTCGGCAAGAGTCTTGCCCTTGGCTGGGTGGACCTTCTCGGCTTTCAGTGCGCTTTCGACCAGGGCAAGACGGTTCTCGTACGGGCTCATGGTTGTTCCTTTTCTGGAGGGGGTGGTCGAGGATGCGCGGGCTGATCCGCCCGCGGAGTTCCGATGTTCGGGCTGCTGTTCGTCCCGGATCCGGATCTCATTGAGAACGCCGGTGGCGCCTGTGATGTGGTGCATCGTTCGTCCCGCCGCCTCGCTCTGATCAGAGAACTGGACAGTGCCCGTCAGGGTGATCCGGCGATTCGTGACGCTGACCCGGACGGTGTCGGGGACGTCTGTCGCACGATTGAGCGCCTGACCCGCCTCGGAGGCGATATCGGCATCGGTCTCCGGCACGAAAGGGCTGCGCACCGTGATTTCCTGCGCAACGGCGTTCACTCCGGGAAGGCGGAGTACGGCATCAGCGGCGGACCGCCTCTCAAGAAAGCTGTCCACTTCACCCGACAGAGTCACCGTTCCGGTGTCGACCGCGACCCCGACACGGGTGCTGTTCAGGCCGGGCACCCGCTCGAGTTCCTGGTCGATCTCGTGTTTGAGCTGTCCATCCAATTTGCTCGTCGTCGAGAGGTTCACGGTCATGGAGGGGCTCCTTGCAGATCGCGGTCAGCAGGACCGGTCCCCTGATGCTCGTTGGTAACCGCCGGAGGTCCGAGGGGAAAAGGTAACAACCATCAGGACCATAGGGACCTTCCGTCGAAGCGCACGGCACGCTCAGATGGTGCAATGACCAGTACGTCGTGAAGGGAATTGGCGGCGTGCCGTTCAGGGGACGAGGACGATCCGGATCGGATTGCCGACCTTCCTCCGGAGGTGTTCGACCGCGGTGGCTGCCTCGGTGAGCGGAAGTACCTCGCTGACGGAACGGGCGAAGTCCAGCCGGCCGGTACCGACGAGGCCGACGATCTGCTCGAGATGGTCGGGCTCGGGACCGTAGTGGCCCAGTATCTGCTGCTGGAGGTAGCTGAACCGGGTGCCGTGCTTGATCACCACCGGCTTGTCGGTCAGTCCGACCAGGACCAGCTTTAGCACTCGGCGCAGCGCTGCGGCCGTTCCCCGGTTCGGCCAGCGGCTACAGCGGGCACCCTTCGGGTGCGGACGACCCATCTGGGTCGATGACGCCGAGTTCACCGTCGACCGCCACCTCATCGACCGGACCTGCTTAGCTTAGACCCGGCCGACGAAACCGCACTGCTGAAAGTCGCCGCTGCCGCAGCCACTCACCCCCTGGCGCGCGACCACCCGCTCTGGTCGATCACCCTCGTCAACGGCCTGGAAGGCCGCCATAGCGCCCTGTTCCTGGTCATTCACCACGTCCTGGCCGATGGGATCGGCGGGCTCGCCGCGTTGGCCATGCTGATCGACAGCGCACCCGTCGGCGCCGAGATCCGCTCCCCGACATCGGCGCCCCCAACACCTCAAGCACCGTGAGCGTCACGGTCTCCTTCGCAGTGCTGTCCTACGCGGGCAAGTTGGCCGTCACGGTCATCAGCGACCCCCAACCTTGTACTGACCTAGCCTTGGTCGTCGATGCTTTACATCGCCAGCTCACCTACTTGACGGCCGGCTGAACCGAAGGGCGTGCGGCCGGCCCGGGTCGGCCAGTGGAGATGCTCCGTTGTGGACGCGCGCTGATCCCGGTGTGGTGGCCTCGACCGGCTCGGCAACATCACCGCGGCGCTCGCGGCGGGCTTTGAGGAATGAGTAGATCGGCAGCCCGATCAGCAGCATCAGCAGCGCCTGGTAGACGGCCTGGTAGCCGGCGGTGAAAGCTACCCACAGGGAGAACAGCACGCTGGCGCCGGCGATGCTCAGGTCGCGGGCCAGCGCCCATCCGTTGACGGTGCGGCGGCGGGAGGCGAGGTAGGCCAGTTGGGCGCAGGCGGAGAACAGGTAGGGGATCGCCACGGTCACCACTGAGAGGTCGACCAGGTAGGTGAAGACCTTCAGGCCGGTGTTGCCGCTGTAGGCGAAGGCCATTAGCAGGGAGGCGATCGCGGTGGAGACGAGAATTCCGAACCAGGGGATGCCGCCGCGGAAGGTCTTGGCGAACTGGGGAATGAACAGGCCGTCTTTCGCTGCGGCGCGGGGCATCTCGGCGGTGACCAGGGTCCATCCGTTCAACGCGCCGAGGCCCGAGACCACGGCGGTCGCGGCGACCAGCTTCCCGACCCAGGCGGCGTGGCCGAACATCGTCTGGAAGGCGTCGACGAACGGTGCGCCGTTGCCTGCCAGGTTCGGTTGGGCGACCAGGCCCATGACGACGGCGCTGACGGCGATGTAGAGGATGGCGCTGGCGGCGGTGCCCAGGACCGACGCGCGGCCGACGTTGACCCGGGGGTTCTTCACCTGGGCGCCGGCGATCGAGGCGCATTCGACACCGATGAAGGAGAACAGCGCAACACCCGCCGCGATACCGATGGCGCTGTAGAGGCTGCCACCGCTGGCGTTGAAGGGCCCGAAGTTCGCGGATTTGACGAAGAACCATCCGACGACGCCGACCACCAGCAGGGGCAGGAACTTCAGGACCACCGACACATTCTGGAACCAGGCCATCTGCTTGACCCCGACCAGGTTCACCACGGCCGGGATCCACAGGCCCAGCAGGGCTATCCCCAGGTTGGTCCAGGCCGAGGGGTGGGTGATGGAGAACAGGGATTCGACGTAGAGCACCCAGGACGACACGATGGCGGCGTTGCCGGCCCAGGCGGTGATCCAGTAGCACCAGGCGGTGAGGTACCCGGCGAAATCGCCGAACTCGTGCCGGGAGTAGGCGTACAGACCACCGTCACTCGTGGGAATGCGTTTGGTGAGCTGCCCGAACATCACGCCCAGCAGAAGTGCGCCGATGGCGATGACGCCCAGCACCAGGATGGAGCTGGTCCCGGCTTGGGCCAGCACACCGGGCATGGTGAACACACCGGTCCCGATGATGCTGCCGACAACCAGCGCGGTCGCCGATCCGAGCCCCAGAGTGCCGCGCTGGCGGGGGACATCGGAGGGGGCGGCGGCGGAGTGATCCGTTGGTTTCGGGGGAGCGAGCGTCATGTCAGTGACCTGTTCTGTGGGGCGAGAAGGTGGGTGGGTCGGCGGGATGGCGCTGGCGCTGGATGGCACGGCGAATTTCGTCGGCTCCCCAGACGATCAGCGGGAACGGGAGCACGACCAGGAGCTGCCCTGGATGCAGTGCAGCGGTCCCGAAGACCGGGTGCAGCCACGGCAGGTACACCAGGGCGGCTGCCAGGGCCAGTTCGATTCCGATAGCGCCCAGCAGGAGGGGGTTGCTGGTCAGCCCGGTACGGCGCAGGGAGGCCCGGTCGGTGCGCGCCGCCATCGCCGTGCCGATCTGGCAGGCCACGATGCCCAGCCACGCGACGGTGGTCGCCTGCTGGTAGACGTGGTGCAGCGGTGTGCCGGATCCCGTGGCGGCGTGCAGGTGCCAGCCACCCTGATTCAGGGTCAGGAAGAATCCGCAGAGAACCAGGGCGGCGGAGATGACGCCGAGGAACCCCCACGCCCTGGCCAGCAGCGACCACCGGATGACTCCCTCACCTGGTGGTCGCGGCGCCCGGCTCATCGTTCCCGGTTCGGCCGGTTCGCGGCTCAGGGCCAGTGCGGGGAGGGTGTCGGTCAGCAGGTCGATGGCCAGGAGTTGCATGACGGTGAGCGGCAGCGGAATGGCTCCGCCGGAGAGCGCGAACAGCATGAACGGGACGATTTCGGGGACGGCGTGGGCGAAGATGTAGAGGATGAATTTGCGGACGTTGTCGTAAATCCGCCGGCCCTCTTGGACGGCGTCGACGATGGTGGCGAAGTTGTCGTCGGTGAGCACCATGGTGGCGGCCTGTCGGGCGACCTCCGTGCCGGATCTGCCCATCGCGACCCCGATGTCGGCTGCCCGGAGGGCGGGGGCGTCGTTGACGCCGTCGCCGGTCATCGCGACCACTTCGCCCAGACTGCGCAGGGTGTCGGCGATCCGGAGCTTCGCCTCGGGGGAGCTCCGGGCGAAGATGATCTCCGTCGGTGTCCGTAGCAGCACGTCCAGCTGGCGCTCGGTCATCGCCTCCAGTTCGTCGCCGGTGATGGTGGCGCTGCCGGCCGGTCCGGTGCCGATCCCGACCTGACGGGCGATCTCGGTGGCGGTGACGCCGTTGTCGCCGGTCACCACCAGCAGTCGGATGCCGGCTTGATGGGCCCGGGCGATGGCGTCCCTGGCCTGCGGCCGCGGAGGATCGAGCATCGCCACCATGCCGACCAGGCACAGGTCCGCCTCGGCGAGGTTCCGCTCGGTCGGAACGCTGGAAGCGGCGTCGATCTGGCGTCGGGCGACGGCGATCAGGCGCAGACCGCGGTGGCCGTATTTCCCGATCGCGTCGGCCAGTCCGTTCCGGTCCTGCTCGGTCAGCGCGCGGCTGGTCGAGGCGGAGAGGGCCACCGTGACGCATCGGGGCAGAACCGCTTCGGGCGCACCCTTGGTCTTCACCCACAATTCGCCGGTTTCCCCGGTGCGGTCGACGACGCTCATCAACCGTAGCCGCGGGTCGAAGCGGAACAGGGTCTGCCGCCGGTCGCCGGATACTTTCGCGGCCGACCGGTCACTCAAGGCCGCCAGGCGCAGCAGGGCGATCTCGGTGGGATCGCCGGTGGCCTCGATGGATTCGGAAGAATCAGCGCGACCGATGGTGGCCGTGCAGCAGCTGACCGCGGTGCTCACCAGCAGGTCGCCGAGTGGCTCCAACCGGTGGTCCGTCGGCGGGGTCCAGACAATGCGCCCGGCATCGTCGCAGGTCGCCGCGCCGCTCGCGGTCCACAGATCGGTGACCTGCATTCGATTCTGGGTGAGGGTGCCGGTCTTGTCGGTGCAGATCACCGTGGTGGATCCGAGGGTCTCCACCGCGGAGAGCCGTTTGACCACCGCCCCGCGGCGGGCCAGGTTCTGGACACCGACGGCCAAGGCCAGGGTGATGGTGGGCAGCAACCCTTCGGGCACATTGGCGACCAACATCCCGATCGCAAAGCTGATGGCGGCGGCCGTGGAGAGCCCGGCCGCCAATCCCAGCGGGAGGAATGCGGCGGCGACCACGATGGAGACGATCGCGATCAGCTTCGCGACCTTCTTGACCTGCACTTCCAGGGGGCTGCTGTCGCTGCCGACCCGCTCGGACAGCGCGGCGATCCGGCCGATCTGGGTGCGCATTCCGGTGGCAGTGACGATGGCCTGGGCCTGCCCGCTGATACAGGCGCTACCGCTGAAGAGCATGTTGGCCGCGGCGAGCAGATCCGCATCGGTGTCACCGGTACCGGAGGTGCGGGTGAGGGGTTGTGATTCACCGGTCAGGGTGGACAGGTCCACCTCGACCGAGCCGGAGACCAGACGCCCGTCGGCGCTGATCCGGTCACCTTCGTCGATCAACATCACGTCGCCGGCGACCAATGTCGAAGCGGGCACGTTCGTCGCTTCGCCGTCACGCAGGACTCGGGCCTGCGCGGGCAGGTACGCGGCGAGCGCCTCGACGGCATGCTCGGCGTGCCGTTCCTGGAAGAACGCGAAGACAGCGTTGAGCAGGATGACCGCCAGGATTGCAATGGCCAGTGGCAGACTTCCGCTGATGGCCGCCAACACCGCCGCAGCGATCAGCAGTAGAGCCAGCGGGGCGGTGAACTGGGCCAGCAGTTCACGGGGCCACTGCGGTTTGCCGCGGCGGGTGATCTGGTTGGGACCGTCGATGATCAGCCGACGGGCGGCTTCGCGGGCCGACAGACCCGATGCCGAACTACGGAGGTTTCGGAAGACCAGTTGAAGCGAAGCGGTGGTGGCCATCTCCGGCTCGTCGGCCGGCTCGACGGAATTGATCGGTGGTGCCGCGCTACCCCCGGCCCGTTCCGCGGCGTTCGGCTCGGTCACGGTCACGGTCACGGCCGTTCCCGGCCGGCGGTGATGGTGGTACCGGCAGCCCCGGTCAGGATGTCGGCGGCGTCGGTGAGTGCCCCGATGGCTGCCGGGTGCCCGGTCGCCTCGACGAACTGCCGACAGGCTGTGACCTTCGGGCCCATGGAGCCGGCCGGAAAGCTCAACTGTGCCAACTGGTCCAGATCCAGCCGGTTCAACGTCGTTGCCTCAGGGGTGCCGAAGTGGGACATGATCGCGGTGACGTCGGTCAGGATGATGAGGCGATCGGCCCCGACTGCGATGGCGAGCATCGCCGCGGTCAGGTCCTTGTCGATGACGGCGTCCACGCCCACCAGGACACCGGCATTCTCGGTGACGGGGATGCCGGCCCCTCCGGCGCAGACCAGGATCACCTGGCGATCCAACAGCTGTGTGATCAGCTCCTGCTCGACGATCCGTTGCGGCGCAGGTGATGCCACGACGCGTCGCCAGGCTGCGCCGTCTGCTGCGATCTGCCAACCGTGTCGGGCGGCCAACTCCTCGGCCCGCTTTTCGGGGTACCCGGGCCCGATGAATTTGGTGGGATGCGCAAACGCCGGGTCGGCCGGGTCGACCACCGTCTGGGTCACCATGCCCAACAGGGGCTTCCGGACGCCGGCGTTGGCCAGCGACTGGACCAGCCAGTAGCCGATCATGCCCTGGGTCTGCGCGACCAGGGCATCCAGGGGGTAGGAGTGGGTCAGCTCCCTGTCGTTCTCGCTCTCCAGCGCCAGCATGCCGACCTGCGGTCCGTTGCCGTGGCAGATCAGCAGATCGTGCTCGCTCGTCAGTGGGGCCAGAGATGCTGCTGCAGCGTGGATGTGGTCGAGTTGGATTGCGGCGTCGGGTTTCTCACCGCGACGGAGCAGCGCATTCCCGCCGAGGGCGACCACGATACGCACGTCAGCGGCCCTGCCCCAGCGCGTTGACCAGCACGGCTTTGATGGTGTGCAGACGGTTCTCGGCCTGGTCGAAGACGATGGACGCCTCGGACTCGAAGACGTCGTTGCTGACTTCGGCGCCGTCCAGGCCGAATTGATCGTGCAGGCGCCGACCCAGCTCGGTGTCGGTGTCGTGCAACGCCGGCAGGCAGTGCATGAACTTGGTCCCGGTGCGCCCGGAGGCGGCCATCAGGTCGGTGGTGACTCGGAACGGCAGCAGTAGCGGGACCCGGACGGCCCAATCGGCATCGGACTCCCCCATGCTGACCCACACATCGGTGTACAGGAAGTCGCTGCCGGCAACGGCTTTGGCGGGATCGTCGGTGATCAGCACTCGGGCGCCGCTCTCGGCGGCCAAGGTGTGTGCGGTGTCGATCACGTCCTGCGGTGGCCACAATTCTCGTGGGGCGCCGATACGGACGTCCATGCCCAGGATGGCGCCGGTGATGAGCAGTGACCGTGCGACATTGTTGCGGCCGTCGCCGAGAAAGCAGTAGGACACATCCTCGAGCGGCCCGCTGCTGTGCTCGGTCATCGTCAGGATGTCGGCGAGCATCTGGGTGGGATGCCACTGGGTGGTCAAGCCGTTCCAGACCGGGACGCCGGCGTAGTCGGCGAGTTGTTCGGCGGCGGCCTGGTCGAAGCCGCGGAACTCGATGCCGTCGAACATCCGGCCCAGTACGCGGGCGGTGTCCGCGATCGACTCGGCGACGCCGATGTGTGATCCCGACGGTCCGAGATAGGTGATGTGAGCGCCCTGGTCGTAGGCGGCGACCTCGAAGGCGCACAGCGTGCGGGTCGAGGCCTTCTCGAAGATCAGAGCCAGGTTCCGACCGGTCAGCTGTGGCTTCTCGGTGCCTTCTGCGGTCGCTCTCTTGAGTTCCCCGGCCAGCTCCAGCAGGGCCAGCAGCTCCTTCTTGTCCAGGTCGAGCTCTTTGAGCAGCGATCCGGGATGGCGTTGCACTGTAGGCATTTTCAGATTCCGTCTCGTTGGATGGGGCACGTCATGCAGCGGGATCCGCCGCGGCCGCGGCCCAGTTCGCTGCCGGGGATGGAGAGCACCTTGATGCCGTGGTCGGCCAGCATCCGATTGGTGACGGTGTTGCGGTCGTAGCCGATGACGACACCGGGTGAGACGGTCAGGAAGTTGTTGGCGTCGTCCCACTGCTCACGCTGCGCCGCGCGGGTGTCCTCGTCGGCGGCGAGGACTGTGACCCGGGGGAGGTCCAGCGATTCGGCGATGGTGGCGAACAGGTCGTCACGGTGCTCCACGTGCAGGCCGCCGGTGTCGTGTTCGGTGACCTCCTCCGGGTCGGTCGCCGTGATCAGCCAGGTTGTCATGGCGGCCGGGTCGAGGTAGGGATAGCGGACGAAGGTGTCCGTATCGACCATCGTCAGCAGCGTGTCCAGATGCATGAAGGCATGTGACCGCGGCAGCTGCACCGCGATCACTGCCGTAGCTGCGCGATGCCGGAACAGCTCGCGAGCCAGGATCTCCACGCCCATGGGAGTGGACCGCTCTCCCATCCCGATGAGGACCACTCCGCGTCCGAGGACGTGGATATCTCCGCCTTCCAGGGTGGCCGGCTGGTGTTCGATGTCGTCATCGCCGTAGAAGATCGGGAACGGAGCATCGGCGAACATCGGGTGGAACCGATAGACCGCCCGTGAGTGGATGGACTCGCGTTGCCGGGCCGGTTTGGCCATCGGGTTGATCGATACCCCGGAGTACACCCATGCCGAGTTGTCCCGCTGGAACAGCGTATTGGGAAGCGGAGCAAGTACGAAGTCGTCCAGTGCCAGGCTCTGCCAGCGCAGACTCCCCACGCTCAGCGGGGAGAGGTCGGACTTCGTCACGCCACCGATCAGCAATTCCGCCAGACGGGCCGGATCGACGTCCTGCGCGAGCGCCCGTAACGAGCCGGTCAGCGTCGGGCCGACCCGGTGCACCGAGCAGACCCGGTCGAGGACGAATGCTCGTGCCTCCGGAATGGCCAGGGTTTCGGCGAGCAGGTCGGCGAAATGATGGACCGTGACGCCCTGGTCGCGTAGGACGGAGGCGAAGATGTCGTGCTCTTCGCGTGCCTTCTCCGCCCACAGCACGTCGTCGAACAGCAACTCGTCACAGTTGCCGGGCGTCAGCCGGGACAGCTCGAGGCCCGGCCGATGGACGATGGCCTGCCGAAGTTGACCTACCTCTGATTCGACGCCGAGTGTGTTTGCCATTGCAGGTGCCTTTCGTTGGAAGAGCAGTGAAATTCGCACGCCAGAACAGGTCGAGCTAGCGATCAACGCGCTGGTTCCGGCGGGATCGCTGCTGCGCCACAGGGTTCAGGTAGACATAGGCGATGGAGGGCCATCGCCTGCGCAGGGCGGAGGAGATGGACACGATGGTCGACTCGACGGCGGAAACGTCGAGTGCGTCCTCGAAGACGATGTCGCCGTCGACGATGAGGGTGGAGGGTCCGACGACAACAGCGAAGATGTCCGGGACGGCCAGTACCCCAGGATACGAGCCGACAAGGGCCCGCATCTCGGAGATCTGCGCCGCTGGAAGTCCACGTCCGGTGAGCAGTTCGCGATTCGTTCGTAGGAGCACGGCCGAGGTGCCGAGCAGAACAAGGCCGATCAGGGCGCTGGCCACGACGTCGGTAGCGGGATGGTCGAACAGTTGCCGGCCCGCCAGTCCGAGAGAAGCGATGACCCCGCCGACCAGGCCGGCAGCGCTGCTGAGTACGAGCGTCGTGACGGCTGGATCCGTGCCCCGCCACAGGTATGCCGCCAATTTCATGTGCTGCTGGGCGGCTCGCGTCCGAAGGGGACGCAGACCCGAGACAAGCGCAATCGTGTCAAGAGCGATGACGATCAGCAGCACGAGGTATCCGATCAGGTAGGAGCCGGCGGGTTGCGGGTGCAACGCGGTCTGGAGCGTCTCGGCCATGGCCGCGCCGACGCCACCGACGAAGATGCCGATGGCTGCGAGGAAGGACCAGAAGAAGCCCTCCCGCCCGTAGCCGAGCGGATGTCGGTCGTCCGCAGGTCGCTGTCCGCTGATCACACCGACGAGAAGGAACACACCGACGGCGACGTCGGCGAGATTGGTTGCCGTCTGGGTTTTCAGGGCTGCCGAGCCGGTGATCCCGGCTGCGACGCCGAGGGCGATTGTCTGGGCGATCGCCACCAGTACGCCGACGATGATGCTGCGGCGACTGGTCAGCATGATGCTCGCGACTCGCCTTCCTGTTCGTGGTGTTCTATATGCGTCGTGGCGATCTACCGGCTCAGGGCGTGTGCCTTGAGGCTCTCGTATTCACCCGTGGTGATCACTCCGGCGGCGGCCAGCGCTTTCGCCTTGCTGATCTCGTTGGCCGGACTATGCCGCAGCCCCAGATTGCGCACGTAGGTTTCCGTGGCGTTGATGTCCAAGGCATCCTGACGTTCGCGACGCCGCTGCATGCCGGGACCCCTGACGACGAGGTAGACCAGCACGGTCAGGAACGGCACGAAGACCAGGAACAGCAACCACACAGCCTTGAAGGTTCCGCTGAGGCGGTGATCCCGGAAGAGGTCACCGACAACGGCGAACAAAGAGAAGAGATAGGCGACGAAAGCAAAAACCCAGAAGAAGGTCCATGCGGCGTTCCATCCGTTGTTCCAGTAGGGCATCACGATCAGAACTGGATTGTCAGGTTGTTGGTGATGGCGGTGATGCCGGGAGCCGACCAAGCCACGAGTTCCGCCTGCCGGCGATCGGCGGGTGAGCGAACGACGCCCTCCAAGGTGATTCGTCCACCGGAATCGGTCATCACGCTGATGTAATTGCCCTCGAACTGTGCGTTGCGGACCAGGGCTTCCTGGATCGAGGCCTTGACGATCGCCAGGACGGGGGCCGGTCGAATGCGCACCCGGTCACGGACGCCATGGACGCCTTTGATGGCGTGCACCGCCCATGCGGCCGCGGTGCTCTGGTAGTGCCATGCTGCTTCGCCGGTGAGGGTGATCTCGCGATCCGTGACCGACGCCTTGATGGTGTCCGGCACGTTGACGGCGCGCTCGAGCGCCTCGGCAGCCTCGCGGGCGAGATCGGTGTCGGTCCGGTCGGTCCACTTGGTGTGGACCGAGATCTCCTGGGCCAGTGTGCGTACCCCTCGCACGCGCAGTGCGGCACTGCCGGCCGCCACCTTCTCCGGATAGCTGCCGACCTGTCCGGTCAGGGTGATGGCACCATCGTCGGCGGTGATGCCGATGTGGCTGCTGTCGATGCTGGGGAGCCAGGACAGCTCCATGGTGACGGCCTTCTTGAGTTCGGCGTCCGTACTCTTCAACGTCTGGGTCATGGCATCTGCCTTTCTTTGGTGGTGGATCGGGATGTGCTAGCGGATTCGAAAGTGGGGCGCCGATCAGGGCGAGGATTCATCGAGGAGTCGATTGAGCTGGAGATCATCCAATGCGCTCCATTCGGTGGAACCGTAGGTGGATCCATCGAACTGATTCTGTGGCCGGGAGTCCGGCGTTGAACGCGTCGGCTCCGAGCCCGGCCGACCGGCCAGGAGGAGGTGGGTGAGGTAGATTCCTCCGCCGATCAGCAGCATCGCGCTGATCATGAGCTTTCCTCGAATTCCTCGTCGAACCCCATTTTTTGGTTCTCTCCGCAGAATGGGTATTCCGGGTAGAGATAGGCCGGGTTCCAGAACGGAAGGTATCCGTAATAGTTAGCCAGTGAGCCGTAGTAGCGGTTGTCGACGCCGACCTCGGGGGCATAGCCTGGCGCCCCGGCGATTCGGCGGCCGGTCTGGTCGATGTGGACGGTGCTTCCGGTGATGTGGGTGACCGCATCGACCGGAATGAAGGACGACTGTGCGCCAAACCCGAGGATGCCGCCGTGGTCGACCTGGAGCAGTCTCACCCTGCGGTCGCCGAGGTCGATCAACAGATCGACCAACTTGCCGATGTCCCGGTCTTCCTTGTCGCGGACCCGGCGACCGCGGACGTCGGCGTCGTGGTGCACGACCGTCAGTCCGTGGTTCCTCAATCGCGTCAGCGTCGGCGTTGCCCGTGCGTTCATCTCGACAAACCCTCCAATGTCTGCTGTTTCAGTACTGCTGGACGTGGAGCTTGTTGGTGATCCGCGTGACACCGGGGGCGGAGAAGGACACTGCTTCGGCCTGCCGACGTTCCGCCCACGAACGGACGTTTCCCTCCAGGGTGATGTGGCCGGCCGAGTCGGTGGTGACCTTGACGTGCTCGCCTTCGAACTGGGCGTTGCGGATGAACGCGGCTTCGATCTCGGCCTTGACGCCGGTGACCGACACGCTCGGCCGGATCGCGATCTGGTTGTGGACGTCGGTGACGCCGCGCAGGTGGTGAACCGCGGTCAGAGCCGCTTCGCGCTCGTAGTGCCAACCCACGTCGCCGGTCAGCGTGATGACGCCCAGATGCACGGTGGCCTTCACCGTCTCCGGCACGTCGATCCCGCGGTCGAGGGCCTCGACGGCTTCACGGGCGATGTCGGTGTCGGTCACGGCGGAGTACAGGGTGTGCACGGTGATCTCCTGGGCCAGGGCGCTGACACCCCGGACCCGAAGGGCCGCTTTGCCGGCCAACACTTTCTCCGGGTAACTGTCGACCTGGCCGGTGAGGGTGATCGAGCCCTGATCGGCCGTGATGCCGATGTGGCTGCTGTTGATGCTGGGGAGCCAGGACAGCTCGTCCATCACGGCACTCTTGAGCTGGGCATCTGTTCGCTTCAATGTCTGTGTCATATCTGTCAGTCTCGGCGGCTCGATACGTACCCAGCAGGGCACAAAGGCCCGCCTATCCGGCCGAAATACCGCTGAGACCCGGGACTCCAAATCCCTTCGAGATGCGGGCGTCGGTCATCCGAAGGAGGAACGCCGCTGCATCTTCCACGGGTGAACGTCGGTCCAGCCGGGCCGATCGGCATCTCGCGGGGACGACCGAGTCAACTGGCCTGATGTGCGGCTGGTGGGATACGGCCCGCCCGCACCTCATCCGCACGGCGGCCAACCGCTGATGCGCGACGCGATCAGGCGACGGGATCCCCCGCCCGATCAACACCGGCGGCAGGTGGAACCCGTTCACCGCGAACGCGCTCAGGTGAAGTGCCATGAGATGCCGGCCTGGCGACCGACGACGAGATCGGCCCTCATCTGCGTGATTCCCCGCCGCGCGAGGATGCCGCGTCCACCATAGCCACCGCGAAAGCCTTGGGTGTGGCCGTCAAGATGGTCACCGGCGACGCTCTCGCCATCGCCAAGGAAACCGCCGGCAAAGTGGGCCTCGGTACCGACATCCTCGATGCGGCCGGCCTCGGCGATGTCAAGAAGACCGAAACCGCAGCGGTGGCCGCGTCCATCGAAACGGCCGACGGATTTGCCCAGGTGTTCCCCGAGCACAAATATCACATCGTCGACGTTCTGCAGCAGCGCGGCCACATCGTCGGCATGACGCGCGACGGCGTCAACGACGCCCCAGTGCTGATGAAGGCCGACTGCGGCATCGCCGTCTCCGGCGTCTCCGGCGCCACCGATGCCGCCCGCGCCGCAGCGGCGATCGTGCTGCTCACTCCTGGGCTGTCAGTGATCATCGACGCCATCAAGGAGAGCCGCAAGAACTTCCAGCGGATGAACTCCTATGCGATATACCGGATCGCGGAAACCCTGCGGGTGCTGCTGTTCATGACCTTGGCCATCCTGGTGTTCAACTTCTACCCCGTCACCGCGATCATGGGAACGCGTCTTTCATCTCGGACGAGACCAGGTGCAGACCCTCATGTACCTGAAGCTTTCCGTCGCAGGGCATCTCACCATCTTTCTCACCCGCACCCGCGGGCCGTTCTGGTCGATCCGTTGAGCCCGGATCCTGTTCCTCGCGGTCCTCGGCACCCAGGCAATCGCCACCCTGATCGCCGTCTATGGACTTTTTAATGACACCCCTCGGCTGGGGCTGGGCCGCCTTCGTCTGGGTCTACGCCCTCGCCTGGTTCCTGATCAACGACCGGATCAAATTGCTCGCCTACCGCATCTTCGACAACGCTGGCAGGACCAGCATGGAGAAGGCGGACACGCCGTTGCCGAAGCAGCAGCGCGCGAGCGACACCACGACCGCAACGACAATCGATTCCGCTGCCTTCTATACCGACGCCGATCCGCGCGACCCGGTGTTCCACGACAACATCGACTGCCCCTACGGCGCCGAGATCAAGAGCCATCAGCACGACCAGCCCGGCACCGGCCACCGCCGCCGGTGTGACTGGTGCGCCCAGCACGATTAGCCACTGGCGGTCAAACAAATGATGTGGCCGACGGGGGCGGAGCGTCGATGAGGCTCATCATCGTTCGTCACGGCGAAACCAATTGGACGTTGACCGGTCGGTACACCGGCGGCACCGACGTGCTCCTGACGGCCGATGGCCGAGCCCAAGCGGCCTCGCTGCCGCCCCTGCTGGACCACGTGCTGCGCGGTCAGGATCCGGTGGTGGTCGCAAGCCCACGGCAGCGCGCCATCGAGACGACCACCCTCGCGCTACTGCGGACACCAGATGGACATCGACCCACTCGTGGCCGAATTCGACTACGGGGACTACGAAGGCTTGACCGGCAAGCAGATCCGCCGGCGCGCACCCGGTTGGGACATCTGGCACCATGGCTGCCCGGATGGCGAGTCGACACTGGATGTCGAACACGAGCCGAAAAGTTCTCACGCGCGGTAATACTGGATAGCACACAGCCGCTGGTAGTGGCGACCCCCGGGCACTTCTCCCGGATTCTGGCTGTCGACCAGCAGAAGCCGCGCCTCGTGGTGATCTGGTGGAGATAGCCGATAAAGACGCTGGTGCCGCTGCGCCGACTTCAGCGAGGGCCGCTCACATGGCCTATCCGTCTGCGGACCCGAGGCGACGCTGTAGCGGTTGTCAGCCGGTCAGGTCGATAGACTCCTGCGGGACCCGACGCAGGTGCTGCGCAACCTCGTCGTCGTGGCCATGATGTTGGTGGTCGGGACCCTGGCGGACTTCCGGTTCCAGGCGGGCATCGTGCATGTTGGGTCTGGTCGCGATTGCGCTGCTTTTCAGCTGCGCCGTCTCGTGGGTGTTCGCACTGGTGCGGATAGCCGTCAGGGACTCCGAGACAGCCCAGCTCGCAGGCTTTGTCGTGATCTTCCCGTTGACCTTCGCCAGCAGTGCATTTGTCGCCCTGGCGACGGTGCCGGCCCGGTTGCAGGCGTTCGTGCGTAATCAGCCGGTGAGCTTCGCGGTGGATGCGAGCCGGGAACTGGCTCTCGGCACCGACAGCGGGGGTACCGTCTGGAAGCTCCTGGCCTGGTCCTGCGGGCTGATCACGGTCTTCGTACCGCTGGCCCTGCGCCAGTACAACCATCGGACGTCCTGACCTTCTCATCAGACGTCGTCAATGCCCGGTCCGCTCGACCCCTTGCGAGCAGCCCGGGCCTGATGAGGTGAGGGTCAGAACGCCGCGTTGATGTCCACGACGTCGATGACCTTCTTGTTGACGAACTCCTGGATCCCGAGATTGGTCAGCTCGTGGCCGTATCCGGAATGCTTGATACCGCCGAACGGGATGTCTGCCTTGACCATCGTCGGGTGGTTGACGTAGACCATTCCGGTGTCGATCTTCCGGGCGACCTTCTCGCCATTCTTGGTGTCCTTGGTGAACACCGAGCCGCCGAGGCCGAACGGTGAGTCGTTCGCCACGGCAATCGCCTCGGCCTCGTCCTTGACGCGGATAACGATGGAGACCGGTCCGAAGAACTCCTCGTAGTACGAGGAGTTCTTCGAGTCCATTCCGGTGAGAATGGTGGGCTGGAAGAATGCCCCCTTCGAGGGCACCGGAGCGCCGAGGGTTTCTGCCTTCGCCCCTCCGGCGACCGCCTTCTTCACCTGGACGGCGAGATTGTCGGCCGCGCCCTGGGACGACATCGGTGCCAGAGTGGTCTTCGGATCCATCGGATCGCCCGACCTGAGCGCCGCGACTCCGGCACGGTATTTCTCGAAGAACTCGTCGAACACGTCGTCGACCACGATCATGCGTTTGGCCGAGACGCAGACCTGTCCGGCATTCCAATGCCGACCGAAGACCGCCCACTGGGCCGTCTTGTCGATGTCCGCATCCTTCAGCACGACGAACGCGTCGGAACCACCCAGCTCCAGGGTGCTCTTCTTGACGGCCTTCGCCGCGTATGCGGCGATGATGGAGCCGGCCTCTTCGCTACCGGTCAGGGCGACCCCGCGGACGCGCGGATCGTCGATGACGTGCTCGGTGAGAGCGTGGGGCAGGTAGAGGTTCTGGAAGCCGCCGGCCGGAAGCCCCGCGCGGGCGAACAGATCGTCGAACATGGCAGCGGCCTGCGGAACGTTGCTCGCGTGCTTCAGCAGGATGGTGTTGCCCGCCAGCAGCTGCGGCGCGGCCACGCGCACCACCTGGTAGTACGGAAAATTCCACGGCTCGATCGAGAGAAGGACACCCAGGGGCTGGCTCACGATCTCCACCTGGCCCTCGGCGGCGTAGGCGACCGGGACCTTCTCCGTCTCGAGCAGCGTCTCCCCGCGGTCGGCGTAGTACTGCAGGATGTCGGCCGAGAGATCGACCTCGGCCTCCGCCTCGCCGATGACCTTGCCCATCTCCAGCGTCAGGAGTTCCGCGTAACGGCGCCGGTCCGCGCGAAGCAGCGCAGCCGCTTTGCCCAGTACCGCCGTTCGCGCGGAGAACGGGGTCTCCCGCCAGGACAGGAAGGCCGCGTGCGCCGCCGTGATGGCCGCGTCCACCTCTTCGTGCGTCGCATCGGGGAATGTTGCAACCACTTCATTCGTGTACGGATTGATCGTCTGGTACGTCATGTCAAAACCTTTCCCGGCAGCGAACTGCCCTCTTTGTCCTGTCCCGCCTGAACGGCGGGAAAGCCTTACTTGGCGGAGGCGTGCGCGACCGCAACCACCGGCGCGGGGGCGAACTCGAAGACCAGCCGCGCGGGGATCCCGCCGGACAGCACGTCCGACATGGCCGCATTCACGTCCTCGAGGGCGCGCACCTGCGCCACGACCCGCGTGCGGCCCGCGGCATGCAGGGCGAAGACCTCGGCCAGGTCCTGACGGGTGCCGACGATGGACCCGATGACGGAGATGCCCTTGATGACCGTCTCGAAGATCGGGATCTCGAGGTTTCCGGTCGCCGGCATCGCGACGCAGATCAACCGCCCACCAGGTCGGAGCGAGGCGAAGGCCTGCTCGAACACCTTGGCCGACGGGGCCAGGACGAGTGCTACGTCCAGTCCACCCAGCTTCGCGATCTGCGCCACCGGATCCGAGGCGGAAGCGTCGACCACGTGGGTCGCACCGAGCTCGGTGGCCAGGTCCAGCTTGGGCTTCTCGATGTCGATCGCGACGACGAGACCGCCCATGATCCGGGCGTACTGCACGGCGAGATGACCGAGGCCCCCGATCCCGAACACTCCGACGTGCTCGCTGGGCACGATGTGGGCGACCTTGAGCGCCTTGTACGTCGTCAGGCCGGCGCAGCTGAGCGGGGAGGCATCCAGGGAACTGATGCCGTCGGGCACCGGGACGACGTACTTGGCGCTGGCGACGGCGTATTCCGCGAACGCGCCGTCCACCGAGTATCCGCTGTCCTGCTGCTTCTCGCACAGGGTCTCGCGGCCGTCGATGCAGTAGCGACATTCGCCGCACGCGGATCCGAGCCAGGCGATGGCGACCCGCTCGCCGACCTTGCGGTTGGTGACCTCACGGCCGAGCCTCTCGATGATCCCGACCCCTTCGTGCCCGGGCACCAGGGGAAGGGTCGGCTTCGCCGGCCAATCACCATGGGACGCATGGATGTCGGTGTGGCACAGACCGCACGTCTCCATCCTGATGAGTACCTGTCCGAGTGCCGGTTCCGGGATGTCACGTTCCTGGATCTCCAGTGGTGCACCGAATGTCGTGACGACTGCTGCCTTCATGATGTGCCTTTCGTCTGTTGCGAGTTGGTACCAGGGTTGTGGACGGTCGTGGTCGGATGGCGAGAATTGCTCCGGTCGGCGGGATCAGGCGGTCACGTATTCCTTCACCGCCGCGGTGATGGCGGCCAGGCCCACCTTCGCGTCGGCGAAATACATCCCGGTCTTCGGATCGGTGAACAGCGGGTTGCTGATACCGGCGTAGCCGGGGCGCATCGAGCGTTTGAGAATGACGACCGACTTGGCGTGGTCGACATCAAGGATCGGCATCCCGGAGACCGGGTTGCCCGGCTTGCGTGCGTCGGGGTTGTAGACATCGTTGGCGCCCACCACCAGCGCGACGTCGCAGTTGTCGAAGGCGACGTTCGCCTCGTCCAGCTGCAGCATCTGCTCGTAGGGCACATTGGCCTCGGCGAGCAGCACGTTCATGTGTCCGGGCATACGACCGGCGACCGGATGGATGGCGTACTTGACGTCGATGCCGTGCGTCATCAGCAGTTTCGCGAGCTCGGCGACCTCGTGCTGGGCCTGGGCCGCGGCCAGGCCGTAACCGGGCACGACGATCACCTGCTGGGCGTAAGCGAGCTGCACGGCCACATCGTCCGCACTGACCTGGTGCACGTTGCTGAGATCCTGGGCATCCGGAGCAGCGGAGGACTTCGAGTCGCCGGTCCCGAAGCCACCGAGGACGATGGCGGCTACGGAGCGGTTCATGGCCTTGGCCATCTGCAGGGTCAGGATGGTGCCCGCCGCGCCGACGAGGGCGCCGGCGATGATCAGTGCCTGGTTGTCGATCGCGAAACCTGCCATCGCGACGGCGAGGCCGGTCAGCGCGTTGAGCAGTGACACGATCACCGGCGCATCGGCGCCGCCGATCGGGAGCACCAGCAGCACGCCGAACAGCAGGGAGGCCACCAGTACGGCCGCCAGAAGCCAGACGTCGTTGCCGACGGTGATCGCAAAGACCCCGGCGGCCAGGGCCACGATGATGGCCAGCACGTTGACCAGCCGAGCGCCGGGGAAGGTGATCGGGCTGCCGGAGATGATGCCCTGAAGTTTTCCGGCGGCGATCAGCGAGCCGGAGAACGTGATCGATCCGATCACGACGTCCAGGACGATCGGGATCGACGAATCCAACCCCAGGGCCGTTCCGGTCGTGTGCTGCACGAAGTCTGCGAAGGCGACCGCAGCGGCCGCTCCGCCACCCACCGCATTGAAGATGCTGACCAGCTGCGGGATGTCCGTCATCTTCACCGTGCGGGCGCGGGCGATCCCGAACGCGGCTCCGAGAGCCGCGCCGAACAGGAGGGCGAGCCAGCCGATCCAGCTGCCGCCGGACTCGTGGAGCGAGAACACCACGGTCGCGAGCACCGCGACGACCATGCCGCCGGCCGAGATGAGGTTGCCGCGGCGGGCAGAGGACGGAAGGCGCATCAGATGCAGGCCGACCACGAAAAGGGTCGAGGCGGCAAGGTAGACGACGCCGACGGCGAAATCGAAGGTGGTCACGAGGGGTCTTTCGGGTCGGAGGCGGCGGCGGGCGCGTGCCGGGTGAACATTTCCAACATCCGGTCGGTGACCACGTAGCCCCCGAAGACGTTCGCTGCCGCGAGGGCAGCGGCGAGGAAGGTCAGGACGTAGCCGAGCGGACTGTGGGCCAACGTCACCGTCGCCACCGCACCGGCGATGACGACGCCGTGGATCGCGTTGGAACCGGACATCATCGGCGTATGCAGCGTCGAAGGGATCTTTCCGATCACCTCGACGCCCACGAGCAGACTGAGGACGAAGATCGCGAGATTCGAGAACAGTTCGGCGGTCATGCGGCCTTCTCCTTGTGATTCTGGGCCGCGGGGGTAGGCCCCGGCGTCGTCGCGGCGGCGGTGGCCGGGGCGTCGGCGGGGGTCGCCGGGGATGCGTCCGGAAGGGGGTCGAGTTTCAGTGCCTTGCGCATCGCGGCGTTGTTCACCTCGCCGGCGTGACCGACGACGATGCCCTGGTGCACGGCATCTGTGCTGTCGACGACGATCTCGCCCTCGGGTGCGAGCGAACCGAGCACGGCGACGATGTTCCGCGCGTACATCTGGGAGGCGGATGCGGGCAGGTCGGATGCGAGTTCTCCGGCGCCGACGACGGTCACCCCGCCTTTTGTGACGGTGACCTTCCCTTCCACCGAGCCGGCGACATTGCCGCCGAGGTCGCTCGAACCGAGGTCGACGCAGACCGAACCGGCCCGCATGCTGTCCAGGGTGGAGGCCGAGACGAGCTCCGGCGGGGCATGGCCCGGCACCTTCGCCGTGGTGATGATGACGTCGAAGTCGGCCAGCGCCGATGCCAGTTCACCCTGCTGGGTTGCCTTCTCGGCATCTGTCATGACGCGGGCGTACCCGCCCGCACCGGCGCCCTCGGCGACCGAACTGGTGAGGAATTTCGCGCCGAGCGATTCCACCTCCCCGCGGGAGGCATCGCGGATGTCGTAGCCGGTGACGACCGCGCCGAGGCGCTTGGCCGTGGCGATCGCCTGGAGGCCGGCGACGCCGGCGCCGATCACGATCACCTTTGCAGGGGTGGCGGTCCCGGAGGCGGTGATCATCATCGGCAGGTAACGACCGAAGGTGTAGGCAGCGACGATCGCTGCGCGGTATCCCGCGGCGCTCGATTGGGAACTCAGCGCGTCCATCGCCTGGGCCCGGCTGAGAGTCCGAGGAACGAATTCGAACGCCACGGTGGTGACGCCTCGCTCGGTGAGATCGCGGATCATGTCGGGGTGGTTCAGCGGGTCGATCAGGCCGATCAGCGTCTGTCCCTTGTCGAGGGCGGCGATCAACCTGGCGTCGGGGCTCCGGACGACGGCGACGACGTCCGAGTGCTGGAGGATGCTGGGGCGGGCCGCGATGGTTGCGCCGGCAGCGGTGTAGGCCGCATCGGGAAAACCGGCCGGCGCGCCGGCCCCCGATTCGATGTCGACGGCGCGACCGGCCTTGACCAGCTTTGCCACGGCAGTGGGGTCGAGGGCGACACGGTGCTCCCTCGGTGCCGTCTCGGTGAGAACACCGACCTTCAGTGCGGGGCCGGTAGGGGGAGTTGGTGAGACCATGAGGTTCCTAGCATTGGTTGAGAAGCTACTTCGCGGCCGAGGATCGGAGCGATGGTTCCAGCCAACCAATGAGAGGTGCTGCAGTGGCAGGGGCTTAGGTCCTGTCAGGACTGAGCACTGTGGTCGGAAACGCAGGCGAACCGGCTGTGCAACGGGCCATCTAAATCAGCCCTGATCCTGCCGCCCCGGCGTCACGACCGCTGGGCCGGTCGATCGGTGAAGCGGCTACACGCGGCCGGCTCGGTGCGGCTGCGGCGCCCGCCCCAGCGGTTGGGTCGGTGCCACCGCGACCAGCGTGCTCAGGGTGGGGGAGGAAACCGCGGCACCGGCGGATACCACCAGGGTGCTGCCGTCGTGGAGCAAGGACAACGACGGCCCGGACAGGATTGCATAAGTCGTGGTGGTCGGGGTGATCTCGACGCGCAGCCGGCTCTGCCGGACGCAGAAGGTCAGGGCCAACCGCGTGATCCCGACGGCAATCGGGGAGAGAAGGCAACGGTGCCGTCGCATTCGCGCAGGCCCGCGAGGCCGGGAACCAGGGCGATCCAGGTGCCCGCCAACGACGCGATGTGCAGGCCGTCGCGCGTGTTGTGCTCCCGATCGTCAAGATCCATCAACGCCGCCTCGGTGAGGAAGTCGTACGCGAGGTCCAGGTGGCCGGTCTCCGCGGCCATCACGGACTGGGTGCACGCCGACAGCGAGCAATCCCGCACCGTCAGGGCTTCGTAGTAGGCGAAGTTGCGGGCCTTCTCGGCGGCGGTGAAAGCTTCTGGGTGCAGATGCATGGCCAAGACCAGGTCGGCCTGCTTGACGACCTGTTTGCGATAGAGGTCGAAGTAGTGGAAATGGAGCAGCAGCGGATATTCCTCGGAGGTCGACGCGAAGTCCCAGACCTCGTGTTGGGTGAATCCCTCGGCTTGGCAGTGGATTTCGAGACCGTCATCGTACGGAACGAACATGGCCGTGGCGGCGCCGGACCACCGAGCGATCTCGACAACGGTGATCTTCAGGTCCGCCGACCAACCGCAGGCGACGTATTTGATGACACGGAGCTTCTGACCGGGGACCAACGTGGCCGTGACCGTGACCCGGCCGAGATCCGGGAAACTCTCGCTCGACATCGTGGCCGACTCAGGCAGGTCCAGGTGATGGTCCATCGCGGCCCCGATCCGCAGATGGCTCTTCATCGTGTGGTGCATGAGCGCGGCCCGAGACCCCTTGCTCGCATGGTTCTCGGACACCAACGGCGTGCGCACCGCGGCGGCCTCCCGTGGGTCACCACTCCCAGCCGGCAGCATCTCGTTGGCCACGAGTTCCGACTGCACGACCACCCGAACTGCGGCGTCGAGCGCCTCGACCTCGTAGCTGATCGCCGCGATTGAACGCTGTGAGAAGGAGACCAGCCGGCTCGAGCAGATTCGGACCCGCTGTCCGCCGGGTGACAGCCATTCAACCTGGCGTCGCAACACGCCCGCGCCGAAATCCAGGACCCGCTCGTGCGAAAGCACTCGTCCGTAACGGATGTCGAATGGCTGATCGTCGACCAGCAGCCGGATGAGTTTCCCGTTGATCCCGTTGATCATGGTCTGCCCGGCCTCGGGGTATCCGTAGCCGGTCTCGGCGTAGGGCAGGGGATGTGATTCGAACACTCCGTTGAGGTACGCCGCGGGTAGCCCGTGCGGCTCTCCTTCGTCGAGGTTTCCGCGCCATCCGATGTGGCCGTTGAACAACGCGAACACCGAGTCGCTCTGGGCAAGGACGTCCAGGTTCAGGTGCGACTCGCGCAGGCACCACGGATCTGCCTCGTGGGCCGGATTGCTGATCAAGTCGGACCGGCCGGACTCAACAATTGCCCGAGATCGGTCGCTACGCGATCCGCGCCGTGCGAGCGCAGCCCTGCAGCCTGCCGCGCCCGCCGTGACTCCGGAGAGCGCATCCTCGAAAACCGCAGCCCTGCCGGGCTCGACGTTAAGGACGTCGGCCGCCGCCAGGTAGGAGTCAGGCGCAGGCTTTCCCGCCAGATGCTGCTGAGCGATGCTGATGCCGTCGATCCGGGCATCGAAAAGGTCAGCGATGCCGGCGGCTTCGAGGACCTCGGCGCAGTTGGCGCTCGACGACACGACCGCCGTCCGGAGACCGGCCGTGCGCACCGCGGTCACATAGCGAACCGATCCCAGGTAGGGGTGGACCCGGCTACTACGGATTTGGCGGACGAAGATCGCGTTCTTGATCTTACCAAGCCCGATGATGGTCGGCGGGTCGGTAGGACCACTGTGGTCACGCTGCGACAGATCGATCCCGCGCGAGGACAGGAACGAGGCCGTACCGTCGGCCCTTTCCTTGCCGACCACGTACCGGTCGTAATCGTCGAGTGGGTCGAACGCGACGAACCTGTTAGCAGTGCTGATGGCTCGAGCCTTCAGAAAGTCGTCGAACATTTCCTTCCAGGCCGCTGCGTGCATCTTTGCGGTGTCGGTCAGCACTTCGTCCAGGTCGAACAGGCAAGCCCGGGTTCCGGCCGGCAGCCCCAATGCGGTGCCGGTACGCCCGATGGCTGTCACAGGTCCGACAGCCGGCTGCTCAATCCCCGGCCTGGAATGTGCCGCCGCTATGGCGCGGACCCTTGCCGTAATGGGGATAACCCGGGTAGACATATCCGACACCCCAATATGGCTGGTACCCGTAATAACCGGAGAGATCGTCGTAGTAGCCGGTCTTGTCCTGCAGGTCGGGATCGTACGGGGGTGCGGCGGCAACATGCTCACCGGACTGATGGATAAACACGACATGGTCGCCGACTGTGCTGATCGCGTCCACCGGGATGAACGAGGTCTTGGCTCCGAGGCCGAGAAATCCGCCGTGCTCCACCTCAAGGAAGCGGACCTTGTGATCTTCGGTGTCGATCAGCAGGTCCGTGATCTTGCCGATGTCCTTGCCGTTGCTGTCGTGCACTTTTCGACCACGGACGTCTTGGGCTGGATCGGCGACGGTCTGGCCTTGGGTGCCGAGCGTGATCAGCGCCGATGTATTTTCGGTCTTCTCGGTACTCATGGAACTTCTCTCCGGTTGGTGTGAAGTTTTGCTAATGGGGGAACTGTTTGGTGGCCACGGAACGAAAGACCTTGGTCGGAGTTGATCAGCATGGACGAATTCGGCAGCGGCCGCCAAGGCTGGATTCACCATGACGGAATCCGACCGGCCGGGTGTCCTCGACTCGTAGGGATCCGCGCCAAGGCTGATCGCCTGAGTTGGCTCTTGCCCTGCCGGGTCAGTAAGTTGGACTGGTATTCCCATCGAGATGCGTTCCTCTCATCGGCGCGTTCGATTCAGGACGCGGATTGTTTGAGCAGTTTGGTGAGCTGATGATCATCGAGTGCAGTCCAGGCGGCAGTCTCACCGGCGAAGAGCCTGGCGGGCCCCTCGTCCGCCAGGACTGGCGCTGTCTCGGAGGTTAGTTGCCGCCGGCGCCTGGGCCAGTTGCCCGACGAGGAACGGGACCAAGGCAATCGCTCCGAACATGGTTGGGTAGCAGGCTTCCCCGTGCGATATGCGCACCGTGATCTCCGAGGGGGAGCCGGTCACTATGGGATCTGGTAATGGCGGGAATCGAGAACATCCCGTCGATGGCGGCGCCCTTCGAGGCCGGCATCTGTGCGCTTCAACGCTCGTGCCCTCCCTGTCACCTTGGGCCGGCTCGTCGGCGTTCAGTAGGGCCAAAGGGCCCTACTGCCCGGGTTAAATGCGCCTGATGCATCGGGACCGTCTATGTCTGGTCGGGGTCACTGAAATCTGAGGAGACGCGGAATCCTCCAATGCTGGAGACGCGTCGAGCTCGGCAGCGCAGACACCGCAACCCTCGCAGCAGCCGTGCGCCACGACGGCAGATGCAGCATCGGCAAATGCCGGACGGCACACTGCCCGCGCGATATACCCCGCACGGCAAGATTCCAGGGCTGTCAGCCGGTGACTTGCAGGTTGTTGGTGATTCGGCTTACTCCCGGGGCGGACCAGGAAACCTCTTCCACCTGGCGGCGTTCGGCAAAGGACCGCACGTTGCCGTTCAAGGTGACGTGGCCACTCGGCTCAGTGGTGACGGTGATGAACTTGCCCTCGAACTGGGCATTGCGCAACAGCGCCGCCTGAATCTTCTCCTTCACCCCGGCCGCAGAGACCGTCGGCCTGATGGTGATTCCGTTGATCACGTCCAGCACCCCCTTGAGGTAATGCACCGCCCGAACCGCAGCCTCACGTTCGAACCGCCAGCTGACCTGGCCGGTGAGTGTGACGATGTGATTGTGCACCGAGGCCTTGACTGTGTCTGGCACCGTCACCGATCGATCCAGTGACTCGCCGGCTTCCCGCGCGATGTCCGTGTCCTTGGTCGAGGACCAACTGCTGTGCACCTCCACGTCCTGAGCGATGGCCGTGACGCCACGGACCCTCAGCGCCGCCTTCCCGGCGAGCAGCTTCTGCGGGTAGGACTCGACGTGTCCGGTCAAGGTGACGGCGCCGTCATCGACGGAGACGCCGATGTGATTGCTGTTCACGCTGGTCAGCCAAGACAGTTCGTCCTCCATGTTCTTCTTGATCTCTGCGTCTGTTCGTTTCAATGTCTGTGTCATGAAAAGGATTCTAGGCTTGCCGCGGCGAGCGGCGAGGGGCACAAGGTCCCGTCATTCGAGCCGAATGGACTACGTACCGGTGCTCGAGCACTTCGCATGGATTACCACAGGAATTTTATCCCAAGCATCCGGGTAAAGAAAGCCGGCCCCTGGTAGGCAGCGGCACCGGTGGCTGTGAGAAGTCGAACTACGGTCGTATCACGTCGGCAAGCGACAGGGGTAGAGGTCCCGTCGAATCGGCCAGACAATACGACTCCGTCGCTCTGCCGTCGGCCACCGAACAGCACCTCGTCGAGTCCTGCATTGTCGGCTGCTGATGGTCCCGCCCCAGATAGGCCTATCGGCACTAGGGGTCGGGTACGCCGTTGAGCCAGGCTCGGGTGGACAAGGAAGGATCGACATGAGGACCGACACCAACCATCCGGAGGCCGAGAACGCCGGTCTGCCGCAGCCGCCTCCCCACCGCTTGTTATCGCGCCGTTCTGTGCTGAGAGCGGTGGGCGTTTCCGGCGCCACCATCCTGGTTGCCGGCACTGGGGTGCTGAGCTATCGGGTCTTCGACAACGGGGTGCTGGATTCCGGTTCCGGAGGGCCGTACGACCCATGGTCGCAATGGCGCAACGACCCACGCCCGGTCGGCGCCGTGGCAGCCGCCATTCTTGCAGCCAACCCGCACAACACGCAGCCGTGGCTCTTTCATGTCGCGGCCGACCGCATCGAGGTCTTCGCGGATTCGACCCGGGTGATGCCGGCCGTCGACCCATTTGATAGAGAGCACCACGTCGGCTTGGGGTGTGCACTGGAGAACCTGACATTGGGACTGACAGCCCGCGGCTTCTCGACATCGGTGACTCTTCTGCCGACGCCGGGTGACCAGACTCACTTGGCCACAGTGAGTTTCGTCAGTGCAGAACCGATCGTTTCGCCTTTGTACGACGCGATCGGGAACAGGCACTCCAATCGCGGGCCATACCAGGCCGGTGGTATCGCCCAGTCCATTCTCGACGACCTGCCGGGCTCTACCGCCGATCTGCCCGGCGTGTCCATTCGCTGGTTCACATCCTCGTCGGAGAGGGCTGCGCTGAGCTCGGTGATGTTGGCGGCGACCGAGGCGTTCATCGCCGACCAAGGACAGTCGGAAGAGGCGTTCTCGTGGTTCCGCAACAACCGCGACGACATCGACGAGCATCGCGATGGTCCGACTCTTGATGCTCAGGGTATGGCCCCGCTGAAGCTGGCGCTCGCCAAGATCCTGCCCGCCACCTCCCGGGTCGCCGGCGATCGATACTGGCTCGAGCAGACACGGAACGTACACACGGCCACCGCTGCCGTGTACGGGATCGTCACCGTCACCGACACCGCTGATGTCGCAACCCGGTTGAACGCCGGACGGCTGCTGCAGCGCATCCATCTAGTGTCGCGTGTTTGAAGTCTTCTTACGGTGGGCTTTGGCGAGGATCTGGTCGGCTGTTTTGGTCCAGATGAACGGGTGGCAGCGTTCGTTCC
>NZ_JBEPNO010000039.1:0-30943 GCF_040546275.1 Nakamurella sp. UYEF19 | reverse complement strand
CCGGCCCCGTCAAACCCTCGAATGGCTCAAACCGAAAGAGAAACTCGATATGCTATTGTTGGAGTCAGGTGAGGCACTCGCTGGTTGAAATCGCCCTGTTTCTCCTCGAGTACCGTGATGAAGAGATTCGACTCCAGTACTCCGATACTCCGTTCTCGCTGCCCCCGAACCTCTTGATTATCGCGACCATGAACACCGCAGACCGGTCTATTGCTCTCGTTGATAACGCCCTGCGTCGTCGATTCCATTTCGTTCCCTTCTTCCCAGATGTCCCACCGATCGATACGTTGCTGCAGCGCTGGCTGTCCGACCGACAGCCAGAATTCACTTGGGTCGGCGAGATTGTGGATCACGCCAATCGAATTCTCGCAGATCGCAACGTAGCGATTGGTCCCAGCCATTTTATGAGGCCAATTCTCACGAAGGAGCTGGTCGAACTGATCTGGCAATTTTCGGTCATTCCGTTCTTGGAAGAGCATTTCTTCTCTGATCCAGATCAACTGAAGCAGTTTGAACTCCGCCGGCTGCAAGGGGCGCTATCTTACTCGAACGTTGATGGTGGCGCAATGCCAAATACGGTCGCCGATGAGGGCGATGAGTAGATCACTGATTCTGGTCGAGCACCTTCCCAGCGAGCCTATCGAATTATCGACGTTCGAACGAGACGCGTTATGCAGAATGGTGAGCGGCCTAACTGTCGAACCGACGCCAGGCGCCACCGGAAGCTACATTTTAACCGGGCGGTCCATGGTTGGTGTGGTCCGTGTCGGTGATTTCACTGTCGAGCTCCGGCCCAAGGTGGGGATCGCGCCAGTGCTGTTCCTGCTGTCTTATGCATTGGATCCGAGGGCTTGGCGCGAACCGACGGCCGAAATTGCGCGCGACGTGACTTTGGCAGAGGCGATCGTGCCGATGTTCGCACGCACCGTCCAGGAAGCCCTTCGACCCGGTCTTTTGCACGGATATCGGGGTCACGACGACAGTCTCACCACTGTCCGCGGGCGAATTCGCATGGCAGATCAGATGCGAAACCGCACCGGTCTGCCGTTGCCAGTCGAGGTGAACTACGACGAGTTCACCCCTGACATCCTGGAGAACCGTCTGCTCAGGACGGCGGTCGATGTTCTGGGGCGACTGCGGCTTCGCCATCAGGGGTCCCGGCGATCCCTCGGCCGCCTTCGCCAACAGCTCAACGGTGTGAGCAGCCTGATGGTGGACGGACGCGGGATTGATGAACCAGCCTGGAACAGGCTGAATGAGCGGTACCGGCCGGCCTTCTCCCTCGGACGGTTGATCGTCCTCGGTGCAAGCCTGGATGCGCGTGCCGGGACTGAGGACGCGAGCGCATTCCTGATAGACATGAACAGGGTGTTCGAGGATTTCATTCGAGTTGCATTGCGGGAACACTTGCATATCGATGCGAGGGCTTTTCCGACCGCGGGCAGCGGTCATCGGCTGTTCCTAGATGCGGGCAGTTCGGTGGCGTTAGAGCCCGATCTTTCATGGTGGATTCGAGGCGGCTGTGTCTTCGCGGGCGACTGCAAGTACAAGCGAACGCGGGGCAGTGTGCCGAATGCCGATGTCTACCAGATGCTGGCCTACCTCACGGCGCTCAACCTGCGGGACGGTCTTCTGGTGTATGCCGCGGGCGAGGATGAGAAGCGCGATATCGTTATCGAGTCCGCCGACAAAATTGTACACGTCAGGACCGTCGAGGTGGCACGGCCACCGCGCGAGGTGCTGGCCCAGGTGGGGCTAGTCGCCGAGCTGATCCGCTCGATTGCCGTCATCCGCGTGCTCGCCTAAGCCGAGTAAATCTGCGAATGCGCAAATGGAACGAGGTGGAGTCGTTTTGCGTGACCGACCCGTATCAAACGCATAACGGCCAGTCGACCCGGCCTCCGACAAGTAGTGGGCCTGCAGCATAGTCCGATTCTCGAGAAACCAACGGATGGTGCGGAGGCAACCGGACAGATGCTGGCCGGCGGCGTTCTGGGCAGGAACTAAGAAGAGCCGGTCATGGCTCTTTGGCGAAATACATCAGACGATCATCGGCCATGTCCAGACCATCTTGAAGACACTGTGTGTCTTAACGGTTAGGTGTACTGACTCGATCGTGCTGGCAAACGTATGATCCACGTTGGACAATCGGTGCAATGTAACGTGCCTATTCAGCGGCGCTCATTTGTTGGATCTGGGGAAGCGATCGAATTATTACCTAGGCTTGCGCGGGCCGAATTCTGAAAGAGATCTCGATTCCGGCCCGTGGCAGAGGCGGCGTCCTTAAACTCGGCTGGCGAGCATATATGGCCCGGGCTCACGTGCCCCGACAGGTCATAGACACTATCTTGCCACTGTCGGGCAGCGGCGACTGTTGCGGCGTCCGCGAGTAGCAATAGTTTGTCGAATAGCGCAGCCCTCCGGTCCGCAGTCCGATCTAATGACTTCCGTGCTTCTTCGATAGATGTGGTGACGGGCCGTGGGATAAGACCTAGGCAACTGCCTATTGTAAGGCAGCACCGCACTTCTGTTTTCAAGGCCTCAACGTATTCGCTATAGGCGGTCAGTCGGCTAGTGTCCCAGCGGCTGAGATATGCCCTCTTCCATCGAGCGGTCTCAGCCATGCGCGCGAATAGAAACGAAAAGCCCGCTCCGAGAGCAACCCCGATCAACGGCGTGGTGAGTTCAACAAACGTCGCCATATTGACTTACCCATCTAAGGAGTGCGTAGTCCGGTTGATCGTCCGCAGAGAGTACCCCACGGCTGGAGCAGGTAGGAGACCGCGGTCCATGGGATGTCGGATCGCGGGTGGGTCTCTGATAGAGGGCAGGTCATCCAGATAGAGCGGCGTCGGGTGACTCTCTGTAGATCGCTGTCTGAGGCTTGGTTCGAGATGGTTGCGGTACCGGATTACCGTCGCGCCGAACTGCGCCCACTCGCTGAGGTCCTTGACGGGTACGGGGCCGCTGGCGCAGCCTTGGCCTCCAGATCGGTTAATGGAACACGTCGACGATGTTCTTACTGCGGTCGTTGGCTTCGCAGACCCCGCCCTCGGGGCCGAAACCGCCGGCAAGCAGTGAAGCGAGTCCTTGCGCGCCGCTTGGTCTGAATCTTTGTGAGGGCTAACGATTTTGGGCGTGGCTCCCGCCCAACCGAGCGTTGAAAGACCGAGTGCTCACCCCGCCACCCGGGCCTGGCTGAACACATCAGCCGGCATCGCGCGGCGAAGCTGCCAGGTGATCCCGATGGGGCGGTCGCCGGTGTGGCTGACGTAGTCGGCGGCGCCAAGGAACGTGTACGCCGTGGTGCCCAGCGCATCCACCTTGGCGGCGCGGCTGAAGATCAGGATCTCGGAGCCGGTCGCGCGGTGGTTGAGATACCGCTGGCCGGTCTTGGACGCGGCCGTGGTGGTGGACTGGCTCTCCCAGTGGAACAGCGTGGGCGAGATGGCGTAGTCCTGGTACATCGTGGTCGGGGAGTAGTCGGTCTCGGTCTTCCGGAGAGTTACGAAGAACGCGTCGAGATCCATTTCGTCGCTGCGCATCACTCCCTCCCGGAAGTAGGACGGCAGGCGTTGCAGCGTTGCATGCCCAAGGGCGGACAGGATCTCCTCCCGCTGGTAGCGGGCGTGGACCTGAAGCGGGGAGTCGCGCAGCTTGCCCGTCAGTGGCGACGGCAGGTGCCGTGATTGATCCAGGCCAAGCGAGATCAGCTCGGAGAGTTCCTCTCGAGCGGCTGGCTCCCGAGCCAGGGCAGCGAACCCAGCCTCGAATGACGAAAACCCACCGGCGTCCGGGAACAGCAGGAAGAACAGCATGCGGGCGAAAGCCTGCTGGCGAGACCCCATCTGCCCATACGACATGGCATCGTCCGACAGAAGCAAGAGGTACGCAGCAGCCCGCTCGGCGTCATCGACATGGGCAACGGCTCGAACCCGTCGCAGCAGCGAAGCCTCGGCACCGCCGCCGTCCTTCGTCGGTAAACCAGCCTCCCGGCGTAGCCGCGTCCAGCTGCGACCAGATCGAGCGACATCGGCGAGTTCGAGGCCCGACTCGGTAAGGAACTGAACGAGCGAAGTATCGCCCTGAGCGCGAAGCTCCGTGACGATCGAGGTCCAACGGCCGCCAATCTGGGTCTTGAGGTTGGCCAGCATCGCGCTCTGCACCTCTCGATCCAGCACGATCTGAGAACCCGACGGCAGGAACGGAAAGCCACGGACGATGTCCCGCTCCAAGCCCTTGCGGGTGCTGCCGGTGAGCGCTCGGTAGCGAAGGTCGAATCGGAACTTCTGGTTCTGCTGGCCGACGAAGTCGAGCACCGTCAGGACCGCCTTGTTAACGGCCCTTCGCAGTCCACGTCCGAGTTGCTGGAGGAAGATCGTCGCGCTCTCGGTGGGCCGCAGAAAGAGCACCGTGTTGATCAGCGGGAGATCGACACCCTCGTTGAAGAGGTCCGCCGTGAACAGGATCTTCAGCTGGCCTTCTCGAAGGTCCGCAAGCGCGCGCTTGCGTTCGGTGCTTGGCGTCTCGCCGGTCACCGCCAGAGCCGAGGTCCCAGCGGTGCGGAAGGCCTCCGCCATGAACCCGGCATGCGCAACAGAGACACAGAAGCCAAGCCCGCGCATGCCTTCGAGGTCGACGACCTTGTCGGCGACTTCCTTGAGAATGATCCGTGCTCGGGCGTCATTCCCGGTATAGACGCCCGCCAGTGCGGTCTGGTCGTACCGCCCACGGGTCCATTGGATCTTGGAGAGATCAGTCCCGTCAGCGATGCCGAAGTACTGGAACGGACAAAGTAGCCCCTGGTCCAGGGCGTCCCACAACCGCAGCTCGTAGGCAGCCCTGCCGTCGAAGAACGACCGGACGTCCATCCCGTCGGTGCGTTCCGGTGTCGCCGTCATACCCAGGAGTTCCTGCGGCTTGAGGTGGTCAAGTAGCCGGCGGTAGGTGATGGCCTGGGCGTGGTGGAACTCGTCGATGACGACGACGTCAAAGGCATCGGCCGGGATGTTGACGGCGCCGTAGGAGCTGAGCGACTGGACCGAGGCGAACACGTGGCGCCAGCGTTCGGGGCGGTGTCCGTCGACGTAGAGCTCGCCGAAAGTGCCGTCGCCCAGCACTTCTCGGTACATCTGGCGAGCCTGTTGGAGAATTTCCTGACGGTGGGCGACGAACAGCAGCGACGGACGCGTGCCGGTGCTGACCTCGCTGAGGTGGCGGTAGTCCAGGGCCGCGACGACGGTTTTGCCGGTGCCGGTGGCCGCCACGATCAGGTTCCGATGCCGACCGTGGACGATCCGCTCGACGTCCAACGCCTCCAGCATCTCCGACTGGTAGGGGTAGGGCCGGACTTCGAGACCGGACAGGACGATGGTGGCGTGGTTCGAGGTGGATCGACCGGATGCTTCGGTGAGAGCGTCATCGAGGCGATCGCGATCTCGCACCGGGTCGTACGTTTCGAAATTGTCGTCAGCCCAGTAGGTCTCGAAGGTCGCCTGGAACTTCTCCATCAGCGACAGCGTGGCGATCCGGGAGAGTCGGACGTTCCACTCGAGCCCTTCGAGGAGGGCCTGTTGGGACAGATTCGACGAACCGACGTAGGCGGTGTCGAAACCGGACTTCCGGACGAACAACCAGGCCTTGGCGTGCAGGCGGGTGTTCAGCCGGTCGTAGGAGATCTTGACCTCGGCGCCGTATTCGCCCACCAGCCGGTCGAGTGCCTTGCGTTCGGTCGCGCCGATGTAGGTCGTGGTGATCACGCGGAACGGAATATCCCGTTCCTTCAGCTGCTGCAACTCGGCGGCGATCACTCGGATCCCGTGCCACTTGACGAACGCACACAGCAGGTCGACCCGGTCGGCCGTGGTCAACTCGGCTCTCAGCTCGGATCCGAGTGATGGTTCGCCGTGCGCGTTGGTCAGCAACGCCGCGTCCGAAAGGGGCGTGCTGGGCCTCGAGGTGGAGCTCGCGAGCACACCCGGCGATGCCGGCCGGGACAGTGACATCAATTGCCGGACATCGTCGCCGAGGACGTCATCGGGCATCTCGAGA
This sequence comes from Nakamurella sp. UYEF19, assembly GCF_040546275.1. Lineage (NCBI taxonomy): Bacteria > Bacillati > Actinomycetota > Actinomycetes > Nakamurellales > Nakamurellaceae > Nakamurella > Nakamurella sp. UYEF19. Next base: position 24,892 of record NZ_JBEPNO010000039.1, on the reverse strand, counting down.
ATGGACAGCAGGCGATTGACCAAGTCGACTCGAAGCGGCTCTGACGAGGTGGCGCTTAGTCGGCGAACGACTGCATCGCGGAGGTGACGGCCCAGCACCTCGGGTTGCTCGGCCTGGTCCACGGTGCGTATCTCGGTGACAAGGTCCCGCACCGACGCCAGTTCGCCGGCCGACCTGGCGGTCAGCAAGCTCTCGTACAGGCCCTCATCCATCGTGGAATTCGCCCCCTGCGACGTGAGATGGCCCGACGCAGATGACGGTCCGTATGCCTGATGTCGCTGGTGGTCAGTCTCGCACGGTGCGCCAGGCCATCCGCCGAAACTCGAGTACGGGCGTGGCTCGGCTGGGTGGACCGCTCGGGGCGGAGCAGCTGGCGAAGGCCATCGGTTGGTCCATGTCGAGACTGTGCACCGATCAGTGAAGCCACGCAGGGCGAGACGCCGCCGACGATCGTTATTCCGCAGTGGCTTGATGCTGATCTGTGGGTGGCTGCGGCTGGAGGGAGAAAGAGGCACCTCACCGCGCGTAGGTCGGTCACCGTCGCCAAGATGAATAGCCAGCTACCGTGAGCGTCGTGGAGATGGAACACGACTACCTCGTCCGCGGTGACTCCACCTCGGTCGAGGCCTGGTCGCGGACGCGACTGACCTTTCAGCCCGCTCCGAATTCGTGGATGAAGAGCTTCAGAGATCAGATCCGCAGCCACCTTTTAGCGATGACGGTGCCCGACGGTCGGATTCTGAGAGCCGAGTACGCGTCGGCCGCCACGGGCTTCTGCGATGTCGAGAACGTCCTCCTCTACAACGTGGGCACGTCCGCCATGAAGCACCTGACCCACACCGGGGTGCAGGTCGAGCGCAGACTGTCAGAGGTGCCGGCTCCGGACGGCGTCGATCCGCAAGTGGCAGCCCACCACCACCGCTACACAGCTGTAGAACCGGGTAAGGCGCCCGAACGATGGCGTCCTGGTCCCTCGCTGATCGAGCTTCGCAACGTTCGAGTTCACTCCGTGGCGAAGGTTGCGCCGGTCTGGGCCGCGATTCGTCGGCATGCAGACGCACCGAACCGCTCCGCGCCGACGCTCGGCCACTTTGGTGTCCGGATCCGGGTCCAGGCTCCGCTCGCGGCGCATCATCAAAACTTCGCGGAGCGCGTCAAGGTTTTGCTCGATGCCGTCATCAGCGCGGCACATTCTCACAACGGTGCTCAGCTTGATGACGTCGTCGGCCGACTGGTCGACGCCGGCGTTGGGTCTCCGGACGAGATGCGGGGCTACCTGTTGGATGACCGGTGGGCCGTGCTCGGCAAGCGGCCGCTGCTGCATCCCCATGGTGCTGGGGTGCAATGGAATCCGGCTGATGACCTTTGCGTCTTTGCGGAGGTCCTGCTTGATGAGAATGTTCACGGCGACTCCGATTGGCGCCTGTCCGCGGAGATGTTTTCCTTGTTTCCTGCGTCCGTTTCAGGTGGTGAGTCTCCTCCTGTCGAGAAGGTTGCGGTGCCGGCCGACGGAGCCGGAGAACGAGACCTCATCGCCTTCGCGCTCACCTTCAACGCCGTGGACGTTCTGGGATCGCCCGACGCCGTGGCGTCGCTGGCAGCGCAGACGCGATCGGGCTGGGAACGCGACGGCCGGTTGCCGGCCGAAGTGACCGAACTTAGAACCTCGCTCTACTTCGAGCAACGACGCCACCGGCACCTGGAGACGGATCTGAGCCTCGATCACTTTGTGCGTGCTCTGATGCGGGCCATCCGCGAAGGGTCGAACGGATTCGTCACGGCCGTCGGAGATCAGCCGTAGGAGCAGGTCGTCTGCGACTTCACCCAGGGGTGACCGACTGCACGGCCAACTCGCACCGGAACTCAGCGTCGCACCCATGATCAGATGCAGGAGTGAACGCCTCAGAAACTCCGCAGATACTGGTATGTGGTAATCGCCGAGGGTCTGACGGGCCAGGAGCCCGGACAGACTCGGCCGCGGTTGCAGCAATGGTTCAGCAGCTACCGATCGACCGGCCGCGGCCAGGTAACGACAGAGGGATTCCCGAGCCGTACATCGGGTCTCTGCCCGGCGGTCCGACCCGACCCAAAGTGGTGATGCTTGGGCTCAACCCGGGTGCTCAGGATGTTGTCTTTCAGGCCGCCAACGGTATCTTCGCTGACGCGCTCCGGCACATGGGCTGACATTCCGCTTGGGCCGCGTCCGGGCCATACCGGCGCGCCCCGTGGACAACCACGAGGGGTTCCAACGTTTATCACAATCGGCGTCTGACTTTCGGTCAGCGGTGGACTGAAGATCCGACTCTCGCCGACGCAGAACTGCTCACGATGGAGCTGTACCCGTTACACTCCACGGCCGTGGCCGGCACCATGGCACCCGATCCGGCGATCATCAGCGAATTCGTGTGGGAGCCGATTGCGGATGCCGATGTCCGGATGGCCTTCGCGTTCAGGAAGCCGTGGGTACGGACCGCCGAGGAGCTGGGACTGCCGTCACGGCCGCTGGACGCGTCGTCCACCGTGTCATCGCGGCGGGTGCGTGCTACGACCTGCCCAGCGGGCAGCGCCTCATCGTCCTCTGGTACTCCGGCGCTGCCGGCCCACCCAACTCGACCGACGTGGAAGTCCTCCGGTCATCGCTGCACCAGTCATGACCGTGGGCTCGCCCCAGTAGTCGCGGGGTGGGGCCGGGAACGCGGCGGCGTCAGGCCCAGCGAGCGCTCAGCCGAGTCCTGACCGTTCTGCGGGCGCGGGGGACTGTCGGTGCCGACCGCCATAATGTGGACATGAGTACGAACAGCGGAGCCGGCCAACCACTTCCGACCGAATACGGCGACCTTGTCGAAGCGCGATCAAACGGGAGGTTCGTGGTGCTCGGCTGCAGGCTGCTCGGGTCGTCAACACAGAGTTGGTACGGCTCTACTGGCGGATCGGGCGACTGATCCTGGACCGCGGGTCCGAGCAGGGGTGGGGATCGAACGTCATCGGGCACCTTGCCGTTGACCTGCAGCGGGAGTTCCCGAGCACGAAGGGCTTGAGTAGGTCGAGTCTGTTCTACATGCGCAAACTCGCGGCTTCGTGGCCCGAGGCTGCAATTGTCCAGCAGCCTGCTGGACAATTGCCCTGGGGACACCTCATGGTGCTGCTCGACCGCTTCGACGAACAGACCGACAGGGACTGGTATGCGGCGAGGGCGGACGAAGCTGGTTGGTCGCGCAAGGTGCTCGAGCATCACATCGCTACCGGGCTACACCCCCGGCTGGGATCCGGAATCACCAATTTCGCCGACCAACTTGCGCCTGCCGACTCTTATCTGGCTCGCGAGATGGTCAAGGATCCAGGCTTAGGCCGGCTCGGGGGTTCAGGCTCAGCCGGGGCGGGCGCAGCGGACGTTCAACGGGGCTGAGCTGGAGGAAAATTCACCCGGCCGGTGGGGCCGGGTTCGTCGGGCCCACAGCCCTGCAGTGCGTCTATACAGTCGACCGCAGGTCAGGCAGCCGAAAGGCTCTGGCCGGAGGGGGTTTGCCAGGGAAAACTACAGCGCGGCCGAAGGCTTCTCCTGATGCTTTGAACCCTCAGCCATCGGTCTTGGTGCACCGCAATCCTGCATCGAGGCGCGTGGTACCGGCCACGGTGGCATGATGTCTGTATGGTTATCGATCCGAAAATCCTGAAACGACTTAATTTATATGAAAAATCGACCCACGTCGCGCCATGCACCTGGGAAGGCCGCGACGCCGCGGTCGGCGTATCCCTCCGAGGTTTGGCATTCGCGGCAGCCAGTGGCTTCAACGTTACTTCGTCCCAAGGGCCCTTCCGGGCAGCTAGTCTAACGATGACGTCGGAATCGACTGCCGTCATTGAAATTTATGGTTCACCATTTTCCGTTACCTTCCCGAGTGAAGATATCGCTAAGGAATTATTGGAAGAGGTAAAAATCGCAACGGCCTCAGCCGGCGGTTCACCCCCGTTGGTCTTAGGACCAAATGAGCGAATCGTCAAATCTTGCAGCTTCCTTAGCGGCGCCTATCTGCCCCTCTCGCAGGGTGACGAAGTGGAATTAGTTTTTCGCGAGCTAAGATTAGAAATCTACCGGGGGCTCGCCCTGGCCCAAAATAAGCCGCTTCACGTGATGTGGTTCGATAAATCTTTCACCGTCGATCTATCCGGCCCCGGTCAGGTCACCTCGGGTGGAGGCTTCGTTGGCGGTGGCTCCGGGTTAGTGGGCGGCGCCGAAGGTATCGCTATTGCGTCAGTATTAAATAGGCTCACTACGAAGTCGAGCATTATTTCTGTGCTTAAGATTGCAGATGATGGTCACGAAGGTTTTTTCCTGCACACAGAGCAGACTCCAGTGCAGCTCCGGCAACAGCTATCACCCGTCTTCGTCCGCCTCCGCCAGCAGGAACGTCAGCTTTCGAGCGCTGGACCCGACGATTTCATCGGACGGCTTGAGCGGCTTGTCGCGATGCACCGGGCCGGCGCGCTCACCGATACAGAGTTCGCCACAGCAAAGACGGCTTTGCTTCAGGGACTTGGCTGAGAAATTTTCGATTGCTCCTGAGCATGACGGTCTTCACCGCTTTTGCAGTGGAGGTAGTCGGGGTCGGCGCGTCAGCCCGTAATAGGCGTCTGAGCCGCAAATGCGAGCGGCGAGCCTGCGTTCTTTCCACGATCAGCACCGCCTCGTAGTCGGCCATGAACGCAAACAAGCCGAACACCGGGATCACGTGGGAGGCGGCGGTGCCCACGATCCCGTAAGTCAACGACTGCACCCCCATCCGCCACGCGCTCCGGGCGGCGGCGGCTCCGATGGCGGTGGCCACGTACACCTACAACGCGCTTCCGTCCGACGAGCAGGCATCGCTCCCCGACGTGGAAGCCCTCACCGCGGCGTTGCTCGCCGGCGAACATGAGCAGGAGTCGCCATCGTAAATCCGTCGAGCAGGGCGCCGTCTCGCACCCACCCCGCACGAGTGGCACGCTGACCCTCATGACCACTCGAACCACACCACCATTTCGCGCAGACCACGTCGGCAGCTTGTTGCGCCCACCGGAGTTGCTCGCAGCGCGGGTTCAGCATCGGGCCGGCCAGCTCGACGCCGCCGGGCTCCGGGCGGTCGAGGACGAGGCGATCCGGGCGGTGGTCGCGATGCAGGAGGAGGTCGGGCTGCAGTCCGCGACCGACGGCGAGTTCCGCCGCACGTCCTGGCACATGGACTTCATCTACGCACTCGGCGGCATCACCACCACCGCCGACAAGATCCAGGTGCACATGCGCAACGCCGGCGGCCAGGTCGATTTCGAATCCGCCGCCATGCGGGTGAGCGAGCCGATCACCCTGCGGGAGACGATCTTCGGCGACGCCTTCGACTTCCTGCAGGCTCAGGTGCACACCGCCACGCCGAAGCTGACCATCCCGTCGCCCAGCATGGTGCACTACCGCGGCGGACGAGCCTCGATCGACGAGGCGGTGTACCCGGATCTGGAGCAGTTCTGGGACGACCTGACCACCGCCTACGCCGAGCAGGTCAGCCGGATCGCGGCGCAGGGCTGCCGCTACCTGCAGCTGGACGACACCAGCCTGGCCTACCTCAACGACCCTGCCCAGCGGGCGGAGCAGACCGCCGCCGGCAGCAACGCCGAGCACCAGCACGAGCTCTACATCCAGAACATCAACAAGGCGATCTCCGGACGTCCGGACACCCTCGCCGTCACCACGCACATGTGCCGCGGCAACTACCGGTCGTCGTGGGCGGCCGAGGGCGGTTACGACTTCGTCGCGGAGGCCCTGTTCGGCCAGCTCGACGTCGACGGCTTCTTCCTCGAGTTCGACGACGAGCGGTCCGGCAGCTTCGCCCCGCTCCGGTACGTGCCGGCCGGCAAGCAGGTCGTGCTCGGCCTCGTGACCAGCAAGCGCGGGGAGTTGGAGAGCAAGGACGACCTCAAGCGGCGCATCGACGAAGCCGCGAAATACGTTCCACTGGAACAACTGTGCCTCTCGCCGCAGTGCGGCTTCTCCTCCACGGTCGAGGGCAATGCCCTGACCCAGGACGAGCAGCGGGCCAAGCTCAGCCTCATCGTCGAGACGGCCGCGGAGGTCTGGGGCTGAGTTCAGGCCTGGGCCTGCGTGGGAGCGTCCCTGGTGCCCTCCCGCTTGTGACAGCCGGGCGTGGCGGCGTCAGTAGAACGCGTAGACGGCGATGCCCAACAGGAACCACACCGCGAACCGCAGCCACGTCGCGATCGACAGGTTGAGCATCAGGTAGACGCACGCCAGCGCGGAGACGATCGGCAGGACCGGCGACAGCGGCACCCGGAACGGCCGGTCCAGCTTCGGCCGGGTGTGCCGCAGCACGGGAACGGCGATGGACACCAGTGTGAAGGCGAACAACGCGCCGATGCTGACCAGATCGGCCAGGGTGGTCAGCGGGATCAACCCGCCCACCACCATCACCATGATCGTGGCGCCGACCGTGAACCGCAGCGGCGTACCGAATTTCGGGTGCACCTTCGCAATGGTCGGCGGCAGCAGCCCGTCACGGCCCATCGCAAATCCGATCCGGCCGATCCCGACCAGGTCGACCAAGATCACCGACGACAGCCCGCAGACGGCGGCGATGGAGACCAGAGTGCCGGCCCACGACGCACCGACCGCGTCGAACGCCGACGCCAGCGGCGACCCGCCGCCCCGATCGGTGTACTTGGACATGCCGGTGAGGACGAACGACACCCCCAGGTACAGCGCCGTTGCGATGCCGAGGGTCCACAGCAGTCCCCGCGGCATGTCCCGACGCGGGTTGCGCGACTCCTCGCTCATGTTCGCCACCGCCTCGAACCCCGTGCAGGCGAAGAACACCACCGCTGCGGCCGTGAGTATCCCGGCGATGCCGAAGGAGGCGGGATTGCCGAGGAACGTCTGGATGACCGGCCGCTCCAGCCCGGTGCCAGTGCCCCCGGTGGCAGGCTCCGACGGGGGGATGAACGGCGTCAGGTTCGCCTTCTTGATGCAGAACGCTCCGGCCACGATGACGAACAGGCAGATCGCCACCTTGACCACCACCAGCGTGTTGGTGACCCGCGCCGATTCCTTCACCCCGATGGCGGCGACCGTTCCCAGCACGGCCACGATGAAGATGGCTCCGACGTTGACCACCGACTTCTCGCCGAAGATCGAGGTCGGCAGCCCGAACAGGTTCTGCAGATATCCGGACCAGCCCCGGGACACCACCGAGGCACCCAGGACGAACTCGAGCAGCAGGTCCCAGCCGATGATCAATCCGAAAGCACCACCGCGGGGCCGGCGTGGGTCTTGGCCTCCACCCCCGTCAGCGGTTCGGTCCAGTTGTTCGCCGAAGGCAGTGCCCCGTCCGAACGCCCGTCAATCGGGCTTTCGGACGCGGACCGTAGCCCTTCGGTCGCGGACCGGGGCGATGGCGGTCCGGCCTCCGTGCGCTCGGCGGACGCCGTAGCGTGGGGTGCTGCGGCCACCATCAGGCCGGCGCCACTACCGCAAGGAGAACACCATGACCACCACGCCCGACGAAGCCAAGGACGCCCCCGAGAACACCCACGAGAGCACCGCTCCCGCCTCGATCTCGACCGAGGACGCGGAGATTGATCCGGCCGAGCGGGAGCACCAGGAGATCGACGCCAACGCATTCCGGGCGAGCCTCAAGTACTGAGGCCAGCGCTTTCGGTACTCGGATGTGGGGAGCGGCCGACGACAATTGGGTCGCCAGGCTCGGCTTACGCCCACTTACGGAGGTAAGTGGGCGTAACCTTGCTCCATGGGACCGGATGACCACAGCAGCGCGGTGCAGCCCCGGCCCGGTTCCGTGTGGCCGGCGGTCGGCTATGAACGCCTGATCTGGGAGAGCCCAGACCGTGATTTCGGGACGATGGCCCGCTCCGAGATGGCGCTTCGTCGTGGTTCGTACTCATCGGCCATCCCTGCCGACATCGCCACGCTGGACTACGCACCCGCGCGGTCTGTATCGGCTGCCGCGGAGGACGCTTCGAACGAAATCGCACGGTTCGATGCGGAAATGGGCACCGAGATCGCCCCGTTCGCAGCGATTCTGCTCCGCTCCGAGTCCGTTGCCTCGTCGCAGATCGAGAACCTCTCCGCCTCAGCGCGGTCCGTCGCCATGGCTGAGCTGGGCGACACCACCAAGCAGAATGCCACCCTGATCGCGGCCAACACGAACGCGATGCGGTCGGCGATCCAGCTGTCCGATCACCTGGACACTGAGTCCATCCTGCAGATGCATCTTGCGCTACTGGGCTCTCACGAGCCACGCACGGCGGGCCGGTGGCGAGAAGAACCCGTCTGGATCGGCCGTTCCTCCCGGAGCCCGATCGGGGCCGAATATGTCGCTCCTCATCAGTCCCGCGTCCTCCACGCGATCGACGATCTGGTGGCGTACGTCAACCGGGAGGACATACCGGTGTTGGAGCAGGCAGCCATCGCCCACGCCCAGTTCGAGACGATCCACCCGTTTACCGACGGGAACGGTAGGACCGGGCGCGCGCTGATCCATTCCATGCTGAAGGCCAAGGGCCTGACCAGAAATGTGACGGTGCCGGTGTCGTCCGGCTTGCTCGGGCAGCCCGACGTCTATCACCGCGCGCTGTCGTCCTTTCGGGCCGGCTCTCCCGACGACATGATCGAGCTGACGGCCGATGCCGCGTTCCGGGCGATCGCCAACGGTAGACAGCTGGTCCTCGAAATTCGGCAGATCCGCGAGACCTGGCGACGGTCGGTCACGGCCCGTGCCGACTCGGCGACCTGGAAGATCGCTGATCTACTTCTGCGGCAACCGGTTCTCGATACGGCAGTGCTGAACACCGAACTGGGGATAACGGCCAACCATGCGAGTCGGTACATGGACCAGCTGCGGGCCGGCGGCGCCGTCACGGGCTTCAACGTGCACCGACGCGGTCTTCACTGGAAATCCGATGCTGTGCTCGATGCTCTCGATGCGTTTGCTGCCCGCAGTTCTCGCTGCCAGTTCCCGACCGCGTTGAGCTGATCCCGGGCAGGAGTGACGTTGTGTCGACACCGTGTGTGAAATTCTAATGATCTACACCGTACGGTGACACGATGCGGGTGACACGACCACTCCTCCGGTCAAGTGACCCTCACAGATAGTGCCCAATGGATTAAACACGGGGCAGGTGCCACAACCTGTGGTGTAAGGACACTCTCGGGCATCGCTTGCTGTTTGTTTCGGACAGGTGTCGCCGTTGTCGATGTGAGTCTGCCGGCGAAACAATCCGGTACCGTTGCGTTCGTCCCACATGACCAATCGCAGCGGGTGGGGGTGGCAGAGTGATCGGGTCGATGGGGGCTGGGGTCGGCTGGGCGCTGTGCCTTCATGTCGGGGCCGCCGGCTCGATGGCGACGGTGGGTTGCTTCAATCTGCAATGGTGGGGGCGGGACCGGTCGCAGCGCTTCCTGGCGGCGACCGGGCTGCTCTGTTGGAGCGTCACGCTGACGCTCGTCGTCGGTGCCATCGGGCTGTCTTTCCCCGAGGCCGACGTCTTCCGGGTGGTCGTACCCGTCCGTGCCATGGTCATCGGCATCACCGCCGCCTTGTTCCTGGCCACCCTGGGCACGCTGGTTCCCCTGCCGGCCCTTCGCGCGGGCGTCGTGGCAGAGCTGTTGTTGCCCGTCGTGTATTCCGTCTTCGGTTTCACCGGCGACGCCGCCTACACCTTCGTCGACGGGTCGCCGTGGCCGATGATCCAATCCTTCGGCGACGCACTGGCGGGCAGTTGCGCCCTGATCTTCCTCGCCTACGCCGTCCTCGCGTGGTGGCGGCTCACCGGTGCCCGGCGGCGCGAGTTGGCCGCCGCGACCATCAGCGTGCTGGCCATCCTGGCCATCGCAGCCTTTGCCGGACCAGGGTGGCTGATGGAGGCCATGACGTCGCTGTGGACACTGCCCATCGCGATTCTCCTTGCCTGGTGGTGCAGCACAAGGGTGGTCACCCTCCAGGGCTCCCTCGTGTCGGCGTCCGAAGGCAGACTGCGGGCCGAGCATGTAGCTCATCACCTGGCGCGGTATGACCAACTCACCGGCCTGTCCAATCTGGACGGGGCGCTGGAGGAGCTCCAGTCCCTGCTCGGCGATCCGCAGACGCCGGTGCTCGTCGCCCAATTTCACGTCAGCCGACTGGAGCAGGTCCGTGCCGCCACGGGGTCCGCGGCCGCCGACTCGGTCCTGCGGACCATCGCCGCTCATCTGATGACCGTGCTCCCATCGCATGCCAGAGTGGCCCGGGTGCGGGAGGCGACCTTCATGATCTCGGTGCCCGTACCGGTGCCGCCACCGGATGCTGACCTCGAGGAGTACGCCGAACAGGCAGTCACCCTGTTGCAACGGACCACCGACCTACCGCGCAATCTCGTGGTGTCGGTGGGCATCACGGTCAGCCACCCGACGAGCACCGCCGCCGAGTTGGTGCAGGAGGTCGGAACCGCGCTCGTCGCAGCCCAGCAGGCGCGCGGTCGGGTACGGGTTTACCGGACCGAGCTCAGGCAGGAACTGCTGGCCAGGGCCCGCCTGACCCGGCTGCTCACCGTTGCTACCGAGCGCGACGAATTCGAACTCCACTACCAACCCATCGTCGACACGACAACCCTTGCCCGGGTGGGGGTCGAGGCGCTGGTCCGGTGGCGCCACCACGGACGACTCCATCCGCCCGCAGAGTGGATCCCCATTGCCGAGCAGGAAGGACTGATGCCCGCCATCGGGCTTCGTGTCCTCCGACTCGCGGCTCGCGACGTGCCGGCCATCGGCTGCCCCATCGCGGTGAATGTCTCTGCCCGGCAACTTGTCGATCCCGAATTCGTCGGGAACGTCCTGGACACCCTCCGCGATCTGCCGCGTCATGCTCTCATTCTCGAGATCACCGAGAGCTCGGTGATGGCCGACCTCGAGCAGGCCCGAACGGCGTTGATGGTGTTCCGCGACCACGGCATCCGGATCGCCATCGACGACTTCGGCACCGAGTACAGCTCGCTCAGCCGGCTCGCGACGGTGCCGTTCGACATTCTCAAGATCGACCGGTCGTTCGTCACCGCGGTGACGTCACCGCACGGCCGGTCGATCGTCACCGCCATCCACGCACTCGCCAGGGCGCTCGGCAAGACCACCGTCGCCGAGGGCGTGGAGACGCGAGAAGAGTTGCGGGCGTTGACCGAAATCGGTTGTGACCGGGTCCAGGGATTCCTGACCGGTCGCCCGATCCCGCTCGCCGACCTGTTGGCTGCCAGGGGATCTGGGACGGCAGTGTCGAAAACGCGATCGGGCTCGGGTCCGCCGGCCGAGGCAAACCTGGTCTTCGACGAGACGTGAACGGTAGGTTGTCCCACCATCCCCGGAGGAAGTGGTCTGATTTGTTCGAAAAGCCGCTTTCGCGGAACCGTTGCGTCGAGTGATCGTGCCGTGCCCGGACGGCTGCACGTGGCCCGAGACCGGTATCGCCCGACAGCTACGATCGCGCACATGAGCACGTGTGCCTCGGACGATCTCCGGAATGACACAGCCGACCTACTGCGCAGGGTGGCCGCCGACGAACGGGTGACCATCATGATGAACGGCGCACCTGTCGCGGACCTGATCCCGCTCTCGACGACCCGAACCGCATCCAGCTCGCGCGAAGATCTCGTATTGCTGCTCACCCGGCATCAGGCGGACGCGGCTTTACGGAGCGATCTCGATGCGTTGGCCAGCGACACCGCCAACGACCTGGAAGCGCTGTGACCGGCAGCGCGCCGAGCGCTCTGCTGAACAGGTCCGTGTTCATCGTCGTGAAAAGTCGCGGCCAGAGCTGTACCGCGGGCGTCTGACGCGACCATCCTGCCCAGTAGGCTCATCGGCCATGACAGACCTCGACATGTTGGCGCGTGTTCGACTACTGCGCGCCGAGGGCAAGGCGCCGAAGCAGATCGCACGCATTCTGGGCCTGAGCCCGTCCGTGGTGGCCCCACTGGTGCGCGCGGTGGCCGCCGAACGGGACGAGATCGCTCTCGCGCCTTCAGTTGTCGGCTGCTGGGTCAACCAGGGGTGGAGCCTTGGCCTGTCCGTCGATCCCGAGCAGGGATGGCAGGACCAGACGAACGACGACGAGAGCACAGCCGGCTTGGTCTGTGTGCTGCTGGCCAGGCGGCACCGCTTCGACAAGGTGACGGTGTGCGGATATCTGGCGGATGTCTACTGCCTCGGTATCAAGAACACCTACGGACCCGAGGTGATGAGCGAGCCCGAGTTGCACAGGTTCCAGCCGGAGTTCTTCGGTGCCTTCCACGGTTGGCAGACGGCAGACATCCAGTTGGCCAGGCACCTGATCTTCGGGGCGGTCGACTACGCCCGAGCCCTCGGGTTCGAACCCCAGGGCGAGTTCGACGAGGTGGCAGGCCTTCTCGGGCCCTGGACCGGATCGTCGGCCATCACCTTCGGGAAGGACGGCAGGCCGTTCTACCTGTCCGGCCCCTACGACGACCCCCGTCGGATCCTCAGGACCCTGGAACGGACCGCGCCGGGCCAGTTCGAGTTCAGTCTCGCCGTCGAAGGGTGAGGACCTCCCAGGTGCTCTCGGTGGTGGGCGAATGATGGAGCCAGGACGACCAGGCCCGCGACCACCGTTCCACTGACCGGCTTCGAGCCGTTCGACGGTCAGACGACCAACCCATCGTGGTCGGCCGTGCGGGAGGCGCGCCGGACGTGGGCCGGGTCGGACGAAGACATCCACGTCCTCGAACTCCCGGTCGACTTCGCCTCCGTCGACCAGGTGCTCACCGACGCGCTGGGAGCCCTTCGTCCGACGTGGTGATCTGCGTCGGGCAGGCCGGGCGGGGCCAGTGCCGTCCGGCTGGAGCGCGTCGCCATCAACGTGGACGATGCCCGCATCCCGGACAACCAGGGCCGGCAGCCTGTTGACGAGCCGTCGTGCCCGCGGGTCCCGCGGCCTACTTCTCGACGCTGCCGATCAAGGCGGCGGTGGCCGAACTCGGTCGGTTGGGCATCCCGGCGGTACTGCGGCGCATCGCCGGACGGGTCGCGAACATCAGGCCGACGATGATGACCGTGGCGGCGAGCATCACCGACGCCATGGCCACCGCGGATCCTTCGGCGAACAGTCCGGTGATCGGCGCGGTGGTGGCGCCGATGCCAAACTGGGTCGCGCCGATCAGGGCCGCGGCGCTGCCGGCCCGGTGCGCATTTCGTTCGAGCGCGATCGACGAGATCGCCGGCAGCAGCATGCCGACGGCGAACATGTTGGCCACCAGCAGCACGATCAGCGGCCACACACCCAGTCCGATGATGGAAGTCACCACCAACGCGCCGGTGACGGCGAGGGCGCCCAGGACCGCAGCACGCAGGATCTGCTCGGGAGCGACCCGGCCGAGAAGGGCACCGTTGAGCTGGGTTCCGATGGTGAAGGTGATGCCGCCCGCGGCGAAGATGATCGCGAATTGGGTCGCCGAGAGGCCGAATCCGTCCTGGAAGACGAAGCTGGCCGACGAGATGTAGGTGAATAGCGCCGCCATGGTGAATCCGCCGAGCAGCGCCAGGCCGAGGAACAGCGGATCGCGCAGGAGCGTCACGTAGGACCGGGTGGCGGCACCGACTCCGCCGGAGCGTCGCAGCTGCGCCGGCAGCGACTCCTTGAGCATGAAGAACGCAGCGACCAGCAGCACGGTGGCCAATGCCGCGAGGGCGACGAACATGTCGCGCCAGGAGCCGAGACGCAGGAACTGCGCACCGATCATCGGGGCGACGCAGGGGGAGACCCCGACGACGAGCATCAGCCGCGCGATGGCCTTGCCGACCTGGATGCCTTCGAAGCGGTCGCGCACGATCGCCATGGACAGCACCATGCCGGCGGCCGCGCCCAGGCCCTGCAGGAACCGCAGGGCCGTCAGCAGTTCGACCGAGTTGACGAAGACGATGCCGACCGACGCGGCGATGTAGAGGGCGAGACCGGTCAGCATGGGCTTGCGCCGGCCGATCGCGTCGGAGATCGATCCCAGCAGGAGCTGCCCCAGTGCCAGGCCGATCAGCGTGGCGGTGATGGTCAGCTGCACGGCGGCGGGGCGGGTGTTCAGATCAGAGGTGATCTGCGGGAACGCAGCAAGGTACATGTCGATGGTGAACGGTCCGACGGCCGTCAACGCGCCCAGCAGCAGGATGAACGTGCCGCCGATGTGGGCCAGCCTGGGTGCCGGTTCATCGATGGTGGTGGGCGTCGTGATGGTGGAGCTGGACATCGAAAAGCCTCTCGACTGGTGGATTTGCGCAGGGGAGGGGCTTCGGTGCACCTGTGGAGACCAACCACTGAGCGCCGCAGTAATTCCCGGACGCGATCAACGGCACTCTCACCTACGGTATGCAGATGCGACTGGTATCCACGCTTCCGTCCGCCACCGAGATCGCCTACGCACTCGGGCTGGGGGACCAGGTGGTCGGCGTGACCTTCGAATGCGACGAACCCGCGTCCGCACGGATCGAGAAGACGGTGGTGGTCGGTGGCCGCGATACCCACGGGATGACGCCGCAGGAGATCGATCGCTACGTCCGGGACCGGCTGGCGGCCGGTGAGGATCTGTACACCCTGGATGGCGGGGCACTCGCGGCGCTCGCCCCGGACGTCATCCTGACCCAGGACCTCTGCCGTGTCTGCGCGCTGCCCTCGGGCCAGGTCGAGGAAGCGTTGTCCTACCTGGGTTGTCAGGCCGATGTCGTCTCCCTCGACCCGCACACCCTGGCCGATGTCCTGGACACCATCCTGCTGGTGGGCGCCCGGACCGGCACCGCCGACCGCGCGCAGGAGCTGGTGAATGGCCTGCAGGCCCGGCTGGACGCCGTCAGCACCGCCGTTGCCGGTCTGCCCCGACCGCGGGTGGCCGTCGTCGAGTGGGTTGACCCGCTGTTCACCGCCGGGCACTGGGTGCCGGACCTGGTCACGGCGGCCGGTGGGGAACCGGTGTCCGGCCGACCCGGGCAGATGTCGGTCACCGCCACCTGGGATTCCGTCGCGGCCTGCATGCCGGATCTCGTCGTGGTGGCGCCCTGCGGCTACCACCTCGACGGCGCCGTCGCGCAGGCCCGCGCCGTGGCCGAAAGGCTGCCGGGGGTAGCGATCTGGGCGATCGACGCCGACGGACTCATCGTCCGGCCGGGACCGAGGTTGGTCGACGGGGTCGAGGCGTTGGCCGCGCTGATGCATCCGGAGGCTGTCGCGGCCGTGCCCGGACGAGCCGAGCGGGTGGTGTGAGGACCGCAGACTTTCGTAACTCACGGCCGAGTCATACCGAGTTGTACTCGGTCCATGAAGACAGCGATTTCTGTGCCCGATGAGACCTTCGAGAAGGCTTCACGCCGAGCCCACGAACTCGGCGTCAGCCGGTCTGAGTTCTTCAGTCGTGCGGCTGCCCGATACGTAGAAGAACTCGACGCGGCATCGATCACCGAGCAGATCAATGAGGCCCTCGATACTGTGACCCGAGCCGACGATTCCGCGGCGGCTGCTGTCGAGGCGGGCCTTCGGGTCCTGGAAAACAGTTCGGGACGAGTGGTGATCGCTCGTGGGGACATCTACTGGGCCGATCTGGGAGCGCCCGCGGGTTCGCGACCAGCCAAGCGCCGACCGGTAGTGGTGATCTCGGCTGATAGCTACAACACCAGTAGGTTGGCCACCGTGATCGCCGCGGTCATCACGTCAAACACCAGCCTGGCGACGATGCCGGGCAACGTCTTCCTGTCGGCCGATGCGAGCGGGCTGACGCAGGATTCGGTTGTCGTTGTCACGGCGCTGGTCACGGTGAACAGGACGGATCTCGACGAGCAAGCAGGCCGTGCCCCGCTGAGCTTGTTTTGACCAGATGCGGTGACTCATCTGTTGGCGCCGTACCCGTGAACCCGATCGGATGGTCCGGCCTTGCGACAATATGGGTTCGTCGTGACGTTGAGGTGGTGAACGGATAGTTCACGGGCGGATCGGAGGGCAATGGACTTCGAAGATTTCCTGACCGCCAACCTGGGACGCTTGGGCCGTTACGCCGGAGTACTGGTGGGCGACCGCCAGTTGGCGCATGACGTTCTGGCCCAGACCCTGATCGCGATCTGGCCGATCTGGGATCGGGTAGGGGCAATGCAGTATCCGCTGGCCTACGTACGGGCCGCAGTGACCACTACGTTCCTCGATCACCGCCGGACGACTCTGCGCCGACGCACCTTTTCCACCAGCTCGCACGATCTGTTGGACTCCCGGATCGATTCGGTCATCGACCACGTGGAGGACCGTGATGAGCTCGACGGTCTGCTGCGGGCGCTACCCGACCGCCAACGGACGGTACTGGTGTTGCGCTACTACCTGGACCGTACCGATCAACAGATTGCGGCGGAGCTGGGCTGTGCACTGTCGACGGTGCGTTCGTCGGCCAACCGTGGCCTGGCGTCGTTGCGGCTCGCCAAGACATCGGCCAGAGAGTGAGGGACCACATGGACATCGAAGAGCTGAAAGAGGCGCTGGCCGCACGCGAGCGGTTCACCCCCGACGAGGACGCCGTTCTCGAAACTGTGCTGGCGCACCCGCCCAAGGGAAATGTCAGGCGTTCGCGCGGCCGATTCGCCGTGATCGGGATCGCCGCCGCAGTCGTCCTGGTCGTCGCGACGGCGAGCGTGGTGCGGTTCACCGCGCGCCAGGCCTCGGGTCCGCCACCAGCAACGGCAGTTCCGTCGCCGACGCAGTCCGTGCTCGAGTCGAAGCTCGACCGGACGTACTGGTCGATTGCGACTGTGGCGAAAGGAGCTGGGGGCAAGCCAATCTCGGCGCGCTTCGACGATTCGTTCGGGATCAATTTCAACCCGGACGGGACAGTCCAGATGACGGCGCCGCTCTGTCAGACGCAGGCGGTCCGTTGGACCACCACCGACCAGACGGTCACCTTTGATCGGCTCACACCCCAGAAAAACGGCTGCGAGAAACAGCCCGGTGCGCCGAGTCCAGCATCCTCCATCCTCGCGGCCGCCTACCAGGCCATGAAAGCAGGCTCAACTCAGGGACACCTCGATGGGCGAGCTCTGGTGTTGCAGCCCGGACCCTATGTGCTGACGTTCAGGCTCGTCAGTACGCAGCCGTCGTACGTGTACTCCCCGTCGCCCCCCTCGATAGACGGTGCAGTCCAGCAATGGAAGGATTTTCCCGTCAGCGCACGGCCGCGGCCGATCGTCCTGATGACGTCCGCGGTCGTTCTGCCTGCCGATCCGCTGCCGGTGGGGGAAGACGAGAATGCCTTGGCTGCCGGGCGGATCACCCTCGGGATGACCCTACCGACAGCACCGGAGACGATGGGTGGTTACCCGATCATTCCCCCTGCCGCGGCCATCAGCCAGCTCACCGACCCGCTGCACTCGACTGTCGTGAGGCCGTCTGTCCACATCACCAGAATGCAACTGGTCGACCAGCCTTTCAGGACCGACCGCGGCGACACCCCACTGCCGACTTGGAAAGTGACGCTCGCCGAGTCCCGCGATCCGATCTACGTGCTTGCGGTGGCAGCGGGTGGCCGGTACCCGGCCACCCTTGCCGATGATCCGCCGGTGGGGGAAGGGGCGACGGTGTCCGGCAACGGAAAGGACATCACGATCTCGTTCATCGCCCATCACGTTTCAGAGGGAGGTTGCGATCCCGACTACACCTCCTCCCTCGCCTCGAAGGAGACCTCGACGGTGGTGGTCCTGGCCGTGAACCTGCACTTCGACTCCACGTTTCCGAAGGCCGGTTGCACGGACGGGTTCTCGAGGATCACCTCCGGTTTGTATCCAACTCCTGGTCAACCTGACAACACGACAGTGCACCTGCAGGAGCCGCTGGGTAATCGTGCCCTGATCAACCAATCGGGGATCCCCTACGAAGTCGGCACCTCCTGATCTCCGACCAGCGCCGCAGCTCACCCAGTGGTCATCGGCCGGACAGTCCCCGCGGGACCCGAAGCAATCTGCCGGCGGTGATCCGCGAATGATGGAGGCATGACGACCGGCACCAGGCCTCGGACCACCGTTCTACTGACCGGGTTCGAGCCATTCGACTCTCAGAGCACCAACCCGTCGTGGTCGGCCGTCCAGGAGGTGCGCCGGACGTGGGCCGGGTCGGACGAGGACATCCACGTCCTCGAGCTTCCGGTCGACTTCGCCTCTGTCGACACGGTCCTCACCGATGTGTTGGAAACGCTTCGCCCGGACGTGGTGATCTGCGTCGGGCAGGCCGGCGGGGCCAGCGCAGTCCGGCTGGAGCGTGTCGCCATCAACGTGGACGATGCCCGCATCCCGGACAACCAGGGTTGGCAACCCGTTGACGAGCCCATCGTTCCCGGAGGTCCTGCGGCCTATTTCTCGACGCTGCCGATCAAGGCGGCGGTCGCCGAACTCGGCCGGTTGGGCATTCCGGCGGTGGTCTCGCAGACCGCCGGCACCTACACGTGCAATCACGTGTTCTATCGGCTGATGCACGAGCTCGAGCGCTCCGGCAGTGATGTCCGCGGCGGGTTCGTCCACGTGCCGTTTGCACCGGAACAGGCTGTGGGCACTGAGTTTCCGTCGATGGCGGTGGATACGATGGCTCGTGGTGTGGCTACCGTATTGGCGATGACGCTGTCGACGTCCGTGGACGCTCGGATCGTCGGCGGGAGTCTGCAGTAGCAGCGCGATTCGAAGTGGGGTACGCGATGAGGCCAGTTCGTTGTCGATGCTCCCTGGTAGTCCTGTAGTCATGAATGGAACCGGCGTTCCCGGCGGTGGCTCCAGCGTCACCGCTGCCTGTGTGGTAGCCGGACCTTCTGGCGTCGGTCGGCGCGCGCGTCACAGCAGGACGGCGTCGCGCGGTGGAAGTTGGTAGCGCGCAATCCCAGACCAAATTCGTTGACCTCGAACGCCTTCCCAGACCTGGCGCCTACGCTTATTGAAGAGTTGGCCGATTCAAAAAGCTCTCCTGAGACCGATGCGCGCCGCCCCCGGCCCCGCAATGGTCGAAGTGCGCATTGGGCGGAGCGGTACCTGCCAGGCCCGAGCGATGCATCTCTGCCGGCGTCAGCGCGTTGTCCGCATGACAGTGAATGCGAAGCGTCCTTCGATGAAGTAACTACGTGTGTACATGAATGGCCGGTTCTGCTCGTCGTAGTGCAGTTGATCCAGGAGCAGGAACAGTTCATCCTGCGCGAGGGCTCCGTCCCAGGCGACGGACAGGTCGCTGACGGCTTTGACGTTGGCGAGAGCGCGGATCGGGGTCGGGCCGTTGTTGTCGGCCAGGAAGCCGAATACCGACCCGGTCAGATCCTTGGGCTTGAAATCGGCCGGGAAGACCCATCGGGGAAGCACGTCGTAGGAGTAGGCAACCACGATGTCGTCGGCCATGATCTTGCGCTGGATGTCCAGCACCTGCTCGTCGGGCCCGATGCCGAACATGTCCTGCTCCTGCGCCGTTGGGGGACGTAGCAGACGGTGGTGGTACCGCATCCCAGGGCGGTGTCCCATCTCGGCGATGGTCGCGCTGATCGACTTCAGTTCCTGCATGCCGGCATGGATGGTCCCGACGTCGGCGGCGAAGCTGCCCAGCCCGCGCTTGGTGGTGATCAAACCGCGTTCTTCGAGAGTTTTCAGAGCTTGTCGCACGGTCGCCCGCGATACCCCGTAGCTGTCGACCAGGTCGGCCTCGGTGGGCAGTTGCTCCCCCGGTGACCATTCCTGGGCAGCAAGCCGTCCCCGCAGGTCGTCTGCCAACCGCACCGGTAGGGCCGTGCGCGAGCCGAGTCGGTCGGTACCGGTCTGCGCTTTCACCGTCTGCCTTCCCTTGTTGTGACGCTCCTCGGAACCGCCTCCGACGTCAGGGCGAATCCTGCTTGACAGATGTCCGTTGTCCGACAACTATACGAGACGAACGACTCGCCGTGAAGTGCGACCTGCGATGCCAGTGTTGGCGTCGGGACGGTGCGGGGAGCTGTAGCAGGCCGGCCGGGGTGGTGTCCCCTTGACGACGAGTTGCACGAGGTGTGGATGAGCGACATCGAGACACCGTATCGCGAGTTGAACCTGTCGACGGTGGCAGAATTGGTCGTACCGTTCTTGGCCGGCCGGCCGATCACTGCGCAGGAGATTGGCGACGGCAACCTGAATCGGGTGTTTCGGGTTTCGAGTTCATACCAGTCGGTGGTGATCGAACAGGCGCTGCCCTACCTGAAGGCGGCCGGCGAATCGTGGCCGCTCGCCAGGCATCGTGCCCGTATCGAGTGCGAGGCTCTCCAGCAGCACGGCAAGCTGGTGGGCCAGATTCCAAGCGCAGGCGTCATCGCTGGCGGGCGGCCGTGCGCTCGTGCTCGGCGGCCGATGCCCCAGTTTTGATGATCTATGGCAGCGCGCAACCCAAGAGGAGAGTTTCGCATGAGAAAGCTGATCAACCGCCCTGGGGATTTCGTCGACGAGTTCGTCGACGGGATCCTCAAAGCGCATCCCGATGAATTGCGATCAGTCTCAGCGGACCACCGCGCGCTGGTCCGGGTCGATGCCCCCGGCGATCGGGTCGGCATCGTCACTGGAGGCGGTTCCGGACACCTCCCGCTGTTCCTGGGGTACGTCGGACGGGGGTTGCTCTCGGGAGTGGCGATCGGCGGAGTGTTCTCGTCCCCGTCGCCGCAGCAAATCCTGGCGGCCACCAGGGCAAGTGACTCCGGACGCGGGGTGCTCTACCTGTTCGGAAATTACGGAGGTGACGTCCTCAACTTCGAACTCGCCGGTGAACTGGCCGAGTTGGACGACATACTCACCCGCACGGTGCTGCTGGCCGATGACGTTCTCAGTGCGCCCCCTGAGAAGGCCGAAAGCCGCCGCGGTGTCGGTGGTCTGGTGCTGGCCTACAAGTGCGCCGGCGCCGCCGCAGAGCGCGGCGATGATCTCAAAGAGGTCACCAGGGTGGCGGAAGCCGCCGCCGCAGCGTGCCGCAGCGTGGGCGTAGGACTATCCCCGTCGATTCTGCCTGCGGCAGGCAAGGCCACCTTCGAACTGCCGGACGGCCAGATGGAGATCGGGATCGGGATCCATGGGGAACCCGGCTCCCACCGCGGTCCGCTGGAGACCGCCGACCAGATCGCCGATCGAATGGTAGCCGCGGTCTTGGCTGACATCGCTCTGGTAGCGGGCGATCGAGTTGCTGTGCTGGTGAACGGGATGGGCGCAACTCCTCCCGAAGAGCTCTACGTGTTGTATCGCCGGGTGTACGACATCCTCGCCGCTGAAGGGATTGTCGTCCACCGGTCCTACGTGGGGGAGTATGCCACCAGCCTGGAGATGGCCGGCGCCTCGTTGACCATGATGAAGCTCGACGACGAGTTGGCCGAACTCATCGACGCACCGGCGTCTTCCCCGTTCTTCCGCCAGTGAACGGGCACGAACTTGCCGCACTCCTGGCCGCTGCGCTTCCGCTGCTGGAGGCGTCCAGGGACGAGCTGCGCGATCTGGATGCCGCCATCGGTGATGGCGATCTCGGCATCACCGTCGCTGACGGCGCCGCCGCAATTTTGCGGGATCTGCCCGCGGGCGACGAATCGGTGTTGCCCGCGAAGGTGCTCCAAGTCGCGGCCGCCGCGTTCTCCGCAGCCAATCCGTCGACCCTGTCGGCGCTGGTGGCCGGTGGACTACTGGCTGCCGCCAAAGGGTTGGGCGAATCGGCCGAGGTGGACCGGGCCGGCGCCATTGGAATACTCTCGGCCGCAATCGAGCGGATCAAGCAGCGAGGAAAGTCGGTGCCGGGCGACAAGACCATTCTCGATGCGATGGCACCCAGTCTCGAAGCGCTGACACACGGCCCAGACGATTCGACCGAGAGCCTGTCGCTGATGGTGACGGCGGCCCGGACGGGTGTCGAATCGACCACCGGACTGGTGTCTCGACGCGGCCGCGCAGCCTGGGTCGGGGATCGGAGCATCGGACATCCCGACGGTGGTGGCACTGCCTATCTCCGCCTGCTCGAAGCATTCCAGCGGGCCTGGTCCGGAACCGTTGCGCTGCCGTGAGCAGCGGGACCGAACCGACCTTGCAGCTGACCGACCTGCTGGCCCAGGTCCCGACCAATTGGGGGCGCTGGGGTGCCGGCGATGAAATCGGTGCGTCGAATTTGCTCGATCCTGATCAGGTGCTCCGCGCGGTCGGATTGATCCGCCACGGCCGGGTATTCACTCTCGGCGCCCCGGTGGGGGCCGACGACCCGGTGCTACCCGGGCGAACCCCGCCGCTGCGGCGCAATGTCACCGATGATGCAGCATTCCGGTCCGGTCGCCAGGAACGCTTGCCGGGCGGTCTTGCGTGGACCGAGGATCTGCTGACCGCCCACGCTCAGTTCGGAACGCACACCGATGCACTCGGCCACATGTGGCTCGACGACCAACTCTGGAACGGCCATCCTGCGTCCAGCACTACCGGTGCGATGGCCAAGGCCGGGATCGAGCCACTGGCCCACCGCGGAATCGTCGGGCCCGCAGTGCTCATCGACATGGCCGCGCACCGGCGGGTCCAATCGCTGGCCAGAGCCGAGACCTTCGATCACCACGACGTTCTGGCGGCAGCGCAGGCCCAAGGAGTGGCCATCAGGCCGCGCGCCATTCTGCTGCTCCGCACCGGCTGGCACGCGGCCTTGCGTGCGGATCGCCAGCGGATCACCGACGACTACTGGGAACCCGGGCTGACCTTCTCACCCGAGCTCGTCCGTTGGTTCCACGAACTGGACATCGCCTGCCTGGTGACCGACACCCTGGGCAACGAGACCACCCGTGAGCCACGCACCGGGGTCTTCTATCCCCTGCACGCCGCTCTGATGCGCGGATTGGGTGTCATCTTCACCGAGGCCGCCTGGCTGGACGATCTTGCTGCGGACTGTCATCGCGACGGGGTGTGGGAATTCTTCTACGCCGCAGCCCCGATCCCGCTGATCGGCGGGTCCGGGGCGGCGACCAATCCGGTGGTCATCAAGTAACTGCATCGTGAGACGGGTTACCCGCTCGCGCCTCAGCCCTTGACCGCACCGAAGGTGAAGCCTCGCACCACGTGTCGCTGGACCGCGATGGTGAACAGAATGATGGGGATCGCCACCATGGTGGCCGCGGCGTAGAGCTTGCCCCAGTTGATTCCACGATCGCTGATCAACGTGGCGACGATCCCGGCCGGAGCAGTGCGGTTGTCAGTGGTCAACAGCACCGCGAACAGCAGCTCGTTCCAGGCCGAGATGACGGTGAAGATGGCGGCGGCCGCAATACCGGACCGGACGACCGGGAGCATCACCCGGACCAGGATCCGGCCGTCACCGGCCCCGTCCACCAACGCCGACTCCCGGAGCTCCTTGGGCACCTGCGCCATGAACCCGCGCACCAGCCACACGGTGAACGGGATGTTCATCGCGGTATAGGTGAGGATCAGGGCAATCGGATTGTCCAATAGATGCAGGTTGTTCCACAGCTGGAACAACGGCACCAGCAGCACGACCGGAGGCAGCATCGACGCCAGCAGGATCAGGATGAGCCAGAAGTTTGGTCGACGCACTCGCATGAACGTCAGCGCGTAGCTGGCCGGGACGCTGACGATGATCGTCAGCAGCACGGTCGAGACGGTGACGATCAGACTGACCATCAGGTAATGGCCGAATTGGGTGCCGCTGTCGGTGGAGAACAGGTCCCGGTAGTTCTCCAGCGTGGGGGTGAACAGCCAGGCCGGGGGGATGGCGAATACCTGGGCCGACGGTTTGATCGACTGCAGGAGCATCCACACCACCGGAGCCAGGCTGATCAGCACCCAGAGGATGACAATCCCGTAGACGGCCGTTTGGCTCCGGCGAGATCTTCTCACCGCCATGTCTTCTCCTGTTCGATGGTGGACTTTCGGGTCAGGGCGGCGATCACGCTCGCTGCGATCGCATGATGCGGATGAGCGAGAAACTGGCCAGGAGCGTGAGCAGCATGAAGACGGCGGCCTCGGTCGCGGCGTAGCTGGTGTACTGACCCACGTTGGCGTCGTTGTAGATCTGCATGGCCACCACGTTGGTGGCGTTGCCCGGTCCACCGTTGGTGAGTGTGTAGACCGTGTCGAACGTCCGGAACAGGTCGATGACGCGGAAGAGAACCGTGACCAAGATCAGCGGAACCAGCATCGGGATCTGGATGTAGCGCAGTTTGCTCCACCCGCCGGCCCCGTCCAGCTCGGCTGCTTCGATGACCTCGGGGGACAGGGCCACCAGGCCCGCGGAGAGCACCAGCACGAAAAATGGCGTGCTGCGCCAGACATCGGTCAGCACCAAGGCAGCGAAGGAGTACCCACTGTCGGCTAGCCACGCGTGCGGTTGCCCGCCGAAGAGGGTGACGAAATAGTTGATCAGCCCGGAGTCGTAGTTCAACAGGTTGCGGAAGTTGATGGCCG
Source organism: Nakamurella sp. UYEF19 (assembly GCF_040546275.1). Classification (NCBI taxonomy): domain Bacteria; kingdom Bacillati; phylum Actinomycetota; class Actinomycetes; order Nakamurellales; family Nakamurellaceae; genus Nakamurella; species Nakamurella sp. UYEF19. The sequence continues at coordinate 429 of NZ_JBEPNO010000039.1, read as the reverse complement.
CGACCGCCGGTGTCAGCATGGTCGGGATCAGGATCAGGGTTCGGAGCAGCCCACCACCGCGGATGATCCTGGCCATGGCCAAGGCCAGTCCGAACCCGATGACGAACTCCAGGATCAGCGCGGTCAGCGTGTACTTCGCGGTGACCCCGATGCTGGCCCAGAACTGGGAATCCGTGAGGACGGCCTTGTAATTGCGGAATCCGACCCACGGGACGTTCACCCCGGGTGCCAACCGGGAGAAGGTGAGGCGGATGTCATCCAGCAGCGGATAGAGGATCAGGCCGACCAGAACGATGGCTGCCCCAAGGGTGAAGGTGAAGGCGGCCCAGCGCTCGCGGATCGGAACCTTGAACCCGGCCGCCGGGGGGGGGCGCCGCCGCGGGGGGGGCGGCGGGCCGGGGGGGGGGGGGGGGGGCCGGGGGCCGGGCC